>JASHQM010000045.1 GCA_030039165.1 Candidatus Sulfotelmatobacter sp. | reverse complement strand
ACATCAAGGCGGCGAAAAGCGCTCCGAGTTGCCCGCTTGCTCCCTCCTTCCTCAACCCTGCACAAGCGTCACTGTCGTATAATCTGCCGCAATCATCAGGGGGAAATTTGCTGCATCAGCGGTACAAGGACCTTTACTTCCTGGGTCTCTCAAAAGCCACGCTTCCGAACTATTGGATCAGGAAGTGGGCTTATGCGCGGCGCTCTCGGAACGGCAAGCCGCTGCATCTGCACTTAGGCTGCGGGCCGAAATATCTCGATGGCTTCGTAAACATCGACGCCAACCCTCAGCACAAGCTCGATCTTTGGCTCGATGTTCGCCGCGGCCTGCCTTACTCCTCGAATTCAGTAGACTCAATTTATTCGACGCATACGATCGAGCACTTTTACCCCGATGAACTCAACCGGCTTTTACGTGAATGTTATCGTGTGCTCAAAAATGAGGGCGGGCTGAGGCTGGTGGTGCCGAATTTGAAAAACGCCATCACGGCATATCACCAGGGACGCCGCGAATGGTTTGAGGATTCTTTTCCGCGGCACTTTGATTCTCTCGGTGGGCGGTTTTCAAATTTTGTTTTCTGCGACGGGCAGCATCGGACTGCATTCGACTTTGGCTATTTGAATGAAATGCTGCGGAACGTCGGTTTCGCGCATATCGAGGAATCGGCCGAAGGAAAGAGTCGGCTATATAGCGAAGCGCCGCCAGCATATGAGCCGGGTGACGCGAACGGATTGCCGCATTCGTTGTTTGTGGAAGCGTTCAAGAAAGAGGGTCTAAATTGACGGCGAGCGCAAAATGAAGGCACGGCTTTCGGCGTGCCTGTTGTGTCAATTGAAGCAATCTTGTTCGCAGTGCTAAACACCGCGCTACTTAGAACCTACTCTTTCTTATCCTCTTCCTTCTCTTTCGTAGGTTCTGCTCCACCATCCCTCGCAGCCTGGGCTTCGGCCTCTTCCATTGCCTTCTTGGCTTCGGCGGCTTTCTTGGCGCGGATTTCGGCGCGTTTTTCGCGCTTCTCGTCGAGCACTTTTTCGCTGCCCAGCAGCTCGAGAAATGCGCGGTCGGCGCCATCACCTTTGTTCCAGCCGGTGCGAATGATGCGCGTGTATCCACCCTCGCGGTCGCCGAAGCGCGGGCCGATGGTGTCGAAAAGCTTCACAAGAGCTTCGTCAGTCATGAGATATCCAGCCGCGAGACGGCGTGCAGCGAGATCGCCACGCTTGCCGAGCGTGATCATCTTCTCAACCAGCGGTCGCGCGGCCTTGGCTTTAGGAACGGTCGTTTCGATCCGCTCTTCAACGATTACCGACGTGACCAGGTTGCGCAACAGCGAGCGCCGGTGCGCGGTGTTACGTCCGAGTTTGTATCCAGCAACTTTGTGACGCATGGAAACCTCAGGGGCCAGGCTAGGGCCCAGTGGTCGTTTTATAATTTTTCGTCAGGCGGCCAGGAGTCTCGGACCAGATTTGTTTTTTCTGGTCCGTGATCCCTGACCCCTGCATTTCTACAGCTGATCGTCCGGCCCGTAAGCCGAGGCCGGCAATACCATGTTCGAAGTCGGGCCGGGCACGGCATTGCCATGCTCGTCGATCTTCATGCCGAGACTCAGACCCATCGAGGACAAAATCTCTTTGATCTCGTTCAGCGACTTGCGGCCGAAATTCTTGGTCTTGAGCATTTCCGACTCGGTCTTCTGCACCAGCTCGCCGATCGTCTGAATATTAGCGTTCTTCAGGCAGTTGTAGCTGCGCACCGAAAGTTCGAGTTCTTCGACGGAGCGATTCAGGTTCTCGTTGTGAATCTCGGGCTTGCGGTCTTCTGCGGACGAAACACCGGTTTCGATCTCTTCCTCGAAGTTGATGAAGATATTCATGTGGTCCTTGAGCAGCTTGGCCGCCAGACCGATGGAATCGGCGGGCGTGATCGAGCCGTTAGTCCACACTTCGAGAGTGAGCTTGTCGTAGTCAGTGATCTGGCCGAGACGCGCAGCCTCCACGGTGTAATTGCACTTCCGCACGGGCGAATGAACGGAATCGATGGGAATAAACCCGATGCCGAGATCCTCATCGAAGTTCTTGTCGGCGGAAACGTAGCCACGGCCGCGCTTGAGGCGCATTTCCATGTCGAGCTTACCGCCTTCGCTGACGGTGGCAATGTAGACGTCTTTGTCCAGGACTTCGACGTCGCCGTCGGCTTCGATCATGCCACTGGTGACGACTCCCGGTTGATCCGCGCGCAAATAAATCGCCTTCGGGGCGTCGCCCGCGAGCTTGAAGGGAATCTGTTTCAAGTTGAGGATGATGTCGGTCGCGTCTTCGACCACCCCGGGAATCGACTGAAACTCGTGCAGCACTCCCTCGATCTTGACGGCAGTGACTGCTGCGCCTTCAATCGAACTCAGCAAGACTCGGCGCAGGGCATTGCCCACGGTCGTGCCGAATCCGCGCTCGAACGGTTGGGCCCAGAAGATGCCGTACTTGTCGGTGAGGGTGGAAGTATCAACGGCTAAACGTTTCGGTTTTTGAAACCCTTTCCAAAGCATTTGTTTCTCTCCTTCGGCCATGTGGCTGAGTACAGCTCGCTGAATCGGTCCGGATTCAGGTCAACGCCGCACAGGCTGATCTGGCACGAATGTAATGGACCTAAAATGATCGCTGTTCGTTTGTCCTTGGTCGTTGGCCAACGACTAACGGCCAGCGGCTAACGACTATTTACTGTACAACTCAACTATCAACTGCTCGTTCACCGGCAGCTGAATATCTTCGCGCTTGGGCAGCGATAGAACTTTCGCCTTGTAATTGTCGCGATCGACTTCCAGCCATGTCGGCGTCGTGCCGTGGCTCGCGTACTCTTTTGCCAGCTCGAGGACGGGCAGCTTTTTGCTATTCTCTCGAATCGAAACTTCCTGCCCCACGCTAACCTGGTAAGAAGGAATGTTTACCTTCTTGCCGTTGACGGCAACGTGCCCGTGGCGCACCAACTGCCGCGCCTGGCGCCGCGACTGGGCGAAGCCAAGACGATAAACGACATTGTCGAGACGGCGCTCAAGTTGTTCAAGCAGCTTTGCGCCGGTGACTCCGCGCGACTTTGCGGCCTTCTCAAAGTAGTTGCGGAACTGGCCTTCCAGCGTGAAGTAAATGCGCTTGGCCTTCTGTTTCTCGCGCAACTGCAGGCCGTATCCGACAATCTTGGCTTTACGGTCTTTCCCATGTTGCCCGGGAGCGAAGTTGCGCTTTTCGATAGGACACTTATCGCTGAAACATTTCGAACCTTTGAGGAACAACTTCATGCCCTCGCGGCGGCATAGACGGCATACTGCATCTGTGTAACGTGCCAATTTGTTTCTCCTTTACCTCAGGTGACGATCGGTTTACGGGACTGGCAGTCCCTTCTTCCCGATCCGTTTTGCAGAGCGGCATGCCGCTCCTACATTAGATTTCATGCCTCAGCAAACGATCCAGGCCCAGCCATCGGGGTCATTTACTTCAAACTCCCCGCCGGGTGACCAAAAGGGATACGTCAATTTGCCCACTTCAACGCCGCGCGCGATCAATTGCTCGCGATACGCCGGCATATCGGTTGCATACAGGTAAAACAGCAATCCCTGTGTCAGACGCGGTGACTTCTCACCACGGGTTAGCATAATCTGGGCCGCGTTGCCGTGATGCATCCAGGCGAAACTTACGTCCCCTTGCTCGTTCTTAAGCGGCTCGTTGCCTAATTCGAATCCAAGCTTCTCATAAAACGCAACCGAGCGCTGCACGTCCGCAACATGCAGCAAAGCCACGACCGCCTTCGGAGCAACCTGCGCCTGGACTGCAATGTTCTCGAGCGAAGCGGTCATCGCTGCACCTCCCGTTCGGGAATCGGTTATTCCCTCTTACACCCTTCGCCGCTTAGGCGGCCTGCAGCCGTTATGCGGGATAGGCGTCACATCCTTAATCGAGCGGACTTCAATGCCCGCGGAAGCCAATGCGCGCACCGCACTCTCGCGCCCCGAGCCCGGGCCGCTGACGCGCACATCCACGCTGCGCACACCGTGTTCGCGCGCCATGTTGGCGGCGTTCGATGCAGCTTGCTGCGCGGCAAACGGAGTTCCCTTGCGCGATCCGCGGAACCCCAGTGAACCGGAGCTTTTCCACGACAGAACGTTGCCGTTCATGTCTGTGATAGTCACGATGGTGTTGTTGAAAGACGCCTGTACAAACACAAGGCCATGGGGCACGTGCTTGCGTTCTTTTTTCTTAAACGTCTTCTTCTTGCCTTTTTTTTCCGGAGCGGCTGCGCCGCCCGCTGCTGCTGGTTTTGCCATAAATTCGTCCTTGGGTCTTTAGTCGTTGGTCGTTAGAAAACCAGCTCCCGGTTCTTGGCCAACGACCGATAGCCAACGGCCGACGACTCGCTCCTATGTTTTCGCCGTCGCCTTCTTCCGTGTCGCCACCGTGCCCTTGCGCGGGCCTTTGCGGGTGCGGGCGTTGGTATGCGTGCGCTGTCCGCGTACTGGCAGATTCCGCCGATGGCGGAACCCGCGATAAGAGCCGATTTCGATGAGTCTTTTGATGTTCATCGAAACCTCCTTGCGCAGATCGCCCTCCACCATCCCCTGCGACTCGATCACAGTGCGGATGCGGTTGACTTCTTCTTCGCTGAGATCCTGGACCTTCTTCATGGGATCCACGTTGGCTTCGTCCAAGATCCCGCCCGCGCGCGGATGCCCGATGCCATAGATATACGTGAGCGCAATGTTGATACGCTTTTGGCGCGGAAGATCGACGCCTGCAATACGTGCCATTCAGTTACCTCAGCGGCTGAAGCCGCGGTTCGATGTGTCCGGTGATCGCAGCGCTGAAGAGCTGCGCCACCCAAAATCGGCTATCCTTGCCTCTGCTTGTGTTTCGTGTTGACGCAAATCACCCGCACCACTCCCTTGCGGTGGATGATCTTGCACTTGTCGCAAATCTTTTTTACGGATGCTCGAACTTTCATGACTATATAAATCCTCTTCCTGAGATCCTTCGCCGCGCTCAGGATGACGCCAGCGAGGCTCAGACGCCTCGCTAAACGGCGTCACTTATAGCGATAAACGATTCTTCCGCGATTCAGGTCGTACGGCGAAAGTTCGACTGCGACCTTGTCGCCCGGGAGAATACGAATGAAATTCTTGCGCATCTTGCCGGAAACGTGCGCCAGCACCTGATGCTTGTTCTCCAACTCCACTTTGAACATGGCGTTGGGCAGCGGTTCCAGGACCGTTGCCATCACCTCAATCGCGTCTTCCTTACTCATTCGCTCCTTGCATTTTTGCCGCGAGATCCCTCGCATCGACAAATCGGGATTTCGGCAGCGGACTTCCGCTTCGCTCACGCCCGCTAAACACCTCAACTCTATAGCGTCTTCCTTAACTCATGTCTCATAGCTCTCAGCTTCCGGCATTGCTAAAGTTTTGAAAGCTGAGCGCTGAGAGTTCGTCTACTGCGTCAAAATCACCGGCCCATCTTTGGTCACGGCAACGCAGTGCTCGAAGTGCGCACTGAAACTGCCGTCAGCTGTAACGGCAGTCCATTTGTCATCGAGCACCCGAGCGTCTGGCTTGCCGTAATTCACCATCGGCTCAATTGCCAGTACCATGCCTTCGCGCAGCTTCGCACCGTGGCCGCGCGCTCCGAAGTTCGGAATCTGCGGCTCCTCGTGCAGCTTTGTGCCGATGCCGTGTCCCACAAAATCGCGGACTACGCTGAAACCTGCAGCCTCCACGTGCGCCTGCACAGCGGCTCCGACATCACCGATCGAATTCCCGACCAGCGCCTGTTCGATTCCACGGTAGAGCGATTCTTCGGTTACCTTCAAGAGCTTTTGCAATTCCGGCTTCAAATCCTGGCCCACCGGAACGGTAATCGCTGCATCGCCGTAGTATCCGTCGAGCACTACTCCGCAGTCGATGGAAACAATGTCTCCTGCCTTCAGCGCCCGTTTGTCGGAGGGAATGCCATGCACGATCTCGTCGTTCACAGAGGTACAAAGCACACAAGGATAATCGTAGTATCCCTTGAAGGCCGGCTTCGCCCCCAGTTCGGCGATCTTCTTTTCCGCGGCGCGCTCCAAATCCATGGTGGTTACGCCCGGCTTCACCAGCGAACGCACGTGATCGAGCACCTGGCGCACGATGCGGCCGCTTTGCCGCATGCGCTCAATCTCCGCCGCCGATTTGCAAACAATGGCCATGTTCGAACGCCAGACATCTAGCCGTGGTGATCTTCCAGAATCCTGAAGATCCGCTGCGTGACTTCATCGATGGGCAAATCACCGTTCACCGCAACCAACCTGCCAGTACGCTGATAGTAGTCCGCTACCGGCGCAGTCTGCTCCTGATAAGCCTTCAAACGTGGCTGAATCACTTCCAACCTGTCGTCATTGCGGGTTACCAGCTTCGTCCCGTCCAGATCGCAAAGTTCATCGGTGCGGGGCGGTTGGAAGTGGACGTTGTAGATCCGCCCACAGGTGGGACAAGAGCGTCGTCCAGTGATCCGAAGCAGTAATTGATTATAGTCGACATCCAGCCGTATCACAATTGGCCAGGCCCGCGTGGGCCGCGAATTTTCAAAGAACTTGTCCTCAAGCAAAGCATCGAGCCATCCGGCCTGACCGGCGGTTCGAGGAAATCCGTCCAGAATATAGCCCCGCTTGCAATCCGCCCGGCTCAGTCTTTCCCGGACCATGGGATACATCAATTCATCGGGAACCAGTTCTCCGCGGGCCATGATTGCCTTGGCCTGGATGCCAAGCTCGGTTCCCTGGGCCACGTTGTGCCGCAGAATGTCACCGGTAGAGATCTGCGGGATCATGTACTTTTCCATGATGCGCTTGGCCTGTGTGCCCTTACCGGCGCCCGGCGGCCCAAGCAATACCACGGGACCTACATCGCGCGAGGTTTCCTGCGCCATCAGTTGGCCCAAAGCCTCCCGATTTTCAGTGTTTCCGGTGGCCTCCCACACAGCCTCCCGGTTACAACACAGTGCAGCAACCCCAGCCGTGGAGACGTTGCTTGCAACGTCTCGTCTAACTCAATTGCCAACCTGCTGGTTCCAGCAGAGAGGCAGTAAGCTCTGCGTCGCTTAAGACCAGTTCCGTCGCCCGCGGATTCTTCCGCTGCGCGAAGTGAATCCATCATAGTGGCGCATGATCAGTTGCGCTTCGATCTGTGTCACCGTGTCCATGGCCACACCCACTACAATCAGCAGCGATGTTCCGCCAAAATAAAAGTTCACTCCCAGGCCGTTCGTCACCCACACCGGCAGCTTTTCGAACAGTCCGCCTCCCAGCCATATGGGCAAGTGGTTCAGGTGAACGCCCGCGATCATCCATTCGGGGATGAAGGAGATGACGATCAGATACAACCCACCTACCAGCGTAATGCGGGTCATGACTTCATTGATGTAATCCGCCGTGCGTCTCCCCGGGCGGATGCCGGGAATAAATCCGCCATATTTGCGCATATTGTCGGCGACTTCGCTGGGATTGAAGACAATTGACACGTAGAAATAGGCAAAGAAAATGATGCCGATCGCGTACAGCAAGGTGTAAAGTGGCTCGCCCCAGCCCAGCCAACGGAACAGATCGGCGAAATAGCGGCTGTTCTTAAGGCCGTAGCCGACGGTCTGCGGCAAGGTCAGAATCGAAGACGCGAAGATCACTGGCATGACGCCGCCTGCATTTACACGCAGAGGCAGGTGCGTCGACTGCCCGCCCATGACTTTGCGTCCGACGACGCGCTTGGCGTATTGCACCGGAATCCGCCGCTCGCTACGCTCCACGTAGACAATGAAGGCCACAACGGCAATCATGAACACAACCAATCCGAACATTAGAACCGGGGTCATTGCGCCCCATTGGCCATTTTTCGCTTTATCGAACAAATCCTGCACTCCGCGCGGCAGGCCGACGACAATGCCGGCAAAAATCAGCAGCGACATGCCATTGCCAACGCCTCGGTCAGTGATCTGCTCGCCCAGCCACATGATGAACGTGCTGCCTGCAGTGAGCGTCAGCATGGTCATCAGGATGAATGCCGGTCCAGGGTGCAGAACGAAATCGCCGCCTTTCTCCAGGCCGATGGCGATGCCGAACGACTGCATGGCGCTCAAAATCACCGTCAGGTAACGAGTCCACATGGTGATTTTCTTGCGGCCGAGTTCCCCCTCTTTTTGCAGCTTGGCCAGAGGTTCGTAGACAACCGTCAAAAGCTGGAGGATGATCGATGCCGTTATATACGGCATGATGCCCAGGGCAAAAATGGTCAGACGGCGCAGGTTGCCGCCGGAAAACAGGTCGACGAAGCCGAGGAACGATCCGCGCTGTGAGTTAAAGAACTCTTCCAGCTTGAGAAAGTTCACCCCGGGCGTGGGGAGGTGGCCGCCCAGCCGGTAGATGGCCAGCATGGCCAGCGTGAACAGAACCCGATTGCGCAGGTCCGGAATTCGAAAGATGTTCGCCAGCTTCTCAAACATTACTGCCCCGCCTTCCCCGATAGGACCTCGAACTTGCCGCCTGCTTTGGTGATTTTCTCCTGCGCGGACTTGGAGAATTTGTGGGCCTGAACCGTGATGGCTACCGTAAGTTCGCCATCACCGAGTATTTTCACAGGACGATTGGTCTTAAGCACTCCAACTTTGCGCAACACCTCGGGAGTGATGGGCGCGCCGTGAATCTCGCCGCCCAGCGCGGCCAGCCGCTCCAGGCTGACGATGTTGTACTCTTTACGAAAAATATTCGTAAAACCTCGCTTCGGCATCCGGCGGTGCAACGGCATCTGCCCACCCTCAAATCCGCGAATCATGCGCGAACCGGAGCGCGAGCGCTGGCCCTTATGCCCGCGCGTGGAAGTCTTGCCCATGCCCGATCCCATGCCGCGCCCTACGCGCTTGCGCTTTTCCGAAGCTCTTTTCGGTGCGTGAATGTTAGATAAGTTCATAAAAATTAGCTCTCAGCGATCAGCCCTCAGCTTCCAGCCACAGCAACTTTCGCTGACAGCTGCTAGCTGATGGCTGAAAGCTCTTCCACTATCTCCACCAAATGCGGCACCTTTGCCACCATGCCGCGAATCGCGGCTGTATCCGGGCGCTCGATCACCTGATTCAGCCGAGTGAATCCCAGTCCCTTGACTACCTTTTTCTGTTTCACCGGGGCACAAATAAAGGAGCGCACCCACTTCAGATGAATCTTTCCGCCGCCCGCACTCGTCTTCTTCGCCATCATAATTCCTCAATCACTCGCGGCCACTGGCCATGTCGCCTGGTGCTCGCGACTACAACTCCTCCACTGTTTTGCCCCGCATCGCAGCCACGGTCTCCTTATTCTTCAGAGACCTGAGAGCGTTAAAAGTCGCCTTGATTACGTTGTGCGGGTTGGTGGTACCAATCGATTTAGTCAGCACATTCTGCACGCCCGCCGAAGTCATGACGGCACGCACCGCGCCGCCGGCGATTACACCCGTGCCTTCCGGCGCCGGCTTCAGCAACACTCTGCCTGAACCGTAGCGTCCCAGCACGAGGTGCGGAATTGTGGTCTGCGTCAGGTTGACTTTGACCAGATTCTTCTTTGCCGACTCAATCGCCTTGCGAATGGCTTGGGGAACTTCCTTGGCCTTGCCTGCGCCGTGTCCGACCACCGCAGCGGCCGGATCGCCGACCACCACCAGGGCCGCGAACGACAAGTTCTTGCCCCCCTTGACGACCTTGGTGACGCGGTTGATGGCCACGACCTGGTCCTTCAACTGATACGCGTTTGCATCGAGCTTTTTCGTTACTGTTGGCATTCTTGAACCCAGCTTTCAGCTGTCAGCTATAAGCCTTCAGCCGCTGCTCCCGTCGATGGCTGAGAGTTGACAGCTGAAAGCTGCATTTAGAATTGCAACCCTGCTTCTCTTGCCGCATCGGCCAGCGCTTTCACGCGCCCGTGATAAATGTAGCCGCCGCGGTCAAAAACCACTTTACTTACGCCCTTGGCTTTGGCGCGCTCGGCGATCGTCTTGCCGACGCTTTTCGCTGCCGCCACGTTGCCGCCGGTGCGCCGGTCTTCTTTCTTGCCTTCAGCAGTACTTGCCGAAACCAGCGTCTTGCCGTGCAGATCGTCAATGACCTGCGCATAAATATGATTCAGCGATCGATATACGTTCAGCCGCGGACGCTCCGGCGTCCCCTGCAACTTCTTGCGGATGCGCTCGTGAATGTCTCCGCGTTTCTGGTTCTTGGAAATTTTCGTCAGCATTGCTTCGCGTCCTTATATTCCCCTTTTCTCGGGGGAGATCCTTCGCACAAAACGCTCAGGATGACGCCAGCGAGGCTCAGACGCCTCGCTAAGCGACGTCATTTCGCTCCCGTCTTACCCACCTTCTTCTTCAATCTCTCGCCCGCGTAGCGCACGCCTTTGTTTTTGTACGGATCGGGAGGGCGCAGCGCCCGCATCTCGGCCGCGACCTGGCCAACCTGCTGGCGGTCGATGCCGGTCAGCGAAATCCTTGTTTGCTTGGGATCAATCGCCGCCTGCACGCCGCTTGGCAATGGATATTCGATCGGGTGTGAATATCCCAGGTTGAACACCACAACATCCTTACCTTTCATCTCGGCACGATAACCGATGCCCACGATTTCCAGTTCGCGCGCCCAGCCTTTAGTGACGCCCTCCACAGCATTGTTCACCAACGCACGCGCCAACCCGTGCAGCGCCGCCTGCGAATCGTTCTCGCGCAGAGCGACCAGATTACCGTCCTTCTGCTCCATCTTGATGCCGGAAGGAAGAGCGGTGTCCAACTTCCCTTTCGGCCCCTGCACCAGGACGGTATTGCCTTCGATTTTGACCGTCACCCCTTTGGGGATCGCAATCGGCTTTTTTCCAATTCGTGACATAAAGTTCTCGGCCTTACAGCAATCGCTACCAGCTCTATCGCTCCTACTGACGCGGACGACTGCTAGCTAAAAACTGTTTTCTACCAGATCTCGCACAACAGTTCTCCGCCCACGCCTTCTTTGCGTGCCTGGCGGCCGGTCATAACGCCGCGGGGAGTGGTCAGGATGTTGATACCCATCCCACCGAGCACGCGGGGAATTTCGCTGCGCCGCACGTACACGCGGCAGCCTGGGCGGGATACGCGCGCGGCATTCGAGATCGCCGCCTCGTCGTGCGCGCCATACTTCAGATAAATACGGATGACCTTGTGCCCGTCCTCTTCTGTGGCTTTGAAATTCGAGATATAGCCTTCTTCTTTCAGGATGCGGGCGATCTCGGTCTTCAGCCGGGAAGCCGGGACATCCACCTTCTGATGACGCGCTGCCAGCGCGTTGCGCACCCTCGTCAGCATATCCGCCACTGGATCGGTCAACCTCATCGTTCGCTTCTCCTCTCGCCACCCGTTCGCCCCGGCCTGCCGGGGAACCTGCGGCAGCTTCAACTTCAGCCGTCAGTCGTCGGTCGTTTGTCGTTGGTTCAAAACGTGTTCCAACGGCCAACGACGACTCTCCTACCAGGACGATTTCGACACTCCCGGAATTTCACCCCGCAGCGCCAGCCCACGGAAGCACAAGCGGCAGATGCCGAACTTGCGCAAATAGGCTCGTGGACGCCCGCAGATTTTGCAGCGGTTGTGCTTGCGCGTGGAGAATTTCGGTTTTCTCATATGGCGCGGCTTGACTTTGCTCTCTGCGCCGTCCTTCACTCGTTTTGCTGTCGTCGCCAAACTTTAGCTCCTAGGTTTCTGGCTGCCTGCTTTCAGCGTTCAGCTGTCAGCCTGTACTCAAACTTCAATCCCTCAGTCGCCCGATCACGCAATCACTAAGCCCTGAACGGCATTCCCAGGTGCTTCAGCAATGTCCGTGCCTGATTGTCGTTTCCCGCAGTGGTCACGATCGTGACGTTCATGCCTTTCTGCTTGTCAACCTTCTCGTAAGAGATCTCCGGGAAGATCAACTGATCGTGCAGACCGAGCGTGTAATTGCCGCGTCCATCGAACGACTTGGTGGAGACTCCGCGGAAGTCGCGGACGCGCGGCAGAACGATGTTCACCAGCCGGTCAAAAAATTCGTACATGCGGTCGCCGCGCAGCGTGACCATGCAGCCAATCGACTGCCCTTCGCGCACCTTGAAGGCTGCGATCGACTTCTTCGCCTTGGTGACGACTGGCTTCTGGCCGGTGATCGCTCCCAATTCGGTCACCGCCGGATCGAGCACCTTCGAATTCTGCGTGGCCTCGCCGATCCCCATGTTCACAACAATTTTGTTGAGCCGCGGAACGGCCATCGCATTCTTGAGATCCAATTCCTTCAACAACGCGGGCGCAACTTCCTTTTCGAAACGCGCGCGTAACCGCGGACGCTCTTTCGCGCTATGCCGCGCCTGCTCCGGCGCCTTGTGCTCCTGGGGAGCTTCCTTCGATTGCTTCTTGTCTTTTGCCATCTTCAAAATCCTATTGGGTCATTGGGCGATTGGGCGATTGTGCGATTGAGATTCTGACGTGGCCGGTTTCAATCGCCGAATCATTCAATTACCCCAATCGGTCAATTATTTCTCCAGCGTTGTTCCACATTTCTTGCACACCCGGACCTTGCGGTCGCCACGGATTTCGTGACCGATGCGCACCGGGCCGCAGGTTGGGCAAACCAATTGCACGTTCGAAATCGCGATGCGGCTCTCCTGTTCAGCGATGCCGCCGGCGATGCTGCGCTGCGGGTTCGGCCGCACGTGCTTTTTGACCACCATCACGTGCTCGACCAGCAACTTGCTGTCGTCGGGAAACACGCGCAGCACGCGGCCCTGCTTACCCTTGTCCCGGCCGGTGATCACTTTCACCGTATCATTGCGGCGAATGTCAACTCGTTTATGTTCTGTTGACGCTGTTGCCATATCAAATCTCGTTTTAACCTAGCCGTTCGTCGTGAGTCCCTGGTTGTTAGCACTATTGCGAACGACGAGCGATCAACGATGTTTTTCAAATCACTTCCGGCGCCAAACTTACGATTTTCAAAAACTTCTTCTCTCTCAATTCGCGCGCCACCGGCCCGAAGACGCGCGTTCCGACCGGCTCACCGGCCTCATTGATCAAAACCGCCGCGTTCTGATCGAAGCGGATGTAAGTTCCGTCGCGGCGGCGGTGCTCTTTGCGCGTGCGGACGACTACGGCCTTCACGACCTTGCCCTTCTGCACCTGCCCGTCGGGAGCGGCTTCCTTTACCGCCGCCGTGATGACATCGCCCAGCCCGGCGTTCAGGCCGGTCGATCCGCCCAGCGGCAGAATCATCTGCAGCTTGCGCGCGCCGCTGTTATCGGCGACCTCCAGCATGGTTCTCATCATCACAGCCATAGCGAATCTCCCTTTTTCATCCCGGGCAGTGCGCTTTTTGCAATGCGAAGGATCTGGGCGAGCCGCGCGAAGCACCGCGTTCTGTGCGCACTAAGCGCGCGCTTGGCCCGCTTTCTTATTTAGCTCGCTTCCTTCTCCAGAGTCGTCTCCGGCACCAGTGTCGTCTTGCGGATAATATCCTTCAGCTTCCACCGCTTCAGCTTCGAAAGCGGCCTGGTCTCCTCGAGGCGCACAAAATCGCCCACGTGTGCTTCGTTCTTTTCGTCATGTGCATAGAACTTTTTGTGTCGCGCCACCACGCGCCCATAGAAAGGATGCGCCTTCTTGCGTGTGACCTGCACCACGATGGTTTTGGCCATCTTGTTGGCCACCACTTCGCCAACAACTTCCTTGCGGCGGCCCCGCGCCTGTTCTGCGGCCGGCTTGCTTGCGATTTCCGCCATCACTTTTTCTCCGTCACGGCGGCGCGCGTGCGCTCGCCCAGAATTGTTTTCACGCGGGCGATGTCCTTGCGCAATCCGCGAATTTTCTTGAGGCTCTCAGTCTGGCCCATGTTCAGCTGAAATTTCAGCTTGAACAACTGGTCGGCCAGATCGCGCTCTTGGTGCTGCAATTCCACGTCGGTCAGGTTTCGAATTTTTTCTGGCTTCATAAAAGTCAACTTCAGCTTTCCGCCGTCAGCTATCAGTTCTTACTCGCCTCCAGCTGCCGCTTCTGCCGGGAGCTGAAGGCTGACAGCTAGTTTTCTAGTGCGCTCCCACTCTGCTCACTACTTGCGTGCGCAGTGGCAACTTGTGTGACGCCAGGCGCAGAGCTTCATTCGCATCGGTGCTGGTGACGCCTTCCATTTCAAACAAAATCTTCCCCGGACGCACTACCGCGACCCAGTGATCGGGTGCACCCTTGCCCTTGCCCATGCGGGTTTCGGCCGGTTTTTTCGTTACCGGCTTGTCGGGAAATAATCGGATCCAGATTTTCCCGCCGCGCTTGACGAAGCGCGTCATGGCCACGCGGCTGGCTTCGATCTGCCGGTCTGTGATCCAACCTGGCTCGAGCACTTTCAGTCCGTAATCGCCAAAGGCCAGGGTCGATCCGCGCCACGCCTTGCCCGTCATGCGTCCGCGTTGCTGCTTGCGATACTTCACTTTCTTTGGCATCAACATAAAAATCAGCTCTGAGTTCCTCGCTTGTCACCCTGAGCGAGACGCTTCTTGTCTCGCGAAGGACCCGCGCGCGCCGCGCGAATCACCGAATTCATTGCGGCGAACAGTCGCAGCGATCGGCGCGCACCCTAAAACGCTCCCGCCGTCTGCGCTTCCCGTTTCTTGGTCTGCAGAATCTCGCCCTTATATACCCAAACTTTCACGCCAATCACACCATACGTCGTGCGTGCCTCCGAGAATCCGTATTCGATGTCGGCGCGCAGGGTGTGCAGCGGCAAACGGCCCTGCAAATACCATTCCGAGCGGGCGATTTCGTTGCCGTTCAACCGTCCACTGACGCGCACTTTGATCCCTTTGCAACCGAAGCGCAGCGCCGAATCCACGGCTTTGCGCATGGCGCGGCGGAAGCCCACGCGTTTTTCCAGTTGCAGTGCGATGGCCTCAGAAACCAGCTGCGCATCGAGCTCAGGCTTATGCACCTCCTGGATGTCGACAAATACTTCGCGCGAGGTGCGCTTCTGCAGGTCGCTTTTTAGCTTGTCGATCTCCGCGCCCTTGCGCCCGATGATGATGCCCGGGCGCGCCGTCTTGATGATGATGCGCAGCTTGTTGCCGGGGCGCTCAATCTCAATCGAGCTGACCCCCGCGGACTTCAGCTTTTCCTTCAGCTCGTTTTTCAAACGAACGTCTTCCAGCAATAGCTTGTCGTAGTCGCGCTCGACGAACCAGCGTGACTTCCACGGCTTCGTGTATCCCAGCCGAAAACCGTAAGGATGAACTTTTTGTCCCATCCGTTTCTCCTAAGTCACCAACCAAACTCGGCCATTCCAAACGCTCCAACCAAGAACTTTGTCATTCCGACGGATCGTGAAGCGAGCCGTAGGAACCTGCTTTTTCCTCGCGCTATCTCGCGGCTGCTTTCTTCTTTCCTGCACCCGCCGATTTCTTCGCCAACGGCGCACGCCTCTTTGCCGGAGCCGCAGCAGTCGAACCACCAGCCGCAGAATGCGTCGCACGATTCGCCCGCTCTGCCAGCACCAGCTCGATATGAGAAATCCGCCGCTGATAGCGGTATGCGCGCCCCTGCGGCGCGGGACGAATCCTCTTCATGCGCGGGCCGTCATTGGCAATCGCACTCTTCACGTACAGGTTGTCGATATCGACATCCAGATTCTTTTCCGCACTCAGGAAATTAGCATTATCCAGCGCCGATTGCAGCAGCTTGCCTACGTGCGAGGCCACCCGCTTCTTCGTATAGAGCAGCGTGTTGCGCGCCTCCTCCACCTTGCGCCCCTTAATCAGATTGAGCACCAGGCGGGCCTTTTGCGGCGAAACCCGCAAGTACCGCATTTCCGCTCGAAATTCCATCTTCAGCTCTCAGCTTTCAGCCATCAGCCAGACGGCGTGACTCTGACAATCCTATGTTTTTGCTCCCGGCGCTGGTGCTGCCGGTGCTGCCGCTGGCGTCGACGGAACTATCGCTCCCGGACCGCCCGGCACACCCGCCGGTTTCGCTGCCGCTTCCGTTGCCGCCTTCATCGAGTGGCCCTTGAAGATGCGCGTAAAACTGAACTCGCCCAGCTTGTGTCCCACCATGTTCTCAGTCAAGTACACCGGGATAAATTTCTTTCCGTTGTGCACCGCGATGGTGTGGCCTACCATCTCCGGAACAATGGTCGACCGCCGCGACCACGTGCGCAGCACTTTCTTCTCGTTGCGCGAATTCATGGCCTCGACCCGCGTCATCAGATACGGATCTACAAATGCGCCTTTCTTGGTTGAACGTGCCATAAGAATCAGCTCTCAGCTTTCGACCGTCAGCTTTCAACTGAACAGCTCTTTCAACTGTTTTCGTTCACGCTACCTTCAAACTCTGTCATTCCAAACCCGCGCGAAGCGCGGTCGCGGAACCCGCCTTTCCACGCCACAAGATCCTTCACTAAGGATGATTGCAGCGGGCTCAGTTCTTAGCCCCTGAGCAACTAGGCGCAGTTGCCGAACGGACCCGCTACACAGCGTCACTTGCTCCGCCGGTCGCTGACAATAAACTTGTCCGTCCGCTTGTTATTGCGCGTCTTGTAACCCCGTGTGGGCTGACCCCACGGCGTGACCGGATGCCTTCCGCCCGAGGTCTTGCCTTCGCCGCCACCATGCGGATGATCCACCGGATTCATCGACACGCCGCGGTTGACCGGGCGCCATCCCAGCCAGCGCGTGCGTCCCGCCTTGCCGATGGTGACGTTCTCGTGATCGAGATTGCCCACCTGGCCAATCGTCGCCATGCAGTCCTGCGAAATCTTGCGTGTCTCGCCGGAAGGCAGCTTCACCAACGCGTAATCCGATTCTTTGGCAACTAACTGAGCCACACCGCCGGCCGAGCGCACCATCTGCGCTCCCTTGCCGGGCTTCAACTCCAGATTGTGGATCGACGTGCCCGGCGGAATATTCCGCAGTGGTAGCGCATTGCCAACGAGAATATCCGCCTCCGGCCCGCTTACCACTTTCTGCCCAACTTTCAAACCCTCCGGTTGAAGGATGTAACGCTTCTCGCCATCGGCATAGGCCAGCAGCGCGATGCGAGCGGAACGGTTGGGATCGTATTCGATCGTCGCGACCGTCGCTGGAATCCCCGTTTTGTCGCGCTTGAAGTCGACAATGCGCAGCTTCTGTTTGTGTCCGCCGCCGCGGTGCCAGCTCGTGATATCTCCCGAATTACGGCGCCCTCCGGTGCGCTGCTTCGGTTCAAGCAGCGGTTTGTAGGGATGGGTCGTTGTTATCTCGTCGTTGACCAGTGTGGTGCGATAGCGCAACGTCTGCGTGGTCGGTCGATAGGTCTTGATCGCCATAAAATCAGCTCTTAGCTGCTTAGCTCTTGAATCAAATCCTTGTCATTCCGAACCGATCTGAAAGATCGGTGAGGAACATGCTTCTGTTTCTAATGGCAAATTTGTTGGCCAACGACAAACGACCAACGACCGCCTCACAGATTCTGCGCGTACTCCGGCATCTTCTCGCCAGCGCGCAAGCGCACGTACGCTTTCTTCCAGTCCGGGCGATAACCGGCAAACTTTCCCCGGCGCCGCTCTTTTCCCGGATAGGTGGCCGTGCGCACCGAGTACACCTTCACTTTAAAAATCGTCTGCACCGCCTGCTTGATTTCCGTCTTGGTCGCCTTAGGCGCCACCTGGAACACCAACGTGTTCTGATTCTCCTTGATCGCCAGGCCTTTTTCCGTGATTACCGGACGGCGGATAATTTGGTACGCGGATTTCATTCTTTAAGCCACCTCCGCAGCTTTCTCATGCCGCGTGCGCCGGCGCGGAGCTGCCGAAGCCTTCTTTGTGCCTTCGTCCTCAGCCGGCTTGCGCTGCTTCTTGGGCACGCTCTTAAGCAACGACGCCTGTAACCTCTGAATCGCGGGATGCGAAAAAATCACGCGATCGTAACGCAGCAGGTGATACGGATGAACTTCGTTACCCGCAATCAATTCCACCCCATCGATATTACGCGAGCTCAGTTCCAGGTTCCGGTTTGCCGCTTTTGCAGCGTCAACCAGCAGTACCGTGGAATCCACATGCAAAGCATCCAGAGCCTTCCTGAACTCTTTGGTCTTCGTTTCCTTCACATCGAACGCATTGACCACGGTCAACTTGCCATCGGCAAATTTGGCCGCCAGTGCCGAGCGCAGCGCTCCCAAAAGCTTCTTGCGAGGGAAGGCGTAATCGTACGACCGCGGAACCGGGCCATGCACCGTCCCGCCGTGCCGCCATAGCGGAGAGCGGATCGATCCGATGCGGGCGCGTCCCGTACCTTTTTGCTTCCACAGTTTCTTGCCCGATCCGGAAACCTGCCAACGCGCTTTGGTGGCGTGCGTGCCGCGATGCTGCCCGGCGCGATAGTGCTTCACCGCCTCCCACAGCAGGTCTTCGTTGACCGCGCCAAAAATCTCGTCGGCCAGATCGAACGTTCCCACCTTCTCGCCGCTCAAATTGCGAATATCAATCGTTGCCATATCGCTCTCATGTTGGGTTTAGCCAACGGCCGCCGGCTAACGACCAACGACTGTTCTTACGCTTTCTTCGCCGCCCTCTTCGCGGCCTTCAACGGATCAACCGTCGCCGCGCCGGCAAATCCTCGCCGCTCTCTCGGCGGTTTCTTCGCCTTCGTAATCACGATGTATCCGCCCTGCGGCCCCGGAACACTTCCTTCGACGACCAGTAAGTTCTCGTCTTTATCCACGCCCAGCACGCGCAGGTTGCGCACGGTCACGCGCTCATTGCCCATATGACCGGACATGCGCATGCCTTTGAACACTCGCGAAGGAAACGCCGACGAACCGATCGACCCCGTAATCTGGAACATCGATCCATGCGACTTGGGGCCGCCGCCGAAATGATGCCGCTTCACCACGCCCTGGAAGCCTCGCCCCTTGCTGGTTCCGACGATATCTACGAACTTTTCACCTTCAAAAATCTCAACCAGCACGCGGTCACCAACTTTCACCGGGCTTCCATCTGCGCCGTCGACATCGGTCTCAAGCGGAACCTCGCGCATGAACTTTACCGGCGGCAAATTGTTTTTCGCGAGATGTCCCTGGGCGGGCTTGGTCAGCTTCGACTGCTTCATCAGCTCGACCAGGCCAATCTGCGCTGCCTCGTAGCCATCTTTCACTGCCGACTTGTGCTGCGTGATCACGCATGGGCCGGCCTGCAAAACCGTAACCGGGCGGACATCGCCCTTCGAATCGAACAACTGCGTCATGCCGACTTTCTTGCCCAGAATTCCTGCGACTCTCGTTGCCATTTCCTTCTCCATCCAGCTTGGCCGTTATCGGCTATTGGCTGGCGGTCTCGCGCTCAAGGTCTCGCCCTCACCAAACAATTTCACAAGCTTCGAGTTTAGAGTTCTGGTTTTAGAGCTCTCCCAAAGCTGCACTAGAGTGAAGAGCATCACTGCGATCAGCGCGATCAACCTAAATCCCCGCGGCGCTTCTAAAATCAAAACCCCGCAAAGTCCAAGGAAAATCAAACCGCGTAAAATCGCCGGCCAATCACTCTGCTCGCGGTATCCACATTTCGGGCATCTCTGCATGCCAAAACTCGTAAGCCGAAACGCTAACGACTACAACCCAACGACTAACGGCTATTTGTGTTCCTTCCCGAACGCCTTAATCTCCACATCCACGCCCGCCGGCAGATCTAGCTTCATCAGCGCATCTACCGTCTGCTGCGTCGGCTCGAGAATGTCAAGCAACCGCTTGTGCGTGCGAATCTCAAACTGCTCGCGCGACTTCTTGTCCACGTGCGGCGAACGCAGCACCGTGTACTTGTTCTTCATCGTAGGCAGCGGAATCGGGCCCGCAATCTGCGCGCCGGTTCGCTTCGCCGTGTCGACAATTTCCCCGGTCGACTGATCGAGGATGCGATAGTCATAAGCCTTCAACCGGATGCGAATTCTCTCTTTTCCAATCACCGTTTTATCTCTCTAACCCCTCCCGGCTGCTCTCCACTGTAGAAGCCCTAGGAGGAAAGATCTTGCGGAATGCTGCAATCCGCGTTTAAACCTGTGTCATTCCGAACCCGCCCAATGCGCGGGTGAGGAACCTGCTTTTGCCAACGACCACCGACCAACGACTACGCTACTGCACAATCTCCGCGATCGTGCCGGCGCCCACCGTGTGCCCGCCTTCGCGAATCGCGAACCGCAAGCCTTTCTCCATAGCCACTGGCGTGATCAACTCGATCGTCAAGCTCACATTGTCGCCCGGCATCACCATTTCTGTTCCAGATGGCAATTCCGCGACTCCGGTTACGTCCGTCGTTCGCAAGTAAAATTGCGGACGGTATCCCTTGAAGAACGGCGTATGTCTTCCACCTTCTTCCTTGGTCAGGATGTACACTTCGGCCTTGAACTTGGTGTGCGGCGTAATCGACGCCGGCTTGGCCAGCACCATGCCCCGCTCTACATCTTCTTTCGCCGTGCCGCGCAGCAGCAGGCCCGCATTGTCGCCCGCCATGCCTTCATCCAGCTGCTTCTTGAACATCTCGACGCCGGTCACCACCGTCTTGCGCGTTTCGCGGAAGCCCACAATCTCCACTTCTTCGCTCACTTTCACCTTGCCGCGCTCGATTCGGCCCGTAACCACCGTGCCCCGCCCCTGAATCGAAAAGATATCTTCAATCGGCATTAGGAACGGCTTGTCCAGCTCGCGCTGCGGTTGCGGCACATACTTGTCGACCGCTTCCATCAGCGCGTCGATCTGCTTCTCCCACTTGGCTTCTCCATTCAGCGCGCCGAGAGCAGATAGCCGCACTACCGGCACATCGTCCCCCGGGAACTTGTACGACTTCAGCAGTTCTCGGACTTCCAGCTCCACCAGATCGAGCAACTCGGGATCGTCCACCGCGTCGCACTTGTTCAGCGCCACCACGATGTAGGGCACGCCGACCTGGCGAGCCAGCAGCACGTGTTCTCTGGTCTGCGGCATGGGACCATCCGTCGCCGCCACCACCAGGATGGCGCCATCCATCTGCGCCGCCCCCGTGATCATGTTCTTGATGTAGTCGGCGTGGCCCGGGCAATCCACGTGCGCGTAGTGCCGGTTCGCCGTCTCATACTCCACGTGTGCCGTCGCAATGGTGATGCCCCGCGCCTTCTCTTCCGGCGCGTTATCAATCGAATCAAACGAGCGGAACACAACTTTTGGATTGTGCTTCTGCAACACCTTCGTGATGGCCGCCGTCAGCGTGGTCTTGCCATGGTCGATGTGACCGATGGTGCCCACGTTACAGTGCGGCTTGGTGCGATCAAATTTTTCCTTTGCCATCTCTCTTCCTCAGCTCTTGCCTCTTAAGCTTCCAGCCCAAAACCCTTGTCATCCTGAGGCGCGCCGTTTGCGCCGAAGGATCTATGCAATTTCCTCAGGGGCTAAAGCCCCGAATAATTTCAATCTCTCCGCCGTGCCCTGATACGAAGCCGAAGCTCTTTGGTTCTAGCTCAAAACTAAATCTCTTTCGTCGCCGTCTTCGAACTTCTCGTAATATGCGCCGAGAAATTCCTCTTTCTCAATCAGGCGTTCGCTGACGACCCAGTCTAGAAACTGCTCGAACTCTGGCTTAAACCTGGCCCGAAAAATCTCAAAGTTGCGGTGCCAATTCCAGAAGTCCTTCACCCGGTACTGCCGCGTCTCGGGAGACTCACATCGAACCTGGGTCAACAAATATCCGTCAGCCCCCTTCAGCAACCTGCTCCATGTACCGTCCAGGTCAAAAACCTCTTCAAACTCTGCCCGCCTGCCGTTCGCGACCCAAAACCTTCGATCAACCACAAACCTCTGTCCGCCGAACCGCGGGGCGTGCAGTCATTTCGCCGTGCCCTGCACCTTGGCGATGATTTCCTCCGCGACCGAGCGCGGAGCCTCCTCATAGCGCGCAAAATGCATTGAGTACTCGGCGCGGCCCTGCGTCGAGGAGCGCATGTGTGTTGCGTAGCCGAACATTTCGGCCAGCGGCACAATCGCCTTGATAACCTGCGAACCGGCACGGTGT
>JASHQM010000044.1 GCA_030039165.1 Candidatus Sulfotelmatobacter sp. | reverse complement strand
AGGATGTCCAGGTTCCGTCATTGTAAAGCCAGACCAATTGGTTATCTGGGCCCAAGTAATACGAATCGCCGTCTGCGCTCGTGACGAACCGGTAATTGTGATCCTCAAGTATCTTTGCTTCGACCCCCATCGCCTTAACGCCGGCGACGCGTTCGTATCGTTTATTGGGGCAAGCGCACACAAGGGCGCCGTTGGCGTTTGGTCTCGGTCGATTCCCGCAGGTCCGGCAGCAGCCGTCATCGTAGATTCGTTCCATGCTGAGAGTTTATGGTCAGTCGTGTCTAGCTAGATATGTTACTTTCGTCGCTTGTGTCGCTCGCAGATTTCGGGTCGTGCGGTTGATTCAATGTTCCTGGGGCGATTCGCCCAGCTGAAAGCCGAAGTCTGAGAGCTGAAGCGCGAAGCCTGGAAAGTTATTGTCCGGCGACGGCGTGGTCGGACATGCGGCGTTTGTTGTAGCGCAGGGCGACGTTGAGGAAGACATTGCCGAGAGTGGTCTCGAAACAGATCATGAGGGCTTCGGTATCTTCGCTGGTCTTGTCGCCTTCTTCGGCGGTGACCAGAATGGGAGGGTGAACGCGGAAGTGGAATCCCTGGTCGTTGAGCGCAGAGACGGCGTTGCCCACGACCTGGTTGGCGAGCTCGAAGATGGTTTCCTTGATGAGCGTATCGGACTCGGGCAGTTCAGCGCCGGCGTAGTGGCTGGCGACGCGCACCGCGGTTTGGGAATCGAGATCGACGATGATGCGGCCTTCGATATCGCCGGTGAGAGAGACAAGTCCAGCGACGCCTTTGCGGCGGTATCCGGTTTCGTCCATGGCGAGCTGGCCGACCTTGGTCGATCCCTGCAAGCCTTGCGACAGCACGGCGTCAGCCGCGTTGATGAAAGGCTGAATCAGCTCCATCTTCATGAGACTAGGCCCCCGTGCTGGCCGCCGTGGCGACCGCGCCATCTTCTCCCATTACGTACTTGATGACTTCGTACAAAACTTCCGGCTTGACCGGCTTCTGCACGAAATGCCGCGCCCCGCGCTGCAACGCGGCGACGATGTTTTCCTGATACCCAACGGAAGACACCATCACGACGCGCGCTTCCGGATGCGCCTGCACGATCTTTTCGGCGGCCTCGATGCCTTCCATCTGCGGCATGGTGATATCCATGAGCACGATGTCGGGATGAGTGCGGTCGAATTCGCTGATGGCGGTGAGGCCATCACCGGCTTCGGCGGCGACCTGGCCTCCGAAGCTCTCGATCATGCGGGCCAGATTCTTGCGCGCGAACACGGAATCGTCCACGATCAAGTAGCGGACCGGCTGGCCGTCTTTGCTGCGTTTGACTGCTGCGAACTGCTCCATAACGCCTCCCTTACTATTCGAACACGGAGGTAACCCGGCCGAACAGATGACTCAGGTCACTTCGGGGCGAAAGCCCCGAATCTTTCTTTAGCTCTCACGGCACCCTTCGGCGCCTCCTCGCTTCGCGAGGGGTTGCTCAGGGCAGGCTCAAAAGCTAAAGCCGTGCTCTGACACGAAGCTACTTTCCGGCACGGGCTGGTTTTCCCGTGCCGGTTGCACCCTGGCCGTTGCCAATACACAGCGACTGCAAGGTGGATGCGAGCACTTCCAAATCGACCACGCGCATGACATACCCGCGCTCGATGGCAGCTTTGGGCATGCCAAAGACCACGCAAGAGGGTTCGCTCTGCGCCAGGGTGATGCCGCCGGCGCGTTTGATGGCGCCCAAACCTTCTGCGCCGTCGTCGCCCATGCCGGTCATGAGCACGGCGACGGTTTGCGCTCCGAACTCTTCGGCGGCGCTGTGGAAAAGTACGTCGACACTGGGGCGATGGCCGTTGACGCGGGCTTCGTCGTTGAGAACAATGACATCGCCCATGGGCAGTCGCTTGACGCGAATGTGGCGGCTGCCGGGACAGATGAGCACGCGTCCGGCCTGGAGTGTATCCCCCGATTGCGCTTCTTTGACGCGCAGCGAGCAGATTTCATCGAGGCGACGGGAAAACATTTCGGTGAAACCTTCGGGCATGTGCTGCACGACCACGATGGCACCGGGGAAATCGGGCGGCAGCTGCGAGAGAACGTACTCGAGCGCTTGCGGACCGCCGGTGGAAATGCCCATGACGACGAGTTTGGCCGGGGGCGGAGCTTTGGCTGCGAAGGCTTTCTCGCGGCGAGCGGCGGCAGCCTGCAAGGCAGCAGGACGCACGAATTTGGAATCAGCCGCAGCCTTGATCTTGGCCTTCAACTCGGAGGCGGTTTCGAGCATGTGAGTGGAAGCGTCGTGGGGCTTGGTGACGAAATCGACTGCGCCCAGACCAAGAGCTTTGAAGGTGACGGAAGCGCCTTCAGTGCTGAGAGCGCTGACCACGATCACGGGCAGCGCATGGCGCCGCATGATTTCCTTTAAAGTGTCGATGCCGTTCATGCCGGGCATTTGCAGATCGAGCGTGACGACGTGCGGCCCCAGTTCCTCGATTTTTTTGAGGCAGAAGCTGCCATCCATAGCGGTGCCGACGACTTCGATTTCGGGGTCGTCCTGAAGCATCTGAGGAATGAGCTTGCGCATGAGAGCGGAGTCGTCCACGACGAGGACGCGGATTTTCTTCAAGTCCGGTTTCATGCGCGACCTCCCGCGGCTCCCAGAGCCAGGCGGGCGCGATCAGCCGCATTGAGCAGCAGCCCGTAATTCGCCCGGCCCACAGCTTCAGGGCGAGCGTGCGAGATGTGTTCGACGACGGCGGGAAGATTGAGAATCAGAACGACCTTGCCATCGCCCAGAATCGATGCACCGTTTACCAGATCAGTGGAGAAAGTCTGGTCGTCAAGAGCTTTGATGACGAGTTCTTCCTCGCCCTCGAGAGCATCGACGATCAGACCGTATTTGCGCTCACCGACTGTGATGACCAGGACGAAGAGTTTTTGCGATTTGCGGTCGATATGCGCCGCGAGAGGACTTCCCAGACGAAGCAGCGGAAGCACCTGATTGCGCAACTGCAAGACTTCGTAGTTGTCGACCTGATGCACTTCGGACTCGAATCCGCGGGCGATCTGGCTGACCGCGTTGAGAGGAATCGCGTAGAGGCGCTGCTCGACCCAAAACATCAGAGCTTTGATGATGGCGAGGGTTAGGGGCAGCTTTAAGCGGAAGGTCGTGCCACGACCGAGGTGAGTTTCCGTGTGGATGGTGGCTTTCATGCGCTGCAGGACGCTTTGTACGACGTCCATTCCGACGCCACGCCCGGAGACTTCGGTGATTTGTTTGGCGGTGCTGAAGCCGGGACGGAAAATGAGATTGAGGGTTTCGGCTTCGGTGAAGTGGGCGGCTTCTTCGGCGGTGACCATGCCGAGTTCGATAGCGCGGTTGCGAATCATCTGCACGTCGATGCCGCGGCCGTCGTCGCTGACCTCGACCAGAACCTGATTGCCCTGATGGTAGGCATTGAGGCGGATCTTGCCCCGCGGGGCTTTGCCTTTGGCGCGGCGCTCCTCGGCGGTTTCGATGCCGTGGCTGACCGCGTTGCGGACAAGGTGGGTAAGCGGTTCAGCGATGATGTCGAGAATGCCCTTGTCGAGATCGGTTTCCTGCCCGAACAGCTCGAGATCGACTTCGCGACCGCATTGACGGGCGACATCGCGCACGATGCGCGGGAAGCGGCGGAAAAGCTGCTCGACCGGGACCATGCGAATCTTCATGACGGAGCGCTGGAGATCGTTGAGCACGCGGGATTGAAACGCCATGGCATCGGCGAACTTGCCGCGCAGCGGTTCTTTGGGATAGCGGCCGGCAAGCTCATTGAGGGCTTGCTGCAACATGGACTTCCCAATGATGAGCTCGCCGACGAGATTGAGAACGTTGTCGATGCGGCCGGCTTCGACGCGAAGAATATTTTCTGCCGCGACATGTGCGGGCGCAGTTTCGCTTGCTGGCGCGGGAGGAGTTTCGTTTGACGGTGGCTGAGGAGCTGCGGGCGTGCCTGGGGAAGAAGCGGATACAGGATTTGCTGCGGGCGCGGCGGAGTGCTGCCCGCCAATCGTGGGCGAGGCAATCATCTCGCCACCCGCGATCGAAGCTTGAAGGGGCGCGGTCTGAATGGGATTTATGCTGACGTCACCGGAAATCGTCGGGATGTGACACTTGACGGCGATCTCCTCCTTGCCGTTCTCGCTGGCGAATACAAATTCCACCTGTTTGGAAGCGGAGGGAGATTTTGTATCGGGCCGCACGACCAACACTTGCCCGAGCGCGCTGATGGCATGTTGGATCATCTGCCGGGCGGCTATGGGCATGGTGCAATGAGGGTCGATCTTAACGACGACTTCATAGAGTGGAGCACCGGCGGCTTGGGCCTCGGCGATGGCCTGTTTTTCGGCCGGAGTCCAATCCTTGCCGGAGTCCGGCGTGGATTGCGCAGGTTTCTTCTTACGGCGCGCGTGCGGGATTGGGGGCGCAGTGGTGAGTTCGCTGATTCTTTGCCGCAGAGCTTCGGTAGAGGGCAGCCCGGTCCTCCCCTGATAAGCGGCGATGATTGCGCCGAAAACGTCGGCCGCGGCGAAGGCGATCTCGGCCAGGGCGGCGTGAGCGGCGGTGCCTTCGAGGGAGAGTGCGTCTTCGAACTGATGGGCGAGTTCGCTCAATTCGCGCAGCCCACAGGCGGCCGAGTCCCCCTTGAGAGTGTGCACCGTGCGGCGGATGGAACGAACGATTTCCTCGTCGCCGGGATTCTTTTCCAGCTTGAGAGTCTCTTCGTTCAGGGCCTGGAGCAGTTCCTGGGAGGTCTCAAAGAAGAGCTCACGCAGTTCCGCTCCACGCTCATCGGGAGGATTGGTCACTCGCGCACCTCAAGCCGTAAATATGCCGTTCCGCTGTCGCGATGCACCATCTGAAATTTATCGGTGAGGCCGAGCAGGCTCTCGGCATGACCCACGAACAAGTAGCCGCCCGGGTTGAGGCAGCGATAAAACTTTTCGATCAGCCGCTTCTGCTCGGCTTCGTCGAAGTACATCATGACGTTGCGGCAGAAGATCACGTCGTTGCGCTGGGGAAGATACTCGGTTTTGAGATTGTGAAAGTCGAAGTGGACGATTTCCTTGAGCGCTTTTTTGACGGCGTAGCGCTCACCGACTTTATCGAAATAGCGCAGGCGGAAGCTGTAGTCGACGGGGGCCATCTGATGTTCGTTGTAGAGCCCTTCCTGGCCGGTGCGGAGCACGGAATAGCTGATGTCGCTGGCGAGAATCTCCACGCGCCAGGGTGGAGGGATCAGCGGTTTGGGAAGGGCGATCTCAATGGGCAGCGGATTGCGGAGGTAGTAGTAAGAGAGTGCGTCAGAGGCCATCATGGCCAGAGTGTAGGCTTCCTGGCCGGTGGAACAGCCGGCGCTCCACACGCGGATGGTGTATTCGCGGTGCGCCTGTTTGCGCTTTAACATCTCTTCCAGTACCTGTTTCTGGAACAGATCCAGTTGCGCCTTGTGGCGGAAGAAGCTGGTTTCGTTGACTGTGAGGTTCTCGACGAGGCGGGCCAGTTCGGCCTTGCCTTCGGCGCTGATCAACATCCGGTAGTAGGCGTAGAAAGTGTCGACGCGGCATTCCCGAAGGCGGCGCAGCAGGCGGTCCTGCAGGAAGTGCGTGCGGCGTTCGTCGAAGGCCATGCCGCACTCCTGATACACGAGCGCCTGCAACAAGCGCAGTTCCGCGTCCGTCAAAATGGGAGCCGGTGCCGCTCCGAAGGTGCTCATGCGTTGAGTTGAACCCCGAGGGCGAAAGCCCTTTCTCTTTTAGTCACTTTCGGCACGGCTAAAGCCGTGCCCTGATACGCAACCTTTGAAACTCAAAACGTTAAAGCCTTGCTTTTATCGGCCCGCCGCGGCGCGCGCTTCCGCCTTATCGTTCTTGTTCTCCGCTTTTCCGTTCTGCTGCTTCAGACTGGCCGGAGCGAGCAACTTCGTCATATCGAGAAGCACGATCAGGCGGCCGTCGACCTTGCCAAGGCCGGTAACGCAGTTCAGGCCGCCTTCCTGGAATGCAGCAGGCGGCGGCTCCACGTTCTCGGCGGCGATCTTCAATACTTCCGAGGCCGAGTCGACGATCAAGCCGGCCAGCTTGGCGGAATGCTCGACCACGAGAATCCGATTGGTTTTTGTGATCGCGGCCTTCTTGTCGCCGAAGCGCTTGCGAAGATCCATCACGGAGACGATTTTTCCGCGCAGGTTGATCACGCCTTCGAGATAATCGGGCGCGTCAGGAACGGCGGTGATCTCGGGAACGCGGACGATTTCGTGCAAAGAAGTGATGGGCACGCCATAGGTTTCGCGGCCAACCTGGAAGCCTACGATATGGAGTTCGCGGTTCATCGCTTCTCCTAGGAACGCGCGGCTGTGGCGGCCCGCCGTGCCGGCGCGCGATCGTCAAATGCCGCCTGACGCGAAGCCTCCTCCAGCGTGAAACGGGTCATGTGATCGAGCAGGCCGCGCGACATCTTGGACATCTGTTCGGCGGAAGCGGCCAGTTCGGTAGAGCCGGAAGTCGACTGCTGGACCAGTTCGCGCATACGCTCCATGGCTTTGACCACAGCTTGCGCCCCTGAGGCCTGCTCTTCGACGGCGGAGTTAATTTCATGGGTGATTTCGTTCAGCCGGGTAGTGGCGCGTGCGATTTGCGAGGATCCGTGCGATTGCTCGTTGGTGGCTGCGCCGATCTCCTGAGCGAATTTGTAAACTTCGGTGACCACATTGGAAATCTTGCGCAGGGCGGCGTTCAACTCGCCTCCAAGATCGAGGCCCTCGTTGACGATTCCAGTGGAACGGTCCATGTTTTCCACCGCCTTGCGGGCTTCTTTCTGAATGCTCTGAATCAGTTCGGAAATTTCTTTAGTGGACTGAGCCGATTTTTCTGCCAGCTTGCGGACTTCGTCGGCGACGACGGCGAATCCGAGTCCATGCTCGCCGGCGCGGGCGGCTTCAATGGCGGCGTTGAGAGCGAGCAGGTTGGTCTGCTCGGCGAGATCATCGATGACTTCAATGATCTTGCCGATGTCATCAGCGCGGGCGCCGAGAGCGCCGATAATCTCGCCCGAACTCGTGATAGTGGAATTGATGCGGTTCAGGCCGTCGGTGGCCTTTTCCATGGTGGCGATGCCGCTATGAACCTCTTCGCGCGAGCGGTTCGAGATATCGAGGAGGACTTTCGCGGTATCGGCGACGCGCTGAATCGAGGCCACCATCTGATCGATGGAGGCGGAAGTTTCGCTGACACTGGAGGCCTGCACCTGGGTACTCTTCACCATGTTCTGAACGTTGACGCTCATCTCGTGCATGGTGCTGGTGACTTCGTCGATGGCGGAGGAGGCCTGCAGGCCGATCTTGGCGGAATCGTCGGAGGCGTTGGCTACCTGACCGCTGGCGGTTGCAACCTGGGTGGAAGCGTCGCGCACGCTGCGGACGAGGCGCCCCAGACCTTCAACCATTTTGGCGAAAGCGTTGCCTAAAGTGTCATTGGCGGAGCGCGGCTTGACCTGGACGGTGAGATCGCCGCCAGCGAGGGCTTCGGAAACGCCGGCCATCTCTTTCAGGTAGGTAACCATCTTGGCGAAGCTGCGGGCAAGTTCGCCGATTTCATCATGACTGTTCACGTCGATGCTGTGCTGCAGGTCGCCGGTATCGCCGATCTGGCGGGAAACCTGCATGAGATTGGTGAGCGGGTCGGTGATCGATTTAGCGCTGCGATAGGCGATGATCAAGCCGAGGCAAAGAGCGATCAGGGTGCTGAGCACGGCGGCGAAGACGGTATAGGTGCTGGCGGATTCGTCGGACTTGCGGCGGAGGTCGACCAACTTGCGGTTTTCCGCGTCAGCCACGTCGAGAGCGTCGGTGGAGTTCTTAACCCAGGAAGAAGCGTCTTTTTGCAAATAATAGATTTGCAGTTCGGCGACGGTGGCGTTGCCGGAATCAACGTCCTTGCGCTTGTCGATGAGGGGTTGCGCGAATTCCTTGGCCCAGGCGGTTTCGAGCTGTGCGACCTTGGTCAGCGCGGCGCGTTCCTGATCGGAGTTGGCCAGGTTCTTGCCCTGGTCCAGCTTTTCGCTGAGCGTGTGCAGGCCTTCGTTCATGTGGTCGACTTCGCGGGTGTCGCCGCTCAGCAGGTAATTGCTGAGGTAGAGACGGTCCTGCATCATCTGGAAGCGGACTTCGTTGGTAGCATCAGCCAGTTCGAGCGAGGCCGAGGCGGCGGCCTTGGCGGCGTGCTCGCGCTGCACGGCGAGCAAGTTGACCAGAAACAGCACGACCACCAAGCTGAGGATGATTCCGAAATTCATGTACAGCTTCTTGCCAATCGTCATGCCGTTTCCTCCCGGCCGGCTTGATAACTACGGATGACCTTCAAACTTGAAGTCGATAACGCCTGTGCTTTCGACCGCAGCGGGCTCGAAGCGCCACTTGCGAACGGCTTCCAGGGCAGCCCCAGCCAGCACCGGATGTCCGCCAATGACCTTCGCTTCTCTCACCGTGCCGTTGGGTGCGACCACAACTTCCACTTTGACTACGCCGGTGATGTTCATCTTCCGTGCCAGGGCGGGGTAGTCCGGTGGCACCCTGGTTTTGGCGCGCCGGACAACTTCATTGTCGGCATCTTGCGAGCGAAGCATTGCTGCTCCTGCCCCATGGCTGATTACGATCCCCAGCAACAACGCGGCTACTTTCCGCAAAGACACAACTCCTCCCGGACACGAACACCTGCGCATGGGCGATGGAGCAACGGCGTGGCCACGCGGCGATTCCGGCGAAAACCAAGGTAACCGTGGCTATCTCATTGAAGCCAAAAATACTTTGTGTTGTGGGTTGCTGTGGCGCGAGAGTTCCGGCTTGGGATTAGAAGTGTCTCAGGTTAGAGTACCTTTTCGGGATTCTCAATCTGAGAACAGGAAGAGAAAGCGGGGGTGGGATTTCACAGTTTGACACCCACACCTGCATTTTCCTTGACTCAAATTGAGATGACGCATATTTTTCCCCTAGATTCAATGACTTGTGAGAACCATAGGCGTGAGCAGCGGTGAGCTTCTGACCATAATGCACGACCCTTCGAAGCAGTCCCAATCCGCTCACCTGCGGCGCAACTCCGAAGAGCCGTTTCCGAAATTCTTGCCGCCTGCCGGGGACGAGGCTCTTGAGCCTCAGCTCGAGCGAAATCTTGCAGGGACAGCCCAAGGGCTGCCTGACGGTCCCGATATGACGGCGGTGCTGGAGGCCCTGGCCGACCGGCTGCGGCTGTTGCTGCATACGCGACTGGTTTCAGTGCTAGTGCGGCACGAGGGACCATTTGAACTGCGTGCGGTTTCAGCTGAGACGCCGCAACTGGCCAAGAGCTTTCGCGCCGGGCATGACAGGCAGACGATCCGCTTTGCCGCCGATGTGGCGCAAAGAGCGGTCACGGCGGGAGAAACCATCAGCATTTCCATTAGTGGAGATATGCACTCGCTGGGAAGCATGGTTTCTTCAGGCATGCTGATCGCCGCGCCGTTCCGCACAGCACAGACGCAGGGAGCAGTTCTGGTGTACCCGCGAACGGACTCGGTTTTCACGCCCGAAGAAAAGTTGCTGGTGTCGGCGATGGCCGGCTTGGGTGCGGCGGCGGTTGCCCATGCGGAGTTATGTGCCACAGCACAGGGACAAGCCCATGAGCTGCAACAGTTGCTGGAGATTTCTGCGGAGCTGAGCTCGAGCGGCAAGCTGGAACAGGCGTTCGAATCCTTCGTGATGCGGGCGGCTGATTTTCTGGGGTACGGCCGTTGCTTTATCGCTCTGTTGGAGGGCGGGCAATTCCGGGTGCGCTATGCGCTATCGCAAGGCAAATCGCGGCAGGTAGATAGGATTTTTCCGGAAGGCATTGCCACGCGGGCGCTGCGAAGCAAGGAAGTTTTCTGGTCGGATGATGTGCGGCAAATGCCGGGTGCGAATCTGGAAGTGCTGGCGCAGTACGAAGCCAGGCAGCTACTGGCGGTGCCGTTGGCCGGCATCGAAGGAAAGGTGCTGGGCATGTTTGGTGTGCTCGACCGGCTTGACGGCACGGGCATTTCACAGCAGGATATTCGCCGCGCCCGCAGTTTGGCGGCACAAGTATCTGTCTTTCTGGGAGTCGCGCAGAACCTGCATCACTCCGAGCAAGACCGGAAACGCTCGGAGGCGCTGGCGGAGCTGGGGCGCGAAATCGATGGAGTAGTACAACTTTCGGACTTTGGGGAGAAATTTCTGGATTCTGCTATGCGCCTGATGGGTGCTCATTCGGGGGCAGCGATTTTTCTTCAAGATGGAAGAGTGGAAAGCGTCACGCTGCGATCGGCGAGCGAGCCATCCGACAAAAAGGGAAGAAAAGACAGTGCGGAAGGCCCGCCGAAGAGCGAGATTTTGACTGAGCTTCCCGCGATTCCGAGCGGAGGAAGCAAGCCTGCTGCGGTTACGGCAGAAGATCGCGCCCTGCAGCAGAGATTGGGGCAGGCTCTCTTGGAGCTTGCCAGCAAACGGATGGAAGCGATTGTTTCCGGCGCGGCGAGCGGGCTGCTGGGCGCGGACCTGGCCTCCGATCTGAAGTGGGACGATCTGATAGTGGCGCGGCTCTCCGGTCCCGACGAGAAGCTGGCGGGGTTGCTTTGCCTGAGCGGACGAACGCCTGGGTTCAGGTCCGAAGACCGCGAGCTTCTCCAAGCCATCACTGGGCACGCGGTCATGGCGCTGCAGAACTCGCGGTTGTTCACGCGCATTGAGCAAGCCAACCGGCATTGGCTGGAAATTTTTGACGCCATTACGGATTTCATCGTGGTCCACGATGAGGCGGACAAGGTCCTGCGAGTGAACCGGTCGCTGGCGGATATGATCGGCGTCAATCCCAGCGAATTGATTGGGATGGATATGCGGGCGCTGCTGACGCTCACCAATGAAAGCGCATTGTACTCGTGTCCTTTTTGCCGGCCGGGAAGCGGCGAGAACGACGAATTCGTTCACGCGGCTCTCGACCGTACCTATCTGGTTTCGACTTCCCGGGTGCATAGCGCCGCGGGTGAGAGGCTTGAAACCATTCATGTGTTGAAAGACGTCAGCGATCGACGCGAGGCGGAGCGACGCTATCGCGAGCTTTTCGACAACATCCAGGAAGGACTGTTTTTCAGCACACCGGAGGGACGCTTCGTTGAGGTCAATGATGCCCTGGTGGCGATGCTCGGGTATTCCAGCCGGGAAGAACTGTTACAAGTGGATATTCCGACGCAGATTTATTTTTCTCCGGAGGATCGGCACCTACACAGCGAGGCCATGGAAAAACATGGGCACATGCGAAATTTCGAGGCGAAGCTGCGGCGTAAGAACGGATTACCGATCTACGTTTTGATCAACGCGTTCGGAATGTATGACAGTCTCGGCCGGCTGCAACAGATTCGCGGGTTGATGCTGGATGTGACCGGGCTGCACACCTACCAGTCGGAGCTGCATCGGGAGCGCGATTTTTCAGGCAAGATTCTTTCTAACACGCAAAGCTTCATTGTCGTCGCCGACACTGCGGGACTTATCAGTTATGCGAACCGGCGGTGGTATGAAGCGGGATTCGAGCAACGCGATCTATTGGGGCATCCCTTGCTGGAGCTGGCTGCGCCGGGATACGTTCGGCCGCTGGCCGACGCGGTGCAGGCGATTCTGCGCGGCGGGCAGGTGGACAATCTTGAGCTGGAAATCATGCGGGGCAGCGGCCATGCCGGTCATTTCTCAGTGAACCTGAGCCCCATGCGCGACGAGCAGGAAAACATCAGCAGCATCGTCGTGGTCATGACGGATATCACCGACTCTGCGGAGTTGCGCGACAAGCTGGTTCACGCGGAGAAAATGGCCGCGGTCGGACAACTGGTGTCCGGGGTTGCGCACGAGGTAAATAATCCTTTGACCGCGATTCTGGGTTTCGCTGACTTGCTGCTGCAGAATCCCGAACTCCCGGAGAATGCGAGAAAGGATCTGCGGGTGATTCTGCAGGAGGCGCAGCGCACCCGGCAAATCGTGCAGAACCTGCTGAGCTTCGCGCGGCAGATGCCGCCGCAGAGGAACGCGGTGCAGATTAACCTGATCCTGCGGCGGACGATCCAACTACGTTCGTACGATTTCACCAGCCATGGCGTGGAAGTAATCGAGCACCTTGATGAGGGGTTGCCCGACATCGTCGGTGACGCCCATCAGTTGCAGCAGGTCTTTCTGAACATTCTGAACAACGCTTACGATGCGGTTCATGAAGCGGGCCGGCCGGGAAGGATTGAGATCATGACCGCGAAGACCGGGGATGCGGTGGAAATCTCGTTCCGCGATAACGGAGACGGCATCTCGCAACCAGACAAAATTTTTGACCCCTTTTTCACTACCAAGGAGGTCGGAAAAGGAACCGGCCTCGGACTCAGCATTTGCTACGGCATCGTGAAAGAGCACGGCGGCGAAATTCTTTGTCTCAACAACGCTGACGGGCAGGGCGCCACGTTCATTGTCCGATTTCCCTCTACGCCCCAGAAGGCTTCCCGGGGAGTGGCGGCAGGAGTGATTCAAAAATGACAACCCCAGCCATTCAACGAGCCTGCTTACCGGTTTTGCTCATTGAAGACGAGCCCTCGATCATGGCTTTGGTGAGTGCCACGCTCGAGCGTAACGGATACGAAGTAGTGTGCACCGAGAGCGGCGCTGAAGCGTTGCGTCTGCTCGAACGAGGGCAGTTTCTTGGGGTGGTTTCCGACATGCGCACGCCCGGCGGTGTGGATGGGGCGCAGGTACACTCTTGGATTTCCGCTAACCGGCCCGATCTTGCCGACAAGGTTGTGATTATTACCGGCGACTACGCCAACGAAGAGACGGTGGCAACCCTGCGCAAGATCGGCGCTTTGTATCTGGAGAAGCCCTTTCGCGTCCAAGACTTAATTTCAGCTGTCGAAAAAACCATGGGGAAGGCCCGGTGAGCCCTACAGTGAGCCATTCAACGATCAATAAGGAAGATCTACGAGTGCGTCTGCTGATCGTGGACGACGAGAGCAGCATTCGCAAACTGTGCATGACGGTGGGCGAGGCGCTGGGATTCGTTTGCCTCGAGGCCGAAAGCGGCGACTCGGCGCTGAGGTTGCTCGAAGAGCAGCCGGTGCACATGATCCTTACCGATCTGGTGATGCCGCACATGTCGGGATTGGAATTTCTGGAAAAGGCGAAGAAGCTGCTGCCGCGCACGGAAATAGCGCTGATGACGGGCCATGGATCGATAGAAACGGCGGTTCAGGCGATGAAACTCGGGGCATACGACTACATCACCAAACCGTTCTCTCCTTTGGAAGAGTTGCGTTTGTTTCTGCGGCGCATGGCGGAGAAGGTGAGGCTGGTCGAGGAAAACGAATTTCTGCGGCAGCGGATGGATTCGGAGACGGCGGTGCACGGGATCGTGGGATCGTCAGCCAAGATTCAGGAAGTGTTGCGCCTGGCTTCGCGACTGAAGGATTCGCGCACGGCGGTTCTGATTTCGGGCGAGAGTGGAACGGGCAAGGAACTGATCGCGCGGGCGATTCATTTTCGCGGCGCGTTTGCCAGCCGCCCGTTCGTGGCGGTCGATTGCGGCTCGCTTGTGCCCACATTGATTGAGAGTGAGCTATTCGGCTATGAAAAAGGGGCGTTCACGGGTGCGCTGAAGTCGAAGCAGGGATTATTTCAGGCGGCGGATACGGGCACGGTATTTCTCGACGAAATTGGCGAACTGCCACTGGAGCTTCAAGCAAAGCTGCTGCGCGTATTGCAAGAAAAAGAGGTACGGCCGGTGGGCAGCAATCAACGGGTGAAGGTCGATGTGCGCATTATCGCGGCGACCAATCGCGACCTCGAGGCAGCGTATAAAGGGGGAACGTTCCGCAAGGATTTATATTTCCGTCTCAACGTGGTCACCGTTCAAGTGCCTGCATTGCGCGAGCGGCGCAGCGATATACCGATGCTGGTGAACTGGTTTTGCGAACGTTACGCCCCCGGGACGGAGATGCGGGTTTCGAGTGCGGCGATGAAAGCGCTCATGAATTACGACTGGCCGGGCAACGTACGCGAACTGGAGAACTGCGTGGAGCGGTCGGTCGCGCTGGGAAATCAGAATCTGATCGATCTTGCAGATCTGCCGCCTACGATTGCGGGGTTTGGGCCTATGGCTCGGCCGATATCCGAGTCCGCGCCGGAATTGATGTCTGAGCTCGCAGACTCAAATGGTCTGAGTGCGGTTTCGGAGAGCACGGCGGTGTCGACTACCGACCTAGAAGATCTGGAGAGGGCGACGATTCAGCGCGTCTTCGAACAGGTGAAAGGCGACAAGGCGCTGGCGGGACGCATGCTTGGTATCAGCCGGGCTACGCTGTACCGCAAACTGAAGCGCTATAACATCACCGGGGCGCCGGCGGGACCGTCGAGTCAGACGTTGCAATAGTGGTGTCTCCGCTATGAAGGCTGTGCGGTTTGACCCGGAATGCATATCGGAGATTCCTCGCCCCGCCGGTTAAAGCGCGGGGCTTCGGAATGACGCCCGATAGAAAACCGGCGCGCTTCAGCAGCAACCCATCTTCACGTCGCCGGCGGCGGTAATGGGCGGACCGAACGCTTCCTGCGGCGCCGGAGCGCCATTGAGCACTGCAATCCAGCGGCGCACCGCGTCGATCACGACGAGAACTACACCCGCAATGAAGATCATCATCAGAACTGAATCGAGATAACCGGTGAAAACCTGGCCAGGCTTCGAAGTCAGCGGCCAGAAAATGTTCTGGATCGACTCCACTCCAGCGACAAGCGTTGTCACGCCCACAAAACACATGGGAATAAACGTGATCCAGGCGTACTTTTGCTTTCCCATGTTGATCAGGAAGCTGGTTGTGACGGCCAGAGCAATGGTCGCCAGCAACTGATTTCCGGTGCCAAACAATGGCCAGATGGTCGAGATGTTGCCTGTATAGATGAGATATCCCCAACCGAGCACAACGAAAAAGCTGGTAATGAGGTTTCCCGGCCACCAGGCGCTGTTGCCGAATGGCTTGTGAACTTTGCCCATGAGCTCCTGCAACACATAGCGGGCAACGCGAGTGCCGGTGTCGACGGTAGTCAAGATGAACAGCGCTTCAAACATGATGGCATAGTGATACCAGTAGCCCATGAGGCGATCCATACCCGGCAGCCCGCGAAAGATCTGGGCCATGCCGACTGCGAGGGAGACCGCACCACCGGTGCGACCTGCCAATTTCTCTCCGACCTCGGCGGAGAAGCGATTGAGATTCACTGTAGATAGGCCGAGATGGCTAAACACTGCCGGCGTGGAATTGATCGCGAAATAATCTCCGGGATACATGGAACATGCGGCAACGAGAGCCAATATTCCGACCAGGGACTCGCACATCATGGCGCCGTAACCGATGAAGCGGGCGTCGGTTTCCTTGTCCAGCATTTTCGGAGTGGTGCCGGAGGAGACCAGAGCGTGAAATCCGGAAATTGCGCCGCAGGCGATGGTCACAAAAAGAAATGGGAATAATTTGCCTTTGATGATCGGTCCGCCGCCGTGAATGAATTGCGTGAAGTTGGGGAACTGAATATTGGGGTGAACGACAAAGACACCGATAATCAAAATTGCGATGGTGCCGAGCTTCACATAAGTAGAGAGATAATCGCGCGGCTCAAGAACCAGCCAGACAGGAAGAATGGAAGCGATGAGGCCGTAAAGCGCCATGAGAATGGTGATCTGATGAGGAGTGAAAGTAAGAGAGGATGCAGCGGAGGTCTGTGCTATCCAACGTCCGGCGATTACGCCGCCGATCAATAAAACGACGCCGAAAATGCTGGGCCCGAGAATCTTGATTTGCCCGGCATGGCTCTTGAACATCCATAGACCCATGATCACGGCAATAGGGATGGTCATGCCGATGGTAAACACGCCCCAGGGACTGTTGGAGAGAGCATTGACGACCACGATGCCGAGGCCGGCCAGCGTGACCAGCAGAATGAACAGGACGGCGACCATGGCGACCAAACCGGCGAAGGGGCTGATCTCGGTGCGGGCAACGTCCGCGAGCGAGCGGCCTTTGTGGCGCACGGAAGCGACGAGGACGGTGAAGTCCTGGACGCAGCCGGCGAGCACGCCACCGATCAGAATCCACAGAAAACTGGGAGCGAAGCCGAACTGCGCGGCCAGGGTGGGCCCGACCAGAGGACCGGCGCCGGCGATGGCGGCGAAGTGGTGGCCAAACAGCACCCACTTCGGAGAAGCGACGTAGTTATGCCCGTCAGGAAAAAGGTGAGCTGGCGTGGTGCGGCGATCGTCGAGCGCCATCGCCTTTGCCGCAATGAAGGCGCTGTAATAGCGGTACGAGATGGCGTAAACACAAAGAGCCCCTAAGAGAACCGGGAAGGTGTTCATGATCACCTCTGTTTGGCTAAGGACGGCAGCTTCGCCGCGTGCAATTGAAGGATCGTACACCCACGGCGGAATTCAGCAAAATAGTGGAACCCACTGAAAGCCGCTGCGGTTCAACGCTGCGAAGACTTGAGCAATTCCGCGAGATATTGCTGCCACACCGCGGCCCAAGTGTGCGTGCCGTGACCGCGGGTCTCGTCGCTGATCGGCAACAAGACGAAGCGTCCCTTCTTCACGCGTCTTATTTCCTGTTCGGCAATTCCGAGCTCTGGGGGATTGATGAAATCGTCGGCGGAGTTGACGAACATCACGTACGCGCTAATCTTCTCGATCTGAGGGGAAGGATCATAGTTTCGCGACGCATTAAAGGCGTAAAGCAAGTCGTTGGCATCGTGGTCGGCGATAAAGTGCCTGGTAAATTCTTCATCGCTCCTGTCGGTGGCGCCCCTGGTCGGAGTGAGCTTTTGCATTAGCAGAGCAGAGCCCGCGGCGATTTCGAACATCGCTGCGACAACCTCCATGGCGGCATGAGGCTGTGAGCTGTACTCGCCACCCTTCCACTCGGGGTCGTCACGAATTGCATCCATGATCATCTTGCGCCAGATGCGATTTCTTCCGGCAATCGCTACTGGCTGGCACGCCAGCGGCATGAGGGCATCCATAAAATCGGGATAGGTTTCGCCCCACACCCAAGCGTGCATGCAGCCCATGGAAGTGCCAAGGATGAGGCGCAGGTGATTCACGCCAAGGCGTTTTTCGAGCAGTTCGTGCTGCGCCGCGACCATATCGTCATAGTCGTACGGGGGGAAGCGGGCGTGCATGCCGTCGCTCGGCTTGCTGGATTTACCGGCACCGATATTGTCGGGAAGAATGATGTAATAACGCGTTATGTCGAGCAACTGGCCCCGGCCGAACAGCACGCCGGCAAATTGCGGGACCAGGAACTGAGCGCCCGAACCGCTAGTACCGTGCAGAAGCAAGACAGCGTTCGTAACCCGGCCGCGGGCGTCGCGCGCCGGGCTGCCAAGCGTCGCGTAATGGAGCCGGACCTCGTCCATAGTTTCGCCGGACTTGAAATGAAAGTCATATGCGACGTAGTCGTTTTCGTTTGGTGAAAGGGAAGACTCTGTTTGCTGGGGCCAAAGCGTGGAAGTGGAGAAAACCAGAATGGCGAGGAAAATACGGTTCCTAAGCGGCAAAGCGTACATGCGGGACCTCGTTTTCGGGAAAGCCTATCACAGAGGGTTCGGCGGGTAAGTTAACGGGAATCCTGCGATCATCTTTATCGCCTAACATACCTTCGAACGCTGCCAAGCTACAATGTCGGGCAACATTCTGGTAACGGCAGGGAAACTGTTCCGCGGCGAGTGATCAACGTCAGTTTGCCGACAAAGAAAGGACGAACACAACATGGCTCGAGAGAAAACTGCGGCTATTCGGGAACAAGGACTCGTGCGTTTTGGCTTGAGACTGGCCAACTGGAGCGAGCGCTGGTTTCCAGACCCGCTGGTTTTCGCGCTGCTGGGAATCGTGGCTGTGTTTGCTGTGGGTTTGGGGCTTCATCAACCGGCAGGCAAGCTGGCGATTGAAGGAGGGAAAAGTTTCTGGGCGCTGGTGACCTTTACGATGCAGATGGTGATGATCATCGTCGGAGGATACATTGTAGCTTCCACGCCGGTCGTCTATAGCGCCATACGGGCGCTGGCGGGAGTTCCGAAGACTCCGCGCGGGGCGGTCGCTATGGTTGCCTTGTTTTCAATGCTGACATCGCTGATCTCCTGGGGCTTGAGCCTGATTTTCAGTGGGCTCTTCGTTCGCGAGCTGGCGCATCGGGTGAAAGGCATGGACTATCGCGCGGCTGGCGGAGCGGCCTATCTCGGGCTGGGGGCGGTCTGGGCGATGGGGTTGTCTTCGTCCGCAGCCATGTTGATGGCGACAAAATCTGCCATGCCGGCGAAATTATTCGACATCAGCGGCCTGATCCCGCTGAAGCAAACTCTTTTTTTGTGGCCGAGTGTAGCGACCACCGCAATTCTGATCGTACTTTCTGTTCTCATCGCGTATCTTTCGACGCCCTCAGCGGAAAACGCGAGAACGGCCGAATCCTACGGCATCGAGTACGCTCCATTGCGCTTTGCTCTTGGGAGTAAGAGCAAGCCGGGAGAATGGCTGGAGTACAGTCCGTTGCTGAATATTCTGGTTGCACTGTTGCTGTGCTGGTATTTGGTCGATGTTTTCCGGACCTCGCCCCAGGGCGCACTGGCGGCGCTCGATCTCAATACTTACAACCTGATCTTCATTACGGTCGGATTGTTGCTGCATTGGCGTCCAAAGAGGTTTATGCATGCGGTAGGGGAGTGTATTCCGGCGACCGGAGGGGTGATCATCCAATTCCCCTTCTATGCAGTGATTTTTGGGATGATCACCGGGACAGGCATCTCCGACATTCTGGCGAAGCTGTTCGCCTCCATCAGCACGCACAATACGTATCCTCTGCTGGTGGCAACTTATTCTGCGGTGCTGGGGGTTTTCATTCCTTCGGGAGGCAGCAAGTGGGTCATCGAAGCCCCGTATGTGCTGCAAGCCGCGAAGCTGCACCAGGTGCATCTGGGATGGGTGGTGCAGATCTATAACGCCGCGGAAGCCTTGCCCAACCTGGTAAACCCGTTCTGGATGCTGCCGCTGCTGGGCATTATACGATTGAAGGCCCGCGATATCGTAGGCTACGGAGTGCTCCAGTTAATGGTTCATATTCCGGTTGTGTTTTTTCTGTGCTGGCTTTTCGCCCGCTATATTCCTTACGTGCCGCCCATGAAATGAAGCCCGCCTTTCATTTGAGGAAAATCGTTAGCTTGGTTTTTCTTTCCTGGGCAGGCACTCTCGGCGCCCAGGACGTTCATTTGAAGGGACGCGTGATCGATCCGCAAGGGAATGCCATGCCGGGCGCGGCTGTCCAGCTGCTTGCGCAAAGGTCGGTTTCGGCGGAGACGGTTTCTGGCAGGGACGGTCAATTCGATCTGGCTGCGACTGCGGCGGGTGAGTATGTTGTCAGCGTGACGGCGACAGGATTTCGTCCTGTCACGCGCCCGATCATTTTGCGCGCGAGCGGCAATCCAGAGATCGAAGTCACTCTGGGCGAACTTTCATCGAGGATTGAAAACGTTACAGTCACGGCCGACGTGAACGAGTCCGATGTGCTCTCACCCGATCCGGGCGAGCGCGTTTTTGTACGGCAGGAGCTGCTCGATGCGAATCCTGGCAGGCCTGGGGCGCCGGTTTCGATTCCGGGATACCCGATCGAGACGGCGTCAAGCGGCATCAAAGCGCCGCAGTATTTTGCTCCCGGGGTGGCGGGCGATCACGGTGAACCGATCGCACAGTATATTTCCGTGGGAAGTTATCTGGTGCCGAATAATCTGTCGGCGAACGCCCACGGCAACGGCTACTCCGATCCGAACATATTTATTCCTGAAATTCTGGAGAGCGTGGAGATCGACGGCGGTGCGTTCAACGTTCGCGAAGGGAATCACTCTGTCAATCTGGCGGCGACGTATGGGATGCGGAGGCAGGTCGATCGTTTCCTCACGCTTACGGGAGATTACCGCGATGTCGATGTGGTTGCCGGCTTGAGCCCAAACCCAGAGTGGTGGGTGGCGCTGGAAGGTGCCTACGGCAATGGATTCCTGCAAAGACTGGAGCATCGCCAGCAATACAAATTGAACGGCGAGCGCCTGTTCCTCGAAGACAATCACCGCCTAACTTTACTTGGAATCGGATATTACGGCACTTCTTATGTTCCCGGGTTGGTTCCGATTTTTCCAGTCAACGTGTACGATGCTGATTTTTCCAATTATGGGGACACGATCGATCCGCGCCAGAAAGATCAGACGCATACGGCGCTGGTTGCGCTGAACGACGTCTGGCAGATCGATGCAAGCCAGCAGATTCAAGTTTCCGGATTTTTCCGCAGTTACAACCTTTCGTTATTTTCCGATTTCGGGCAGGGACTGATCCGCCAGAGCGAATTTCGTACGGTTGCCGGCAGCAGCCTGAACTATATAAATAAAGTTGCGGAATATCTTTCGCTGCTGGCGGGATTTGATTACGAACGGGAAGCTCCGCGGCGCGACGATCTCGATCATTACGGGTTTTTCAATCCCAGCGAGCCCAGCTATTACGGCCCGTTCACTCCTGTAGACGGGAACAACATTACGATTCAGCCTTTGACGCCATACATTGCGGCCGAAGGCGGACTGGCGCGTTATGTTCGCTATTACCTCGGCTGGCGCCACGATGAAATCGATATCGAGAACGACGACCTGCTTCATGCACAAAATTCATTTCAAAAGTGGGTGGGCGTGAATTCGCCGAAAGCTACAGTTTCCTTTTTGCCGAAGCAGAGCTGGTATGCTCCGTTGATTTCTCTGAGTGCAGGGCGAGCGTTCTTTACAGAAGATCCGCGGGTAGGATTGGGGAGTGGATCTGGAATCGCACCAGCGGCAGCCAGCCCCGTCGCCACGGTGCGTTCCTATCAGATTGTTGCCAGCAAGACGATTCATCAAACCGATCTGCGGCTGACATTGGGCCATGTGACCAGCAGCGCACAACTGGCGAAGCTGGACCCCGATACCGGGCTTCAGCTCAACGAAGGGCCGAGCCGCCTGCGCTTCGCGATCATTGCCGTGCGACATAATTTTGGCGTGGGATCGTTGCAGGCCAGTTTTTCCAAGGCCGATGCGCGCGATCTTTCGACTGGCGATCCCACGCCGGAGGCGCCGCGCATGATTTTCGACATGCTGGGAGCGATTCAAAAGCTGCCGTTGCGTTTGCAGGCAAAAGGCGAGTTCGAATATGTGGGAACAAAACCACTGGGTACGGGATGCAACCCGATAAATCTTAGCGAAGAATGCACCGGAACTCCGGTAAAGGAATTTCGTGGAGCGGTTGTGCGGCCGTTTTTGCATGGCAAGATCGACGCTGGAATCAATTTCCTGATCGCCGGTGGTTTTACCGGGCAAACCACGGAGAATTTTTATCCTTCGGATATTCAGGAAGTTGTGGGAGTACGCATACCGTCGTACGCCGGCGTGGCTGTTACTTACAGGTTTGGGCGGGGGGTGCAGTAATGGTTTAAGGCACAAAAGCTACTTCGGCGTCCACAGCGGATGACTAGTGAACAGTCCGCTCGCGAAGCCCATTTCATAAACCACAAAGAAGCCGAATGCCAAGCTGAGCACTCCGGAAGCCATAGCCAGCTTGCTGGCGACGGCCTGGCTTCTTCCGACAAACTTCAACGTCGACGCGAGGCTCATGGTGATGACCATCATCCCGGCAATGGTTCCGACGCCGAAGATCAGCAAGTAAGCGACGGCCCAGTGCGGATTACGAATCGTGGTCAGCACCAGCAAAGCCACGGCGGCCGAGCCGGCTAATCCGTGAACGAGGCCCACGATCAGCGGGCGCAGATGCTGGTAGGCGCTGGAACGGCCGAGGCGCTTATCCATAAAGGCCACCGGAGTGTGATCTACGGCGTGCGAATGTGCCGCAGTTCCATGCCCATGATGATGAGTGTGAACGTAGTCGCCGTGGCTGTGGGTGCGGGAGTGAAGCGCATCGGCAGATTCGGCCTCCGTGACTTCGGGCACAGAGCGTAGAAAACCGGCGATATTCGCGATGCCAAGAATGATAAGCATAATGCCGACTGAGAGCTCCATGCTGAGCCCGACGCGGGCGGGTATCACGACGTTGAACAAAATGATTCCTGCGCCGACGACGAAGATGGTGATAGTGTGGCCCAATCCCCAGAATGCGCCGATGATGGCGGCGCGGCCCAGGCTGCGCTGGCGGGTGACGATGGTGGCGACGGCGATCACGTGATCGGGATCGGTGGCGTGACGCATTCCGAGGAAAAATCCCAGCGCGAGAATGGAGAGAAGCGCGATCATGTGCCGAACGCCTCACCACCTAAACGGAAGTTGTACTGCGCAATTCTGTCAGCCGCTGCGCCAGGAATTGGAGGTAATCATCCAGACCGGCGCCGGTTTTTGCTGACACTTGAAAAACTTTCATGCCGGGCCTTACGGCCTGAATATTGCGCAGGGCGGCCTTCGAATCGAACTCGACCGCCGCGGCTAAATCATTCTTCGTAATCACAGCTACGTCGGCGCTATTGAAAATCGTGGGATACTTCAGCGGCTTGTCTTCGCCCTCGGTCACTGAAAGCAGCACCATGCGCAAGTCTTCGCCCAGATCATACGAGGAAGGGCAGACGAGGTTGCCGACGTTCTCGATGAATAAAAAGTCCAGATCGTTCAGATTCCACTCCGCTTCGGCGACAGCTTTCTCAACCATCGCCGCTTCGAGATGACATAACGTACCGGTGATGATCTGCTTTACCGGGGCCTGGCTGCGCGCCAGCCGGGTGGCATCGTTTTCGGTAGCAAGGTCGCCCACGAGGGCCGCGACGCGATAGCGCGGACGCAGCGAAGTCAGCGTCTTTTCGAGAAACGTAGTTTTCCCCGAGCCGGGACTCGAAACCAGACTCACGACAAAAACTCCCGCCCCGCGGAAGCGCGTGCGCAAAGCGCGGGCAGTGAGATCATTCTGCTTGAGAATATTTTTCCGGACTTCTACCAGCCGTGGTTCAGGGCTTGTCATTGTATCTCCAGAGCGACCACTTCCAGCTCCTTGCCATGCCTGAGATCGCCGCTGGGCGTGCCGCATGCGGGGCAGCAGAACAACTGCATCGAATCCAGGGTGCGCTCGGCCTGGCAGCGCGAACAATAGACCACAATCGGCACTTCCTCGATCACCAGCCGCGAGCCTTGCAGCGGGGTATCCTGGCAAGCCATTTCGTAGGAAAACTGTAACGCGTCGGCGACCACCCCTGACAGAACACCAACCTTCAAGTGTACGGCATCCACGCGCGCTTTGCGGCGCGTGGCCTCTTCTGAAACCACATCGATGATGCTCATGGCGATGGAAAGTTCGTGCATTTATTTAATCGCTCTCAGAGCTCAACGCCGCCAAGGCGGCCTGACCCAGGCTGATTCCGCCGTCGTTGGTGGGCACGGCATGATTGGTCCAGATTTCGAATTGAGGAACCAGCAGCGATTTCAGATCACGCAGAAGAAGCTCGTTCTGAAAAACTCCGCCGGATAAAACAACGGTATCGATGCGGGCCGGTGCGGCGACGCTCTTTACGCAGTCGAAAATTCCCTGAGCGATGCCTCGTTGGAATGCTCGGGCAATTTCGCGGACATCGCGGCCGCGATTGCGATCGTTGGCGACGGACGCCAGAAGAGGCCGAAAATCCAGTTCATTCTCGGAGAATGGAAACGGATAAGCGTCTGCTGAGGGCAGGTCGTTCGCAAGCTGCTCCAGCCACATTGCCGCCTGGCCTTCGAAGGTAATCTCGCGGGTAAAGCCAAGCAAAGCGGCGGCGGTATCGAACAATCTTCCTGCGGAAGTAGTGCCGAAGGTGCGAACACGCTTGTGGACAAGTTCCAGAGACTGCGCATAGCGCGTGGGAAAATTGAATGGAGCGGTTTCAAGATCGGGCAATTCTTCGATCTGATGAAGAAATCCGGCAGCCGCCTGCACTGGATATTGCGCTGCCGCGTCGCCGCCGGGAAGCAGAGCATTGCGCAGATGCGCAACTCGTTCGAATCCATCCTTCGCACTACCGATGAAAATCTCCCCGCCCCAGATCGAACCATCGTCGCCGAATCCGGTGCCATCGCAGCTTACGCCGACTACGCGTTTTTCCCACTCGCCACGTTCGGCCAGCACCGAGGCAATGTGGGCGCGGTGATGCTGCACGGCGATTTTCTTCGGAATCGGCAGCGCCAGTGCATGAGTGGTTGAGGCATATTGCGGGTGAGAATCATGCACGACCAGCAGATCTTCCCAGCGCACCGCATACATGGAGACCAGGTCGCGAACGGTTTCTTCAAAGGCGCGAAAGGCCTGGTAATACTCGAGATCGCCAATGTGCTGGCTGACAAAGGCCTGGCCATCGACAACCAGGGTGATTGTGTTTTTCAGATCAGCGCCGACGGCAAGAAGCGGTCGCTCTGTGGGTAAAGTTGCAACTGCTCCGGGGGCGTAGCCACGCGAGCGGCGAAGGATCGCGGGACCGAAGGCTCCGACACGAGCGACGGAATCGTCAACACGCCGCGCGATTGGGCGCTGGCCGATCAGGAATGCATCGGCAATTTCTGCCAGACTAGTCAGCGCGTCATCATCCTCATAAGCAATCGGTTCACTTGACCGATTGGCGCTGGTCATAACTAATGCGTGTGGAGCGCCGGCGGCGAAAATCAGGTGCTGCAATGGTGTGTAGGGCAACATCACTCCCAGTTCGCGATTGTCGGGTGCGACCTCCGCGAGTTCAACTGTCGCCGGAGAGAGAACGATGGGGCGCGCGCTCGAAAGCAGAAGATTTTCCGCATCGGGCGAAAGCTCGACTAATGTTCTGGCGGTTGCCAGATCTTTGGCCATCAGCGCGAAAGGCTTTTCTTTGCGGTATTTGCGCTCGCGCAAGGCAGTGACCGCGGCTGCATTGCGGGCATCGCAGGCGAGATGATATCCACCCAGTCCCTTCACGGCCAGAATGCGGCCGTTGTTGAGGAGTTCGACTGCCTTGAGGATCGCCGCGTCGTTTCTGATCGCGTTGCCGGAATTTGCTTCGTGCAGATAATAAAAAGGCCCGCAATGCGGGCACGCCGCCGGCTGGGCATGAAAGCGGCGGTTGCTTGGGTCGCGGTATTCCGATGCGCAGTATTCATCCAGCGGCCAATCTTTCATCGTGGTCTTTGGACGGTCGTAAGGCAGGCCGAGCACGACCGTGTAGCGCGGGCCGCAATTCGTGCAGTTGATATAGGCGTATTTGTAGCGTGGATTCGCTGGACCGAAAAGCTCGCGCAGACACTGATCGCAAACCGGAAGGTCGGGAGAGATGCGAACCGTGGGCGCGTCTTTACGCTCGCTTTCGCGAATGGTGAAATCGATCAACCCAAGCGCAGCCGCGGGATGCACCTCAATTTCGGCGATGGTGGCGGCAGGAGGGGGCTGAGTTTTGAGTTCGTGCACGAAGGCCCGAAGATGCGGCTCGGTGCCCTCGAGGTAAATCTCGACACCGTTTTCTCCGTTCAGCACCCAGCCCGTGAGTGTGTTGGCGCGCGCCAAACGGAATACGAACGGACGGAATCCCACGCCCTGTACGACGCCGCGAACCCGTATCGAACACGCGCTGGACATACTTTATTCCGCATCGTTCATTTTACAGGCTCTATACGCGGGCGAAATCGATGAAGCCCCGCTGGGGATCGACGCGAACCAGCCTGACCCGCATTTTGTCGCCGACGTCGACTCCGCTCTGGCCCTGCGCCAGCAAGCCTTCGACGGGCGGCTGAGCAATGCGGACGAAGGTACCATTCGGCGTGACACCGGTAACGACTGCGCCAAAGACAGCGCCAATTCGATGCTGCATGGAGACGGCTGCCAGCCGCTTGGTCATCTCGCGCTCGACTTTTCTGGCGGCATTTTCCTTGGCGGTGCAGTTGGCCGCAATGGCAGAAAGTTCGCCGTCGGAATAGGGGTTGGGTTTACCGGCGAGCAGAGCCTTAATCGATCTTTGACCCACGACATCGGCGAAGCGGCGATTAGGAGCGGTGGAGTGAGTGTAGTCCTGAACGGCAAGGCCAAAGTGTCCCGGCGCGTGGTCGCCCGGCCGCTCAAGAACGTACTCGCCGGGGCCAATGAGCTTGACGACGGCGAGCGACAGATCAGGGAATTGTTCGGGGCTGGCAGCCTTGCGGCGCAAGAGAAAATCGTTCAGCGATTTGGAATCCGGATCGGGCGGCAGCTTGTCGCCATAATCGGCTGCCAGTTGCACGATGCGATCCCAGCGAGCGGGAACTCTCACGATGCGGCGCAACGAGGAAACGCGCTCCAGGAATCGCGCCACTACTCCATTGGCGGCGATCATGAAATCTTCGATCAGGTCGGTGGCGGGATTCTTTTGTTGCGAAACCACTCCCACGACTTTCTCATCGAGCACCAGCGGCATCAGTTCTTCGGTTTCGAGGCTGAGCGCACCCTGTTCGTGACGCAGATTCCTGAGTCTTTGCGCAGTTTCGTTCTGCAACTGCAGTTGAGCCTGCAACTCGGTTGAGAACGCAAGCTTCGGGGGTGCAGCTGCCGTTCCTTCCAGCCACGCGCCAGTCGAGTTGTACTGGAGCTGCGCGCGGTTGCGGAGCAGGGCGCAGTAGACGTCGCTGGAGTTGACGAGACCGCCGGCATCCACGACAAATTCGACGACTACTCCTAACCGGTCCTGATTTTCGAGCAGGGAAGTTTTGCCGTTGGAGAGTTCTTCCGGCAGCATGGGGAAATTTCTGACGCCCGCATACACCGTAGTCGTCTCTGACGCAGCGTGGAGGTCCATGGCGCTGCCCTGGGGGACGTAACCATCCAGATCGGCGATTCCGACCATGATTTTCGTGTCGCCGTTCTGCACGCGCTGCGCGACTTCAATCTGATCGAGATCGCGCGAAGTATCGTTGTCGAT
>JASHQM010000043.1 GCA_030039165.1 Candidatus Sulfotelmatobacter sp. | reverse complement strand
CCGGTCGGCATCTCGACCCGGCACGCTCTCGCCATTGTCAACCGGGGCAGCGCGACGGCCGCCGACGTGCTCGCGCTGAAAGATCAAATTCAGCAGCGGGTAGAAGAAATCTGGGGAGTATACCTGGAGCCGGAACCGGTGTTGGTAGGCTTGTAGCCTAGCCCTTATCAGACCCTAGCGACGTTATTACCCTTGATTGACGTCATTCCTCACTGGGCCAAGTGCCTGACCCGGTGAGGAACCTGCTGTTCGCTTGAACCGACCCCAATCACGATCGACTCTCTCTTTCCAGCCCCTTCAACTCCTCGATCTCACGTCGAAGCTTTTGTTGCCGCCTGCGTCTGGTTGGAAAGAAAACTGCCAACCAGATGATGAGCAGGACAAGAACCGGCACAACATTCCACAGCAGCCGCGGCGCTGCAAGCGACCTGACGACTGTCGGCCCCAGCACCAACGCGATGCCCAAAAAACAGAACGTCAGTCCCGCCTTCTGCCAGATATTCAGGGCGTAGTCGCGGCGCTTCTCGAGCTCGGCGCGGTAAGACTCGACCGTTACGCTCGCGGCCGCCTGCTGCTTTACCCTCCCCGGCCAAATCCATCGATAAGCCTGATAGGCAAGATAAAGGCTCCAGACACTCAGGACCACAAATCCCAGCCGCGATACCAGCTCACGGGTTGCAGGAATCGCTCGCGCAAAGAAAATGCAAAGCACGAGCCCAATGGTGATTTGCGTGATGGCCTCGAAGCGTGCCTTCGACTGCCGTTGCTGTGCCTTAAGACGAAGTTGTTCTGCTGACATTTTGAAAGCCTCCGTTGGTTGGTTTTGCCAGACATTTCTTGGATCGTTCGTAGGGAACTCATTCGCCATGGCCCCCTCCTTCGTGGAACTGCCGTTTCAGAACGTTCTTGATACGGTGAACCTTCATCGCAATGTTCCCTGCAGATAACCCGGTAATTTCGCCAATCGAACCTGCATCCATTCCTTCCAGATAAGAAACGATGATTTGACGATCGAGCGGCTTCAGACTTCGGATCAACGCCGACAAGCGTTCCAGCGCATGGGTGTTGCTGGCGGCAAGTTCAGCATCCTGACCGGCGGCCTCTTCAATCTCCTCCATGCTCACCAGTCGGCCCCTGATTCGGCTTTGCCGGATGACGTATGCGGTGGCTACGTTATGTGCCACGCGATACACCCACGTTCTCAGCGAGCAGCGCTGGTCGAAATTCGTGAAGCTGCGCCAAAGCTGCAAATGAATTTCCTGGAGCAGGTCGCGCCGCGCTTCCGGGTCAAACTCATACGCCTGCGCCAGACGATTCAGAGCAGGGCTGTAGACCTCCGCCGCCTCCTCGTAAAGGGAATCCTGGCTGACGCTGCCGCTCACCATTGCTCCAGAGCCGCTCACATCTAGATAGTCGCTGGCCATCGCCTTTTCTAACAGGTTAGTTTTGCCTTGGGTCTTAGTAGAGTACCGGAGCGCGGCCAATCGGAGGCTGGCCTGACACCCGTCCGGCTCAAATTGAGAAACACCATAAAAATTCCTTGAACGAAACTCTTTCTCGAACGCTCTTCATGCATGAGGGCAAAACGAGTGCTGGCAGGAGAGGCGATCCTGAGCGGCGTATTGACGGCCGAAGGCAAGGCAGAACGCAGTGAGGACGGGCTGCTGGAAGATCTGGTTCGGCAGTATTCACGGCTGGTCTACCGGATCGCATACGCCGCACTCAGAAGCCACCACGATGCCGAAGACGCTGCGCAAGAAACGTTCCTCCGTGTGCTGCGCCACAGCCGCAGGCTGGCAGCAGTTGAGGATCAAAAGAGCTGGCTGGCGCGGATCGCATGGCGAGTCGCGGTGGAGCGTAGCCGCAAGGCAAGCCGTAAGCAGGAGACTACGCTCGACGATCCTAAACGACCGTTGCCAGAAATCGTTTCTGCCGATTCGGCCGCCGATGACAAGATGCACGGCGCGCAGGTGAGTCTATTGCTGGAAAAATTTATCGCGGCATTGCCCGAAAAGTTGCGTGAGCCTTTGGTTCTATTGACGGTGGAAGAAATGTCACCACGTGATGTTGCGGCAGCATTGGGCATCAACGAGGCAGCTGTGCGCTCGCGAGTGTTCCGGGCGCGACAGATTTTGCGGGAAAAACTGGTGGAACGATTGGAACGGAAACAGGAGTCGGGAGCATGAGGGACAAGATAGAGAACGACACGCTTGATCGGCAGCTTGACGCCGCTCTGGCCAAGTATGCGACTGTCGAGCCGCGAGCGGGACTCGAAGGGCGCATTCTGGCGAATTTGCGGGCACAGCGCGAGACAAGCGGGGAGAAGGGTTGGTGGCGGTGGGCTTCGGTCGGGGCTGTAGCACTCTTGATGCTGGTTCTCGGAGTGGCTTTGTTACGAAGAACGGAGCGTGCGGCGATCGTAACTACGGGGGATCACGTCGTGCAGCAAAGCCAGGAGATCCAGACCGCACATTCCCTAATAGGGCCCGCTCTCCCTGCTAAACCTGTGGCATCGGTCAGAACTGGGAAAGCAAGACCCCCGCATCACACAACGCCAGTCGTGGCGACCGCCGCGCGCATGCCGGAGTTTCCTTCGCCCGCGCCGCTGACAGAGCAGGAAAAGATATTAGCCCAGTACGTCGCGAAATATCCCGAGCACGCTGCCCTGATCGCCGAGGCGCGAACTGAAGAACTGCATCGCGATGAGGAAGAGATGGCCGAACCCATGATCAGCGATGAGAGCTCTGAGAAGGAAACAGATAACAGATAGAAGTCACAAATGCAGAGAAACAGGAGACAGCCATGCTGAAGAAAATGATAGTAACCGTGATGCTCGGCCTGCTGACCGGGTTCGGGATCGGTACCAGCCGGGCACAGGAAGCAAGCGCAGCGAAGTCCGCTCCGGAGGCGGAAAAAGCGGTAGACGCTTATCGCCTGGACTTTTCCGTCAACGAATTGGAGGAGGGCAAGAAGATCAATGCGCGGCAATATTCGATGAACCTGAACAACGGTGACTCCAACGAGATTAAGATCGGCACGCGCGTTCCCGCGGAGGTGAAACAAGGAGAGTTTCAGTATCTCGACGTCGGGACCAGCATCTGGAGCAGGATCGAAGAGCGCGCCAACGGCCTGGCGATCAGTGCGCGCGCGGAGATGAGCAACTTTGCCATGCCCGACCAGCAGCAACCGCGTCCGGTGCTGCGGCAGTTGCAAATTAAGGCGAGCAGCCTGGCGCAACTCGGCAAACCGCTGGTGCTGGGCAGCGTGGATGATCCCAATTCAAAGCGGCAGTTTCAGCTGGAAGTTACGGCAACGAGGCTGAAGTGAGTCGCGAGCGATGAGCAACGAGCAAGGCGGGAATTACGGATCGCTCATTGCTCACAGCTCATGGCTCGTATCCGCTCGGGACTCGCGGCTTCGAACCCCGAGCCAGAACAGGCGCCGCCCCGGTGCGTGACCCCAGGTTAGTCCAATGTGACCCCACTCTTAGGGGTAGGGTGCAACGAACCGCCTGACAGCGCCTTGAATCACCCTTCGGCAAATTTTGCCGCCTGCTTAAATATCTCGATAAACATTGCTCGAGTCAGCTTGCCGGTTTGCGTATTCTGATTTGACGGATGGTATGACACCAGTAACACCTTACCATCGGGTAACCGGTAACTGGCGCCATGTTTGAATGGATATTGCTGGCGAACAATGGAAAGACCCCTCCGCTTGACATAGTTCAGATATGCATCAAATCCAATTTTCCCCAGCGCGACCACGACCTTTACATTCTTTAATCCTGCAAGTTCGCGATCGAGGAAGTGTGCGCAATTGGCAAGCTCCTGCGGTTTTGGCTTGTTATCAGGCGGAGCGCAGCGAACTGCGGCGGTGATATAGACATCTTTGAGTACGAGGCCGTCGTTGCGGTCGGTGGCATTGGGTTGATTCGCGAATCCGGTTTCATAAAGCACGGGATACATGAACTTGCCGGAAGCATCGCCGGTGAACGGGCGGCCGGTGCGGTTGGAGCCGTGCGCGCCGGGTGCGAGGCCCATAATGAGCACGCGAGCGTCAGGATCTCCAAAGCCGGGCACCGGCTTGCCCCAATACTCTTGATCGCGATAGGCGCGCCGCTTCTCCCGCGCGATGCGCTCACGATATTCAACCAGGCGCGGGCAGCGCGTGCAAGAAATAAGCTCGCGATTGAGGATGGTGAGCCAGCGGGGCGCATTTATTCCCTCGGCAAACGGTGGCGGCAATTGGTAATTACGGACGATTGAGTCCTCGACAGCGCACTTGGTTTGCTGAAAGCATCCCACTGATCTTATCAAGCGTCCTAGCGCTTCGGACTTGCGCCCGCTCAAGGCAAAGCGCTCTTGAATGGGCCACGCGCCTTCCACACGCTATAATTGCGCCCTGATGCCCCTTGGTTCAGGTACGAAGCTTGGTCCCTATGAGATTCAGTCGCCCCTAGGCGCTGGCGGCATGGGCGAAGTCTACCGTGCTCGCGATACGCGCCTCGATCGCACCGTTGCCATTAAAGTTCTGAACTCGCAGCTGGTGGCAAATGCCGAGTTGCGGGCGCGCTTCGAGCGAGAGGCGCGGATCGTTTCTCAGCTTCAGCATCCTCATATCTGCGTCTTGCATGACGTAGGGCACGACGGTGGCATTGAATTCCTGGTAATGGAATTTCTGGAAGGCGAGTCGCTGGCTGACCGCCTCAGGAAGGGTCCGTTGCCGACGGCAGAGTTGCTTAAGACCGCCATCGAGATTGCCGACGCTCTCGAAAAAGCTCACCGCGCCGGCGTGGTGCATCGCGACTTGAAACCCGGCAACGTGATGCTGACCAAGCTGGGCGCCAAGCTGCTCGACTTCGGCCTAGCAAAACCCTTGGCGGCGGGCGCAAACCCGGGAATGCGAGGCAGCGGATCGGCCTCCGTGCTTGCCGCCGCTTTGACTCAGACCACTCCTGCGGCATCCCCAGCCTCGCCTTTGTCCACCGCGGGCGCGGTGATCGGCACAGTGCAGTACATGTCGCCCGAGCAGGTACAAGGGATCGAGGCCGACGCCCGCTCCGACATTTTCGCCTTCGGCGTGATGTTGTTTGAGATGGCGACCGGCAAGCGCGCATTTGAGGGCAAGACGCAGGCCAGCATCGTTGGCCAGATTCTTGCCGTCGAACCACCGGCAGTTTCTACGCTGGCTCCAACTGCACCACCGGGATTAGACCGGCTGATTCACAACTGCCTCGACAAGGATCCCGAAGAGCGCATTCAAACCGCCCACGATCTGAAGCTGGATTTGCAGGCCATCGCGGCTGAAGGGCCTGCGGATCATACGGCCGACTCCGAAGAAGGCTCGCGTGCCGGACCGCGACAAAACTTCGGCAGGATTGCCGGCATCGTTGGAGCTGCGCTCTTGGGCGCGCTCGCTGCAGCTTTGTTCTACCATCCGGCTCACCCGCTGCCCAGTGTCCGCGCGGCCATCGATCCTCCGCCCAACAACTTTTTCCGTTTGACCGGCGATGATGCCGGGCCGCCGGTGGTGTCGCCGGATGGCACCCTGGTCGCTTTTACCGCCGCAGGCACAGAGAGCCCGCTGGGAATCTGGGTCCGCCCCATCAATTCCCTGGAAGCGCATGCGATCGAGGGGACTACGGGCGCCAATTTTCCTTTCTGGTCGCCCGACAGCCGCTCGCTGGGTTTTTTTGTTCTGGGGAAGTTGAAGAAGGTCGATGTGAATACCGGTTCCCCGACCGAGGTAACCGATGCAATACAGGGCCGCGGCGGGACATGGGGATCGGGAGGAACCATCGTCTTCTCGCCCGGTCCGAATGCGGCATTGATGAGAGTCAGCGCCTCGGGAGGAACTGCGGAGCCGCTCACCATGCTCGATCCGCAGTTGGATTCGCACCGCTGGCCTTTTTTTCTGCCCGATGGCAAACATTTTCTCTACCTCGCGCTCAATCACGACGCCGCAAAGGTGGCCAATGACGCCATTTATTACGCTTCGGTCGATGGCCGCGAGAACCGCCTGTTGTTTCGCGCGCAGTCGAATGCGCTGTACACCAACGGGTTTCTTTTGTTTGCGCGAGGGGACAAACTGCTGGCCCAACGCTTCGATCCGGCGAAGGGCGAGTTGAGCGGCGAGCCGCAAGTGGTCGCGAGCGGCGTGATTAACGATGCCTCAACCTGGCACATGGACGTCTCAGCCGCCGAGGACGGTCTTCTGATTTACAGCAGCGGCGCGTTCGGAGCCATGCAGTTAGTGTGGCTGGATCGCAGCGGAAAAGACCTTGGGGTGGCGGCCGACAATCTGACAGCAGACGTTGCCCATCTCTCGCCTCAAGGGGACCGGGCGGCGCTGCAAATGGAAACTGGGTCCGGCACCGCAGAGATATTCGTACTGGATTTCGCGCGCGGGGTCCGAACCCGGCTGACCTTTGGGCCGGTCTCCAACAGTACCCCGCAGTGGTCCCCCGATGGAAAGTGGATTTACTACGCGAGCCTGCGCAATGGCCGGTACAGCATCTTCCGCAAACTCGCCGACGGCAGCAGCGCCGAGGAAAGCGTTTTGAGTAATGATCAACAAGATGTTTTTCCAGACACCTGCTCACCGGACGGAAAAACACTCCTGTTTGCCCAGCGCACCAGCGGGGGCAGTACCAGCGTCTGGGCCCTCCCCCTGGCCGGCCCGGGCAAGCCCTCGAAAATCATCGAAAACGGCTTGTATGCGCGGTTTTCACCGGACGGACGGTACGTGGTTTACGAATCGCAGGAGTCGCGACGGTGGGAGGTGTACGTGGTGCCCTTCGGAGATCGCAAAGGCAAATGGCAGGTTTCACCAAATGGAGGAGTCCTACCGACCTGGAGTGCCGATGGAACAGAAATTTTCTACGCGGGCATCGAGAGTACGAAGTATTCGCTGGTTTCCGCGCCGGTGAAGGAGCAAGGGGACGGGTTGCTAATTGGAGCGCCGCAGACGCTCATCAGCAACCTGAACGGCAATCCCGCTTACAATGTTTCCCCCGACGGAAAGAAGATCCTTGTCTCGCGCATCTCGCAGCAGGGCAACCAGTCGGTGACGGTGGTCACGAATTTTGCGGGAGGGTTGAAGAAGTAGAAGTTGCCGGATGGAACATTTCGCCCTTGGCTTGTGTCGCGCCGTCGTTTGACGCTTCTCTCTCTCCCTCATTAAACTTGCCTAGTGAGCCCCACCGACACTGCCGCCAAAGAGAGCGTTAAGCGGGAGATTTCCATCGAAATCCCAGCCGATGAAGTTGCGCGCGAAACTGAAGCTCAAGTCCAGCGCTATCAGAAAATGGCTCGGCTGCCGGGATTTCGCGCCGGGCATGTTCCGGCTTCCATCATCAAGCAGCGCTTTGCCGAAGGGCTGAAAAATGATGTCGCCGAGGCGCTGATCCCGAAATATTTTCGCAAAGAAGCCGAGAAGCAGGGGCTGATTCCGGTCTCAACGCCGCGCGTGACTGATCTGCATATTCATGAAGGCGAGCCGCTGCGTTTCAAAGCGACGTTCGAAATCCTGCCGGAAATCAAGGTGGAGGGCTACAAGGAGTTGCGTGCCGAAAAGCCTGACATCACGGTCACCGATGAAGAAGTCGAACAGGCGCTGGACGGCGTCCGCGAACAACACGCGAGTTATACCAACGTCGAGGGACGCGCCCTTGCTGAAGGCGATTTTGCGCAGGCTTCGATGGAAGGCAAGCCGAAGAATCCGGCGGCTGAAGCCGGAAAGAATCCGGTTCTGAATGATGTGTTGATCGAAATCGGCGGCAAGAATACTGTTCCGGAATTCACGCAAAATCTCACGGGCGCTTCAGCCGGAGAAGAACGCACCTTCGATGTGGTTTATCCTGACGATGCTCCGGACAAGCGCCTCGCCGGAAACGCCTTTGTCTACACCGTTAGAGTAAACGGTATCAAGCAGAAGAACCTGCCCGAGCTCAATGACGACTTCGCCAAAGAACTGGGTGAGTTTAACAGCCTCGATCAGGTTCGCAAGCAGATTCGGGAGAACATCGCAGCCGAAAAGCAGCACACAGCCGAGCGCGAAGCGAAAGACAAGATCGTTTCAGACTTGGTGAAACGCAACGAGTTTGAAGTTCCCGAGGCGTTAGTCGATCGTCAGATCGATCTGCGGCTCGAGCGTGGCCTGCGGGCGCTGGCGGCGCAGGGCATGAAAATGGAGGACATGAAGAAAATGGACCTGCCCCGGCTTCGTGCCGGTCAGCGCGAGCAGGCCTTCCAGGATGTGAAGTCGAGTTTGCTCCTGGAGCGCATCGCCGATCTGGAAAACATTCAGGTCAGCGAGGAAGAAATAAATCGCGAACTAGAAGCGCTGGCGCGGCAGTCAAAACAGACGCCGGAAGCGGTCCGCGCGCGATTGACAGAGGATGGGGGCATGGATAGAATCCGGAATAGAATCCGCAGCGAAAAGACCCTCGATTTTCTTTATCACCAGTCCGCGTAGCTTAGAAAAGACGCAGACCAACTTCGGACCTCCCCGGGAAAGCAGACGAAAGTTCGGGGCGGAGTGTGACAGGTGAACATGAAAAACGACGACTGGAAGAAAAACGATCCCTACATGATGCTGGTACCGATGGTCATCGAGCAGACCGGGCGGGGCGAACGCGCCTACGATATTTATTCCCGCCTGCTCCGCGATAACATTATTTTTATCGGCACACCAATTGACGACAACATCGCCAACCTGGTCATCGCCCAAATGCTTTTCCTGGCTCAGGAAGATCCCGAAAAGGATATCCAGCTTTACATAAACTCGCCCGGCGGCTCGATTACGGCGGGCATGGCGATCTATGACACCATGCAGTACGTGAAAAACGACGTCATGACGCTGTGCGTGGGCCAGGCGGCCTCGATGGCGGCCCTGCTTTTGGCGGCCGGCGAGCCCAAGAAGCGCCTGGCATTGCCTAATTCGCGGATCCTTATTCATCAGCCCTCGATGGGAGGACTATCGGGCCAAGCGACCGATATCGATATTCACGCTCGGGAAATCCTCCGAATGCGGGAAATCACTAACCAGTTACTATCGAAACATAGCGGCCAGAAGCTAGATAAGGTAGAAAAGGACGTGGAGCGCGACTTCATCATGAACGCGCAGCAGGCTAAGGAATACGGAATCATAGACGATATCATCTATAAGACCGTAAAAGCGGTAGGATAGCGTTTCTGGGTACTGAGTACTCGGGGCTCCCAGAGATGCTTGGCCAGGATTCCTTCGTCCAGTTCTCAAAAGTGCGGGACTTCGGATGACGCCTGATCGGAAAGAGACGCAACGAGGAGTACAGCTGAGTGAAAAACAAATCGGGAACCGACGAGATCCTGCGCTGTTCGTTTTGCCATAAGTCGCAGGACGCTGTCGCCAAATTGATCTCGTCGCCCAGCGACTATCCCCGTGCCTACATTTGCGATGAGTGCGTCGCCGTCTGCAACTCGATTTTGGAAGACGATCGCTCCGCTACGCCAGCTGCCAGTCCGCCCAATCAACTCCCAAAGCCGCAGGAAGTCAAAACCTTCCTTGACGAGTACGTCATCGGACAGGAACAAACCAAGAAGAAGCTCGCCGTAGCGGTTTACAACCATTACAAACGCATTTTCATGAATCGCCAGAAAGCGGCAGGCGATGGTATCGAGCTGAGCAAATCGAACATCCTTCTCATCGGCCCGACTGGCACGGGTAAGACTTTGCTGGCGCAAACCCTGGCCCGAATGCTGGACGTGCCTTTCGCCATTGTCGACGCTACCACGTTGACCGAGGCAGGCTACGTGGGTGAAGACGTCGAGAACATCATCCTTAAGCTTTTGCAGGCAGCCGAGGGCGACGTCAGCCGCGCCCAGACTGGCATCATCTATATCGACGAAATCGACAAAATCGGCCGTAAAGACGAAAACCCCTCGATTACCCGCGATGTCTCCGGCGAGGGCGTGCAGCAGGCGCTGCTCAAGATTCTCGAAGGCACCATCGCCAATGTTCCACCGCAAGGTGGGCGCAAGCATCCCCACCAGGAATTTACTCCGGTTGACACCACCAACATTCTTTTTATCTGCGGCGGCGCCTTCGTGGGTCTGGAGAAGATTGTCGGCCGCAGAGTGGGCAAGAAGTCTTTAGGATTCCGCAGCGGTGAGGAAGAGAAGGAAGATACCGTCGTTTCCCGCAAGCGCAACTTCGAGCTGCTCAGCGAGATTCAGCCCGAAGATCTGATCAAGTTTGGCCTCATCCCCGAGTTTGTCGGGCGGATGCCGGTGGTCGGAATGCTGGAAGACCTCGACGAGTTTGCGCTGATTGAAATCCTCACCCGCCCAAAAAACGCCATCGTCAAGCAGTATCAGCGCCTTTTTGAGTTCGAGAACGTTCGCCTGAAGTTCAGCGACGACGCCTTGCGGGCCGTAGCGCGGCAGGCTATGGCGCGCAAAGTGGGCGCGCGCGGCCTGCGCATGATTCTGGAAGAGCTCATGCTGGACTTGATGTTCCACCTGCCAAGCCAGAAGAAATTAAAAGAGTTCGAGGTCACCCGCGAGATGGTGGAAAAACGCAACGCCTCACTGGCCGCTTTGGAAAAAGCCGGGTAGCCCGGATGAGCCATTCCAAGCGGTGATGGGCGTAGTAAACTATTTTCAGCTGCTTCACCGCTCGAAGCGCGTCGCATCTTCTTCACAGTGGACGGGGAGATTGAGTGACTACATCCAAGGAAAAATTTGAGACCAAGAAATTACCCATGATGCCCATCCGGGATGTCGTCATCTTCCCCTTCATGATGACTCCTTTCGTGGTGGGCCGTGAATCGAGCGTGCGCGCCCTCGAAGAAGCTCTGGCGGCCGACAAGAAAATCTTCCTCGCTACCCAGCACGACGCCTCCATTGACGAACCCAAAGCTAACGAAATCTACCAGGTCGGCACGATCGTTAACATCGTGCAAAGCCTGAAACTTCCCGACGGCAACATTAAAGTTCTGGTGGAGGGCATCGAGCGCGGTCGATTGTTACAAGCTTCAGACGTTGATGGTTACATGCAAGCTTCGGTTCGCGTGGCGCGGTATCCCCTGGAGATGAACCAGCAGATCGAAGCGGGCATGCAGCGCGTCACCACATTGTTCGAGCAGTACGTGAAGCTTTGCCAGGCGCTGAACTACGAGACGATGATCTCGGCGGTTCGCATGGAAGATCCCGCCAAGCTCACCGATATCATCGCCGCCAATCTTCAACTATCGATCGAAGAAAAACAGGAACTGCTCGAGATTTTCGATCCCTCGGAGCGCCTGTCCCGCATCGCCGACGTGCTCGATGTCGAAATCGAAAAGCTCAACGTTGATCGCACCATCCAGTCACGCGTCAAGCGGCAGATGGAGAAGGCGCAAAAAGAGTATTACCTGAACGAGAAGATCAAGGCGATTCAGAAGGAACTCGGCCGCGGAGAAAAGAGCGAATTTGACGAGCTGAAGAAAAAAGTCGACGCCGCCGGAATGCCGAAAGAGGTGAAAGACAAGGCGCTGCAGGAACTCAAGAAACTGGAAGCCATGCCGCCCATGTCGGCTGAGTCCACGGTTTCGCGCAATTATCTCGACTGGCTGCTGGCGGTGCCGTGGAAGAAGCGGTCGAAGGAAATTCGCAACATCTCTCGTGCCGAAAAAGTCTTGAACGAAGACCATTACGGACTGGAAAAAATCAAGGAACGCATTCTTGAATTTCTCGCGGTTCGGCAACTAGTAAAAAATCCCAAAGGTTCAATCCTCTGCTTTGTCGGGCCTCCGGGCGTAGGCAAGACTTCGCTGGGAATGTCGATTGCCAAGGCCACTGGCCGTAAGTTCGTGCGCATGTCGCTTGGAGGCGTACGCGACGAAGCCGAAATTCGCGGCCATCGCCGCACTTACATTGGCGCGTTGCCTGGCCAGATCATTCAGATGATGAAGAAGGCGGGTACCAAGAATCCCGTCTTCATGCTCGACGAAGTCGACAAGATGTCGATGGATTTTCGCGGCGACCCCTCGGCCGCGCTGCTCGAAGTGCTCGATCCCGAGCAGAATTACATGTTCGTCGATCATTATCTCGACGTCGAATACGATCTCTCGCAGGTGTTCTTCATCGCCACGGCGAATGTGATGCACACTATTCCTCCCGCTCTGCAGGATCGCATGGAAGTGTTGCGCCTGCACGGCTACACCGAGCAGGAAAAGGTCGAGATCGCTAAGCAATTCCTCGTGAAGAAGCAGATGGTCCAGGCGGGACTGTCAGAAAAGAACGTCAAGTTCACTGACGAAGCCATCACCGCGCTGATTCGCTCCTACACCCGCGAAGCAGGTGTGCGTAACCTGGAGCGCGAAATCGGGAATGTCTGCCGCAAGGTCGCGCGCAAGGTCGTTAAAGAGGGTGTGGACTACAGCATCGCTATCACCGCTGATAACGTGAACGACTTTCTTGGCGTCATCAAGTTTCGCGACACATTGGCGCACGAAAAGAGCGAAGTGGGTCTGGTCACCGGCCTTGCCTGGACCGAAGTTGGCGGCTCGATTCTCAGCACCGAAGTTTCCGTAGTTGAGGGCAAGGGCGCGAAGCCCATCCTGACCGGCAAGCTCGGCGACGTCATGCAGGAGTCGGCGCAGGCTGCAGTCACGTATGTGCGCTCGCGCTGGCAGCGCCTGGGATTGCCGCGCGATTTTTATCGCAACATCGATATCCACGTGCATGTGCCTGAAGGCGCGATTCCGAAAGACGGCCCGTCGGCGGGGATCACTATCGCTACGGCCATATCCAGCGCGCTGAGCAAGATTCCCGTGCGCCGCGATATCGCCATGACCGGCGAAATCACGCTGCGCGGCAAGGTGCTTCCCATTGGTGGATTGAAAGAAAAATTGCTGGCCGCCCACCGGGCCGGATTGTTCGAAGTCATTCTCCCCCGCGATAACGAAAAGGACCTGGCCGAAGTCCCTGAGAATCTGCGCAACGCTATGAAGCTGCATTTCGTCGACACGATGGATCAGGTGCTACAAATCGCGCTTGAAGCACCACTCCCCACCACGCTTCACGAAGACGTAACCGCACAGCCGCTGGCCCCCATCCCGCCAAGTGCTACAGAAGCGCCTGCGGCGCATCAGTAGCCTTCAGATCGGGCAGCTTTCAGATCAGGTGCGAGTGGCGGCTTGACATCCCTTTGCGGCTGCGTAATGCTCTTCCTAGCGTTGTTCACCAGCCCCGCGGCAAGAAACCTGAACAATCATGTCTTCTGAGACCACATACTCCGATACTGTCTTGTTTCCGGACCTCGCCCCCAGCGAGACCGACGCTGCTCCGCGTACCACGGGCATTCTTCCCTCGCAGGACATTCGCACTCTGATTGCCGCCGCGAAAGTAGTAGCGACGCCGGCTATCGAGGAAGCGCACATTCAACCCGCGAGCCTCGACCTGCGCCTCGGAGATGTCGCGCATCGTGTGCGCGCAAGCTTTCTTCCCGGGCCGCATAACACAGTCGAAGCCAAAATCAAAGAACTGCGCATGACACGGGTCGATCTGACCAGCGCCGCGGTATTCGAGAAAGACTGCGTTTACATTGTCCCCCTGCTGGAGGAAGTGAACCTGCCTCCAAACGTTTCCGGAAAAGCCAATCCCAAGAGCACCACGGGACGACTCGATATTTTCGTTCGCCTCATCACCGATTACGGAACCGAGTTCGACCGCGTGCCGCCGGGATACAAAGGCAA
>JASHQM010000042.1 GCA_030039165.1 Candidatus Sulfotelmatobacter sp. | reverse complement strand
TGTCAAGAAAAAGGTGGCGTGCCGCAAAAATCGACTCGCCGAAGTGACGCGTCACGATTTGCTCGGGATCGCGAATGGCGGTGAGGCTAATGCTGGCGTTCCACCGAATCAGAAGATCGGTGTACGTCGAGATATTCTGTAGCTGCCCAAGCGAGAGTTGTGTCGACCCATCGGAAGGCGATGGCTTCAGGAATGGTGCCAGCAGCTCCGCGATGCGGGTCGGACTCATAGCCAGGCTTGAGATAGTGATCGATGATTAACCCTAAGAATATAACGCAGCAGAGATGGCTATTTGCCTTAGTACCGAAGAGCGATCTGAAAGGCTACACCGAGGAAAAAATAGCAGAAAAAAGTGAAAGGGCCGTGACTTTGGTTATGCTCTAGCCACCAGCTCCTGCGAGGGAGCCAACAGCGTGGACGCATGTACCGTCACAGCCCCTTGATGTAATCACTGCTTTCGCAGTCCCAAACCCCGACTTTTCCTCGCAGAACGGTCGGTTTTTTCGGGTTTGGCCGCCCGACAAGTTGCCTCGCCAAGCTGATCACTCAGTCTACTTCGGGCCAGCAAGTGTTTAGTTCGTTGACCCTTTCAACCGTCGACGCAAGCTACCTTAACAAAGCATTAGAAAAAGTCAACGCAAACTATTGGTGCAAATGCAAGGATTCTCGCTGTGAATTAGGATGCACGTATATATTTGAAAATACGACAAATTAGAAACGCATCGTTAAATCTTTGGCCACTTTTGCACAACAAAATGCACAGTTGTGGGTGACGGAAGAAATCAACAGGGGAATCAAATATTCGCCTTGACGGAAATCCATTCTCGGCGCATCTTGCTACTAAGCATAAGAGTCCGGAATGTCTGACCTCGTGGCGTACGTGGACGGCGGATCACTGGGAAATCCAGGGCCGTCTGGCATTGGGGTGATCATCGACGGCTGCGACAGCGGCCCCATCCGCATTTCCAAATGGATCGGCCATCAGGATAATAATGTTGCCGAATACGTGGCCTTGATGGAGGCGCTGCAATACGCGGTTGCGCGCAAAGCCAAAGCGCTGCACGTTTATTCGGATTCCGAAGTTGTCGTTCGCCAGATGCGCGGCGAGTATATCTGCCGCAGCTCCCGCCTTTATTCTCTCCACTGGACCTGCCGCAAACTGGCGCGAGCCTTGAGCTTCACCATTTCTCACGTCCCGCGCGAAAGCAACGCCGAAGCCAACCAACTCGCGAACACGGCGGTTCGCGGGCGGGTAGGATGAGTTCCTCCTCGTAACAATTCTGATTCCTCAGTATGCCTCCGGTACCCTCGTGATCTTGACAGGGTATTGCCGGAGCGCGAGACTGCAATTTAGCGGCGATCCGGGAATAAGGTTTCGCAAATTTTTCGCCTTGATGCGCCGCTAGCGGTGCAGCTAAATTGGACGACCAGACTTCCACCTCCATAGCGGAACCGGAAAGCGGGGCGAGTCAAACCAGCGTTTCTGCCCGCCTCGCCGCTGCCATCGCAGACCCGCATAACGATTCAACGCTGCATATCCCATACCAGGAACGCATGCATTCCGTCTCCGCCATGGCCGAGCGCGACCTCGATGCCGCGTTGCAATTGCTCGCCGACCGGGCGCAATACATCACGGGCGCCAGTGGTGCGGCCATCGCTTTACGCCGCGGGCCGCACAATGACATGCTGTGCCGCGCCAGCGTGGGCGCGAATGCGCCAGAACTGGGAGCGCTGCTTTCCATGGAGTACGGCCTTTCTGGCGAGAGCGTGCGCACGCGCCGGATTCAGCGCTGCGATGATGCAGAGCACGATTCGCGGGTAAGCAGCGAGGCTTGCCGGAGGCTCGGAATTGCCTCAGTTGCGATTATGCCGATCGTGTGCGAAGAGCAGGCAGTGGGCGTGTTCGAGCTTTTTTCGGGCCGGCCGCACGCTTTTGTAGAGCGCGATTTCGCCGCCCTCCAGCGCCTCAGTGGACTGGTTGAAACCGCCGTCGAGCAGGCGATCACTTCGCAGCGGGTGCCCGCCGACAGACAGCACGGGGCCGGAGGCGCTGTCCGGCCGGCCGAAACCATGGTCACGCGAGATTGGACCCCAGATCGGGAGAAAGTTCCATCGGCAGGAGGAAGTCCGGCACATGTTCCGGCGGCTGCAGCCGCGCCGCTGCACCCCGCCGGTTTATCCGCCAGCATGGATGCCGCAGGATTGGAAAAAACGGAGAAAACACCTGGCAATCAGCCCGGCCAGCCCCTTTATTGGTCGGTTGGGGCGCAGGCGGAGAAGCGCGAAGCGACGCGTCCAGCGATCGCACCTGTTGCCGTGCCCGCGATGCTGCGGAACCTGAAGAAATGCCAGGCCTGTGGCTTTCCCGTTTCGCACGGCCGAACGCTGTGTGTGGAGTGCGAAGAGAAACAGTGGCGTGGCGTGCCTGTTCGCCGCATCGACTGATCTCATCTTCCTCTTCTGACGTCTACCCGCCCCGGATTACAATTCCCTTTCCTCTAATCACCAATTCAGCCGGGGGTGATTGTGCCATCAACAGCTCGCGCGCTAGTTCGCTACGCTCTTTTAAGTTTTCTCTTGTCAGCATTCGCCGCAGGCCAGAATTCCGAACAGCGCACGGCGCACTATCTCGATTCGGTTCGCAAGCAGCCGCAGCTGTTGTTAGCCTTCCTGCGCGACATGCCGAAGGGCGGCGACCTGCACAACCATCTCGATGGCGCAGTGTACGCCGAAGATCTGATTGACTTTGCCGCCTCTGGCGGATTGTGTGTTGACCGCACTTCGTCTCAGCTGCTGGCGCCGCCGTGCGATGCTTCCTGTGAGAATTACAAGGTGAAGCCTGCGGTGGAGTGCGCCTACGGCAACCAGACGCTCTACAACCGGATGATCGATGCCTGGTCGATGCGCAATTGGACGCCCGGCGAGGAATCGGGCCACGATCATTTCTTCGCGGCTTTCAGCAAATTCGGTCTGGCTTCGCACACCCACGTAGCCGAAGCCATCGCGGCAGCCACTAACCGTGCGGGGATGGATCATCTTCAGTATGTGGAATACATGCATACCGCCGACGGAGGCGCGGCTGCACAGCTCGCCGGGAAGGTGACATGGAATCCCGATTTCGCGAAGATGCGGGACGCCCTGCTCTCGGCGGGAATAAAGGAAGTCGCCACCGAAACCAGCAAGCGCCTTGCCGACGATGATGCGAGGGCACGGGAAATCATGAAATGCGGAACGCCGGATGCTGCTCCGGGATGCGACATGACAGTTCGTTATCTTTATCAGGTGCTGCGCGGGTTACCGCAGGAAGTTGTTTTCGCGCAAATTCTGCTCGGATTCGAGCTGGCATCCGCCGATCCGAAGTTTGTCGGACTGAATCTGGTCATGCCCGAAGATTGGTACGTGCCCATCCACGACTTTGACCAGCACATGGCCATGATCGACTACCTGCACGGCGTCTATCCCAAGGTTCACATCACGCTGCACGCCGGTGAGTTGGCTATGGGGCTCGTTCCTCCGGAGGATCTGACGTTTCACATTCGCGCTTCGATCGAGCGCGGGCACGCCGAGCGCATCGGCCACGGCGTTGACGTGATGAATGAGACCGATCCGCTCGGACTCTTGCATGAAATGGCCGCGCGCAACATTCTGGTGGAAATCTGCCTCACCTCGAATGACTTGATTCTGGGCGTAAGCGGCGATGACCACCCTCTGCCCATCTACATGAAGTATGGAGTTCCCGTTGCGCTCGCGACTGACGACGAAGGCGTCAGCCGTTCCGACCTGACGCACGAATACCTGCGCGCGGTCGAAACCTACAAATTGTCGTATGCGGATTTGAAGCGCATGGCAAGGCAAAGTCTCGAGCACAGCTTCCTGCCGGGGGAAAGTTTGTGGACGGATACAAAACTAGTATTCCGCATGAGGCCCGCCTGCATGCGAGACGCGCCGGGGGCGGAAAAACCTTCGCCAGAATGCGAACAAATTCTCTCCGCCAGCGAACGAGCCCGCATGCAGTGGAAGCTCGAAGCCGAGTTCGCAAAATTCGAGAAGAAATATTGAAGTTCGAGAAGAAGTACTAGCGAGCCGTGCCCGCTGACCTGTGATTGCAGCGGGAGGGGGAAGTACTAGTTTTCAAATTGGAAAGCGAGCAGCCGCGGCCGCGGGTTACTGTTTACCGCTCTTCCCAGTCGAGGGCATACACATCGGAAGTTCCAGCATCGCGAAAGAGCAAGAGTGACCCGTCGGGAGTGAGAGACAGCGAGGAATCGGAAAAGTGGCCAGTGCCCACA
>JASHQM010000003.1 GCA_030039165.1 Candidatus Sulfotelmatobacter sp. | reverse complement strand
CAGGTTTCGCGGCGCGAGATCAGGGCACTGGTATTCGCCATGTGAATCAGCGTCGGGTTAAAGCCTGCGGCTCGCATCATTCGCTGCGCTTCTTCGAAGCGGCGCTCCTGTTCGGCCACCGAGGGCGCATCCATCGTTTCCGATGAAGCCAAGTGCGTGGAGACACCTTCGAGGATCACATGTGGTGCCGCTGCGAGCGCATGCAACACGCGGGGAAGCTCAGCCGGCGAGACCCCCAATCGCCCCATTCCAGTGTCAATTTTCAGGTGCACGGCATGGCGCGGTCCGGCAGATGCCGCTGCCGTGTCCAAAGATTCGATGTGCCAGGGTTCCCAAACCGTGGGAGTCAGCTGCATCCGCACGATCTCATTTTCCTCGCCGCGCCAGAAACCCGTCATCGAGAGAATGCGAGCGTCGATCCCCGCTTCCCGCAGCGGAATAGCCTCATCCAGCGAAGTTACTCCCAGCCACTTCGCACCTTCCTCTTGTAGCGCTCGCGCACACTCGACTGCGCCATGGCCATACGCGTCAGCCTTCACTACGGCACAGATGGTTATGCCTGCGCCTACATGCTTTACGACCGTCCGGAAATTTTGCCGCAGGGTGGCCAGCGAAACTTCGGCCCAGGTGGGACGGGTCGCCACGCGGCTCAGAATTTCTGCTGTAGTCGCCACAAACGTCGATTATAGCCGTGAGCGCACAACAGACGACGTTACGCTGGGACTACTCCCGCGCAGCTTGCGATCTCCGCGTATCACTCGCCGGCCAGCGAAAAGTTCACCGTGACCTGCGTCTCCACTTCGACTGGTTCGTGGTTGAGCAGATAGGGCCGATAACGCCATTGTCTTACGGCATCAATTGCCGCCTGAACCAGCATGGGGTGCCCAGACACAACTCTCAGGTTTTTAATTGCACCGTTCTTGCTGATGGTCGCCTGCAAAACAACACTCCCTTGAATGCGGGCATTTCTGGCCAGCGGAGGATAGATGGGCAGAACCTTGCGGATTAAATCTCCCTCGCTCATATGCGAGATGCGCAGAGGAGCAGCCGCGGCTGAAGGCTGCTTTGGCATAACCGCCGGGGCGCGATCACCAAACGAGTTAAGCAAACCGTCGAAGCTGCCTGGACCTATTGATCCCGGTATTCCACCGCCATATGCCGAAATCTGTGGTGCATCATCGCCTGTTGCCGGCTCAGGCCGCCAGAAACGGGTTGAGGAGGGCCTGAGAGTGATGGCGCCAGGATTGAATGGAGTCATAGTCGTGCCGGACCTCACTCTTGGCTGCGAAGTATCGCCCGGCCGCCCTAGACTCACCGGAGCCGTGAGACGGTGAAAGAGCGGCAGCCCAGTGGGCCGAAGCAGTGGCAACAGAATCAAGATGCCGATTGCCAGCATCTGCGCGGCAAGGGAGGTCACCGTACTCAACCCGCGGCGCGATCGTTCGTTCCGTGTAGAGTCGAGCGTTGCGCTGAACATGGCGTCCTCTTCTCGGCTGAAATGCCAATTACGGTTACAGCTAAGGACACCGAAACGCGCTGGCTCAGACGAACTCGGCAAAATAAAAAAGCCGCGCTGGGCGCGGCTTTCGGGAACCTTTCCGGCACCAGTGGTGTCGAAAAAAATTATTTCGGTTGCTGATTCGCGGGCGGAGTCGTCGGTTTAGGGGCGGGCGGTTTCGCCGCGGCCGGCTTGGGCGCTCCCTGGGCGGCCGGCGCTGGAACGCCCGACTGCACATTGTAGGCTTCGACCACGGCTCGCGTAATGTCGCCGCCCTCGCCATACCACAGAATCGGGCTCTGTGGCCACGGATTCGAGGTGTCCACGATCATGGCGAAGCCATTATCCTGCGCGTGCTTCACGATGACCGGCGCCATTTTCTGCAAGATTCGCTGAAAGATTTCCTTCTGCTGGTTCTGCGCGTCTTCCTGCGCGTCCTGCACGGCCCGGTCGAACGATTTTTTCTTCGTCTCGATTTGTTTCACCAGGGTAGCGCGGGCATCGTCGTTCAACTTGTCGCCTTGGGTTTGCAGTTGCTTTTGCAAAGCCTCGAGTTCGTCGTTTTGCGACTTCAACTCGCTTTGCTTGGGCTCCAGCTTCTTTTGCAGCTCTGCGAAGTCGCGCTGGCCCTCATTGCTGCCGAGCACGGCTTGCTCAATGTTGATGGTGCCAATCTTGGTGCCCGTGCCGGTGGCGACGGTTGACGAAGGAGCAGTTGCTGACGGCATAGGCGCCCCGGACGACGCAGAAGGCGCGGACGGCAAGGAACTGGTTCCCGCCGCAGGAGAGGTGCTACCGGCCTGAGCCGACACGCAAATCGGCAAGGCAGAAATTGCAACGGCTGCCATCAGAAGATAGGGCTCAATGGCCGCAAGGCAATGCAGAAACTTGCTTTTCATTGGATCGATTAAACTCCTTGGAACACAGGTTCCGGGCATGATTACCCTCTCAGGCAACGCTGGGGCGCTCGTCGAGGACGCAATCTCTTATTTTCCTGGTTAGATGCGGCGGCCACCCTTAGACGTTAGCGAAACGGGCGCACCGAACTGCCAGCGTACACGCCGGGGTTGCGGACGTGTCCTCCACCCCTCGTCAGCTTGCTGCAATGGTGTGGATCGAAGTAATTATAGAGAGCCTGCTGAGGCCCGTCAAACCTCCATTTTTCAAGTTTCATAGACAAAGGGCCTTCACCGCATTGCAAGCTGGAAATTTCGAAACCTGCCTTAGAACGTGGTCGCCACCGTAAACCGGAACGTCTTGCGCGGTTCGCGCAGTAGGAAGTCGGGCGCATATGTTTCCTTCGCAAGCTGATAAGTATAGGCACCCGCACTCGTCAAATAGCAGCCCGTCGGCCCGCAGGTATGAGGGAACATGGCCGGCGTAATTGGAATCGGGGGAATCGCCGCATTATCCAGGCGCAAGGGGTTGTAGGCCCAATAAATACGGAAGGGTGCGTTGATCACAGGCAAAAATACCTGTAACTCAAGTCCAGTCGATATTCTCGGCCGCCAGTTAGTCGTGCCCAACACCTGAAGTTCCTGCGACGGCGGCGGCGACAGCACGCTGCCGGGAGTGCAGGTATTGGCGGTCGCTATCTGCAGCAGCGTGGGACAGCCCAGCTGTGTATTGACCACACTTTCATATTGCACCGAGGCAATTTGCAATTGCGACCTGCGCAAGATCGGATCGATGCCCGCATCCATAAACGGCGCCAGCGCCACAGGCCCAACGATAGTGATGCGATATTCAAAGTTGGTCACGAGGCTTAAATCGCCGCCGGGAAACGTAATCTGGTCGATGGGAATCGGAATCGTTACCGGCCCCGCAATCGGATTCATAGGATCTTTAGGCACCTGGTGCCCGGATGGATCGGTGAGCGCAATCGATCCCACATTGGGTAAGAATGCGACCGGCGACACAGAACGGATATCGAAGCCGCGCAAATCGTTCTCGCCTCCTAGATAAGAACGCTGGAATGGCGGCGCCACCAGTCCGCCCCAGCCGCTGATAAAAGATCCTTGTACGTTAAAGCCCAACGCGTTTCGCCGATGCTGCACGGGAACAAAGCGTTTGTACAGGATGATCGGGCGTATGGAACGAATTGTGCCTCCCACGCCGGCGAATTCTGCTCCGGCGGTAAATTGATGCCCGTGATGGGGTGAAATCGGACTGTCGATCGTATTCACCGAATAGTTGGGGAAGATCTTGCTGGTAATAATTCCTTCCAAGGCCACCGGGCCGGAAATGCCGCGGAAAGCAAGAAATTCGAAGAGGTTTTTCGACGCCGTGCTCAGGGCCAGCAGAGAAGACCGGTCGAAGGAATACGTAATTCCAACCCGCTTGAACGAGCGGTGCAGCGGATAGCCGAGCGAGAGCGTAAAGCCCGCGCTTGATTGCGTATAGTTTTGCAGGTTCTGGAGCACGGTGCTGGGCAGATTGCTTACGTTCTGCCCACTGAAAATGGAAAGCTGCCGGGCCTGATCGTATTTCACCTTGGTGTAGTAAACGTTAAAGCCAAACTGCAACGGCCGGTCGAACATGTAGGGCTGAGTGAATCCGAAACGCACACTGCGCGCAAGATTGCCGACATTGGCCTGCACTGAGAGAGTCTCGCCCAGGCCCAGAAAGTTATTGGTCGCGTAATTGATGCCCACAAATGCACCTTCCAGTCCGCTCACGCCTCCGTTCAATCCAATACTGTTCTTGCCTTTTTCGTGCACTTTCAAGGTGAGATCGACCAGTCCGTCTTTTTCGTCGAGCGTGCGGGTGGTGATGTTGGGATCATCCGGCTTCAACTGATCGAAGTAGCCCAGCTGGTTCAGGCGCAGCAGGCTCAATTCCCAAAGCCGCGAATTGTAGATGCTGCCCTCTTCGAGCACGATTTCTCGCCGGATGACTTTATCGCGTGTAGTCGTGTTTCCCTGAAATTCGATTCGGCGTACGTAGAATTGCTTGCCTTCGTCGACATCGATATCGAGAAAAATCTGCTTCTTTTCGTCGTCGAATCTGGTGTCTGGAATGGAAGTGAAATTGATGTATCCCAGCTCGCCATAAGCCTTGCGCAGGTTTTCGATGCCTTTACCGATTTTTTCCTTGTCGAAAATGTCTCCGTCTTTTATGGGAAACAAGGCCCGCAGAGCTTTTACATTGGTCACGGCCTTGTTGTTCTTGAACGTTATGCCGCCGAGCGTATAGCGCTCGCCTTCCTCAATGGGCATGGTGATGTCGACGGCTTTGCCGGGTCCGCCCTGAAGCAAGGGGATGCGCATTCCCGTGTGCCCCGTGTCGCGGATTTTGGTCTTGGGCTCGCTCACCGTGGCCTTGAAGTAACCGCGGTTCTGGTATTCGTTACGCACTCGCTCGACATCTTCGTCAAGCTTCGTGGCGTCGTAGGTTCTGGCAAAGATGTTTTCCAGGAAAATCGAGTGCGGAACGCCGATGGGCCGCAGGTTTTTCATGGCATAGCGCAGAACTCGGGTCTTGACGTTCTTGTTGCCCTCAAACTTGATCTTGCCAACCTTGACCTTCGGGCCTTCTTTAATAACGAACGTGATGCTGACTTTTGCCGGCGGAATCTGGCGTATCTCCGTGCGAATGGTGGCAAACTGCCGGCCATGTTCGGACAGCAACTGTTTGATCGCGACCTCCGCTTTCTTGACTTTGGTCGGATCGTATTGGCTTTCCACCGTCAGCGGCACTTTCGCTTCTTTAAAGCGATCCAATACATCGCTGGTGGAAATCGAGCTCAAGCCGACGTAGTTAATCTCGAAGATGCTGGGTTTTTCCTTTACTACGATGATCAGCCGCCACCCCTTGGGAGTTTGTTCGCGCAGGAAGCGAATGTCGTCGAAGTAGCCGGTATTCCACAAAGAGTTGAAGTCGCGTTCGAGTGCGGCGGGATCATAAATGTCGCCGGGATGCGTAAAGATGCGCGCCTTGATGGTCTCGGTGGGAATTCTGCGGTTCCCCTGGACGATGATCTCAGAGATAATGTCGCTCTGCGCCTGGCTCACGGAAACGGCTATCAGCAGTAACGCGATCGGCAAAACCCATCTGCATTGCCGTGTTTTCCACCAAACCCATTGCCATGAAGAAGATGGAAGCTTGCCAGTCACGGACCGGCTATGGCTGTACCCGCACACGGAACCACTTGAATGAAGGCAAGAATGAATCGCTACGACCTCAGCCTCTGGGATGTGAGAAAACGCTCATTATACGGTAGAAAAATAGAAAGCGTCCAAGCAGCCACTCTTGTTGGGGCTTTAACTCGGTCACCGGCGTCAGCCTGAGCGAAACCGCTTTTCAGGCGGAGCGAAGGATTCTCCTGCGCGCAGCACACTTGCCAGGAGATTCTTCGCCTCGCTGGTGAAAGCGCGACGCTTCGGAATGACGCCATCCAAGAGCATCTGAAATTGGAATTACTGCTGTCGCTTTTTCCTTCATGCACGGGACTTGGCTGACTCTACTTCCACCAAGACGGAATAAAACGTGGCGGAGTTGCCCAGGTCGGTAAGTTTTTCTGAGGTAAGAACGTTGATGTTGCGCAATCCGGGGCCGAGCTTGGCCCAGTTTAATCTTGCGGCGACTACGCCCGGTTGCACGGAGCCGTCGACGCGAGCTCTCAGAAAAATTTCGCCTCGGCGGTTGAAGACTCTCACCGCATCCCCATCAGAGATTCCGCGCGCCCGCGCGTCGATCGAATGAATTTCCAGCAGATTGGTTTTTTCCATTTCCTGCACCGAAGGCAGATTGGAGAAAGTACTGTTCAGGAAATTGTCTGCTTTGCGCGCCAGAAGTTCGAGCGGGAAGGCCTCCTTCCCGCTTCCGTGGCGCGATTCGGCTGCAGGCGTGAACCCAGCTACAGGGTTGAGGCCTTTGCCTTTGAGCGCTTCGCTGTACAGTTCCGCCTTGCCCGACGGAGTGCGAAAGTTGCCGTGCGCGAAGGGGAGAAACGGCTCTTGAGACTCGCGAGACTCTGCAATCCTCATCGCTCCAGACTGCCCCCTGAGCCCTGGCCCCTGACTCCTGAAGTTCAGCCGCACATGTCCTTCGCGCTCAAGACGTTCGCGCGTGATTCCCTCTAACCACGCATTTCTGGATTCCAGCGCAAGATCGATCATTTCGTCGACGCTTTCCTTGAAACACGCGTCGGTAAATCCCATATGTTCTGCCAGCGCGCGGAACAGTTCAACATTGGACCTGCACTCCCCCAGCGGCTCGATCGCCTGATTCGAGATTTGCAGGTAGTAATGTCCGTAGGCAGTCTGCAAATCCTTGTGCTCAAAAAAAGTTGTCGCTGGTAGAACAATGTCGGCGTAGTCCGTGGTATCGGTGAAGAATTGCTCGTGAACAACCGTGAATAGGTCGGCGCGCTTAAGGCCGCGAATGACTTCATTATGATTCGGGCATACGGCCGCCGGATTAGAGTTGTACACAAGCAACGCTTTTATCGGAGGATCGTTCAGCGAATTCAGCGCTTCGCCCAGCCGGACCATGTTGACGGAGCGAGGAGTGTGGTCTAGTTCCTCTGACTTCAGATCCGGCCGGGTCAACGCCGGCTTATTTAATCCGAATGCGCCGCCGGTTGAAAGTTGAATGCCACCGCCAACCTCTTTTAACGATCCAGTGACGCATGGCAGCATGGCGATGGCTCGTGTGGCCATCCCCCCGCCTTCGGAGCGCTGCACGCCGTAGTTCAGTCGAATTACCGCAGGTCTGGTCGTGGCATACTCGCGTGCCAGCTTGCAAATGTCCTGCGCTGAAATGCCAGTCCACTGCGCGACGCGTTCAGGCGGGTACGCTTTTACTTTCTCGCGTAATTCATCGAAGCCGATTGTGTATTTCGCGACATAATCTGGGTCATGCAGCCCTTCGCCGATGATCACATGCATCATGGCCAGCGCCAGAGCGCCGTCGGTCCCCGGATTGATCGGAAGGTACCAGTCCGCACAAGCTGCCGTGCGCGTGCGATAGGGATCAATCACCACCAGCTTCGCGCCCCTGCGCCGCGCTTCCGTGATGAATGGCCACAAGTGGACATTGTTTCCATGAATGTTCGCGGCCCAGGCGATGATGTAACGAGCATGAATGAACTGCTCGGGATCAGTGCCCAGCTTCACGCCCATCACGGATTCAATGCCGGCTTCGCCGGCCGTAGAGCAGATCGAGCGTTCCAATTGAGAAGCACCGAGGCGGCCGAAAAATCTTCGGTCCATCGAAGCGCCGTTAAGCGCGCCCAGGCTTCCACCATAGGAATACGGCAAAATCGCTTCGCTGCCGAACTCCGAGATGATGGATCGGAAGCGACTGGTGATCTCGTCGAGAGCTTCGTCCCAGCTGATGCGCTGCCAGTTCTCTTCTGTTGGCACAGCCGCCGGCGGTCCATGAGTAGCACAGCCCTGTGCGTTAGACAGGGATAATCTCCGGCCCTTCGCGACGATTCTCCGCATCGGATACAAAACTCGCTCTGGCGAATATACCCGGTCCAGGTATTTCGCGACTTTGCCGCACAAAAACCCGCGCGTCACGGGATGCTGCGGATCGCCCTGAATTCTTGTGGCGCGCCCATTTTCGACCGTAATCAAAACGCCACACGCATCGGGGCAATCGTGCGGACAAGCGGCATGGACGATGCGTTTCGCCATTGTCCGATTATAAGTTTTGCCGGAGTGTAGCGCGGCGAAAAAGAAATCGAGCGGCCCTTTCGAGCCGCCCGATTAAATTGCAGTTGTTTTCTTATTGGATCTCCGGTGGATCGGCTACCACTCCTGCCGCCATAATCGGCGCAGCGGTGAGCTGATCGTAAAAGACCAGGCCACCGGCCACCAGAGGAATCGCCCCGTCCGATTGCAGTTGGCTCAACCCCGATGTGTTGATGAAGACCGTGACGTCGTTGAATGTCTCCACGTTCAGCGCTGCACCGCCCAGTGAGTATCCAATCAGGCCGTTGTTCTGGAGCTGAAACGTCCCGCCGTTGCCGCTGCTAATGACCACGCTCCCCGACTGCAGAGTCCCATAGACACCCTGGAGGCGCAGAGAGATCATCTGCGGCGTAAATACGCTACTGGAATAGCTGCCGCCAATGAAAATACGCTGGCCAACCAGCACGCTGGATGCATCGAATTCTCCGTTGAGGAGAGATAGCCAGTTGCTGTTGAAGAAACACACGTCATACTGCGTGACGGCGCTCACGTCAATGGATTGAATGGTATCGACGTCGCTGACCATGTCAGCGCCGGTTTCACCGACCCACATCGTGATCTGCTGCACCGCCCCGGAGGTCGGATTGATCGCCAGCACGCGACCCGATATGAATGTCTGCGATGTGGTGATCACTTCCACATTGTTTGCCATCAGGCTGCCATTGGCCTGGAAGTATCCTTGAACTCCAACGATCGCCGGTGCCGCCAGGTCGTTGATATTCCATCCGCTGTTAAACTGCGTGCTGTTATTCACATCGATCGTCAACTGGTGCCCGTAGGGCCCTTGCATGACAAAAGAATTGCTGCCCGCATCCACGGAAACCAGGCCGCCGGTGAGATCGGTAACTTTTGCGTTTTGATCGCTCGCTTGCACGGCGGCTGCATAGATGGTGGGGTCCACCACGCCGGTAACGTTGCCATTGCTATCGACCAGCACCGATTTCCGGATATCAAACTCCATGCGCAGCCCCGCCAACCCGTTGCTGTCCACAACCATCGGCGACGGAAAATTCACCTGCACAGTGGTCTGGGTAGAGGTCCCGGTCGTTGGGCTGAAGGTGCCATTGATCGTGCTCAGCGTCGGCGGATTGGTGCTCATATCCACGTACGAAATCACCGGGGTTGACAGAGAGAACGTAGCGCTCGTATAGGTGCCGGGGGCTACGCTGCTAAATCCCAGCGGAGAACGCAGGCCCAGAAGGCGTGCAAAGTCGACAGTCGTTGGCGTAGCAAGAATTTGTGCCGAAGCGTTGTTGCCGCCATTCAGTGTGATGGAGTTGATGGTGACGTCAAAACCGACGACGGAAGCCAAAGGAGCATCTTCGCCGGTCACGAATACATTTGCCGGTTGCGGGGACGACGAGGACGAGTTCGACGACGAACCGCATCCCACGCCTAACGTTGTAAGCGCAAGGGACAGTACAATCCCGATAAGTTTTTTCATGGCAAACTCCTATTCAGAATCAGAAAGTGAGGGTGAAGGCCCTTGGGGGAGCCGTGATTTGCTTCACGCAGATCAGAACACGGGGCCGACGGAGATGTCGCGTGACCAAAGTCGCGATTACGGAAAAGGCCAAAAACGGGAACAGCGGCCAAGTACGTAGTATTTCAGCTGGTTTGAGACTGCGCACTGAAGGCGCGACAGTACATGTACTTTAGTTTGCAACTGGTGGGGAAATAGCGAATTTCGTCCTTAGTCGCACCCAAAAACGGATGTAGCCAAACGCGGAAACGCGATCACAGGCGCGAGATCACTTCAACTCCAGCACTTCCTTCTCTTTCGCTTTGCTCATTTCTTCCATTTTCTTGATTTCGTCGTCCGTCAGCCGTTGAATTTCTTCCAACGAACGCTTCTCATCGTCTTCGGTGATCTTTTTGTCCTTGCTGGCTTTCTTGATGGCGTCGTTACCATCGCGGCGGATGTTGCGCACCGCAGTGCGATGCTCCTCCAGAACTTTGTGCAGGTGTTTCACCATTTCCTGGCGGCGCTCCTGCGTAAGCGGTGGTACAGGCACGCGAATTAATTTGCCGTCATTCATGGGGTTGAGTCCCAAATCAGCGGCGCGAATGGCTTTTTCGATCGCTCCCAGCTGCGAGGGATCAAAAGGCTGTACGGTGATCATCTGGGCTTCCGGCGCGTGCACCTGTGCAACCTGGTTCAATGGCATCTGCTGCCCGTAAGCCTCGACACTTACGCTGTCGAGCATATGAACATTGGCGCGCCCGGTTCGTGTTGCCGCCATCGCGCGGCGAAAATCTTCCACGGCTTTATCCATGCGAGTCTTCAGTTGCACATACGTATCTTTGAGGCCGGGAATCGCGGCCATGGTGGCTTGAGCCATAAGGGAAGCTCCGTAGGATGTTCAGAATCAAAACGGTGAATTATAAACCTAACGAATCGTCCACAAGCCCGCACGGATATTCACGGGCCAAGTTCAAATGCATTGCTAAACAACTCCGCGAGCACCGAGGAAATCGGAATCCTATGCCCCCACGCACGAGCCAATCTTTTCTCCCAACACGACACGGCGAATGTTTCCATGTTCGTTGAGGTTGAAGACGATGATGGGAAGATTATTGTCCTTGCACAGGCTGATGGCGGTGGAGTCCATGACCTTCAGGCCAAGTTTGAGAACGTCCATATAACTGATGGCGGAAAATTTTTTCGCGCCTTTCACCTTCATCGGATCGGCATCGTAGATGCCGTCAACCTTCGTGGCTTTCAGAATCGCGTCAGCTTTGATTTCCATGGCGCGCAGCGAGGCAGCCGTATCGGTTGAAAAATATGGATTGCCTGTGCCGCCGGCAAAGATAACCACGCGTCCTTTTTCCAGGTGGCGAATAGCGCGCCGCCGGATGAAAGGTTCGGCAACCTGGTTCATTTCGATCGCGGACTGCACACGCGTGTAGACCTGCTGTTTCTCCAGGGCATCCTGCAGAGCCAGTGCATTGATCACGGTGGCCAGCATCCCCATGTGGTCGGCGGAGACGCGATCCATATCTTTGGCCTGTTCCGCGACACCTCGGAAAAAATTGCCCCCGCCCACGACGATCGCAATCTGCACTCCCAGCTTGTGCACGTCGGCGAGTTCGGCTGCGATTTCGTAAATACGATTGGTTTCCACTCCAAAGCCCTGATCGGCAGCCAGAGCCTCTCCGGAAAGTTTGAGTAGAACGCGTTTAAAAACGGGGGCTTGCATCGAGTTTAAGTCTAGCATCTTCGTGGGAAATAGAGAGACTGGGCCCCGGTTCGCGGTCTTCCGATGAATGCTTGTAAAATTGAAGATTAGCCGGACCTCATGGACGCCGCCGACATCCGCAATTTCGCCATCATCGCGCACATCGACCATGGCAAATCGACGCTGGCCGACCGCCTGCTCGAGTTGACCGGGGCACTCAGCGCGCGCGAAATGCAGGCGCAGGTGCTCGATTCCATGGATCTGGAGCGCGAGCGCGGCATTACCATCAAGGCGCACGCCGTCCGCATGATGTACACCGCGAAAGACGGCCAAACTTATCAGCTCAACCTGATCGACACGCCGGGCCATGTGGACTTTTCCTACGAAGTCTCGCGCTCTCTGGCTTCATGCGAAGGTGCACTGCTTGTGGTCGACGCCTCGCAAGGAGTGGAAGCTCAGACTCTCGCGAACGCCTATCTCGCCATCAACAATGGACTCGAAATCATCCCGGTCATCAATAAGATCGATCTGCAAAGCGCTGATATACCCCGAACCAAAGAGATGATCGAAAGCGCGGTCGGGCTCGACGCCTCGGACGCAGTTCTGATCAGCGCGAAGACTGGCCAAGGCGTGCCTGAGGTGCTTGAGGCGATCGTCAAGCGGATTCCTCCACCCAAGGGTAGTCCCGAAAACCGGCTCCAGGCGCTGATTTTCGATTCATGGTTCGATGCTTACCGTGGCGTGATCGTTCTCACCCGCGTGTTTCAAGGCACGCTGCGCAAAGGCGAAAGGATTCGTTTGTGGTCCAACAGTCGCGTGTTCGACATCGAAGCACTTGGAGTCATGACGCCCAAGCCCGTGGACGTGGATGAACTGAAAGCCGGCGAAGCTGGTTTTCTCATCGCCAACATCAAGAACGTCGCTGATACGAAAATCGGCGACACGATAACAGACGATTCCAATCCTGCCATCGAGGCGCTACCCGGCTTTGAAGAAATCAAACCAATGGTCTTCGCCGGACTCTATACTGTCGACTCGCACGAACACACGCGCTTGCGTGAGGCGCTAGAAAAATTGCGCCTCAACGATTCCTCTTTTTTCTTCGAGCCGGAGAGTTCAGCTGCCCTGGGATTCGGCTTCCGTTGCGGCTTTCTTGGTCTGCTGCACATGGAGATCATTCAGGAGCGCCTGGAACGTGAATTCGCACTCGATCTCATCACCACCGCGCCGGGAGTGCGCTACAAAATCGCGAAGACCGACGGCGATCTTGTCGAAGTCGATAATCCATCCCGCTGGCCCGATCCGAGCGAGATCGAGAAAGTAGAAGAGCCCGTGATTCTTGCGACCATCCTTAGCAACGAGGAGTACGTCGGCGGAATATTGAAGCTGGTAGAAGAAAAGCGCGGCAAGCAGAAAACCTTCGAATACGTGAGCTCGTCGCGTGTGATGTTGCACTACGAGTTACCCCTGAATGAAATCGTTCTCGATTTTTACGACAGGTTGAAAACTGTTTCCCGCGGGTATGCTTCGCTCGATTATCACCTAGCGGGATATTGGGAATCGCCGATGGTGAAGCTGGACATTCTGGTCGCGGGCGATCCAGTCGACGCCCTTTCGATCATCGTGCATCGCGATTTTGCTTATGAGCGCGGGAAGGCCCTCGTAACCAAAATGCGCCAGCTCATTCCCCGGCAGATGTTCGAGGTACCCATTCAGGCCTCGATTGGCGCGAAAATCATCGCGCGCGAAACCGTCTCCGCCATGCGCAAGAACGTTTTGGCCAAGTGTTACGGCGGCGATATTACCCGAAAACGCAAGCTGCTGGAAAAGCAAAAAGAAGGCAAAAAACGCATGAAGCGCATCGGCCGCGTCGATATCCCTCAGGAGGCGTTCCTGGCGGTTTTGAAGGTCGGGGAGGAAAACGATTAGGCCGTCGGGGATAAGAAAATCGCGTCACCCCGGAGTCGGGAACGACCGCTTTCGATTGCCGCCTCAATGCCGGAATCGAAAGCTCACAAACTGTCGAATGTGCAAATCTCCAGTCTGGGAACGCCATTTCCCGCCCTGATATCGGTCAGTGTTAATGCAAAGTGAATTGTCTAACTGATTACTACTGAGGGCCTTACAGCCAAGATCCTCATCGGCAATCGGATTCTGCCCCATTCGAAAGCTTGGCCCCTGCCCTCTCTTCCACAATCTTTTCCACAGCAAGGGGGCCTGAAGCAAGTCCCGCGATATAAGGTGTTTACCGCCTGCAATTACAGGAATTCCTGTAACCCGATTGTATTATTGAGCGGGCGGGGGGTAATCGCCTTCCGCCAGCGTCTCAAACCGCGTGCAGTTCTTACGGAATGCCAGCATGAGCTTGCCGGTGGGACCATTACGTTGTTTGCCAATAATGATTTCCGCCTTTCCCTGCAAATCAGGATCGTCCTGCCGATAAACCTCTTCGCGGAAAATGAACATGACAAGGTCAGCATCCTGTTCAATTGATCCCGACTCGCGCAAATCAGCGAGTTGCGGGCGATGGTCGCCTCCCCGGCTTTCCGGGGCGCGGCTTAACTGCGAAAGCGCTATCACTGGCACACTGAGTTCTTTGGCGAGCGCCTTTAATCCTCGCGAAATCGCCGAGACTTCCTGCGTGCGGTTTTCGTAACGCTTGCTGCCGCCCGACATGAGCTGAAGATAGTCCACGATGATGAGGTCGAGGCGGCCGTCTTTCGACTGCTTCAACCGGCGCGCCTTAGCGCGCATCTCGCTGACAGAAATCCCGGGAGTATCGTCGATGTAAATGGGCGCGTTCGCCAGTTGCTCCATGGCACGGACGACTTTGCGCGTATCGTCCTGCCACAGCGAGCCGGTGCGCATCTTGTGCGCGTCCACTTCGGCAGTAGAGCAAAGCAGGCGCAGCAGCAGCGCTTCGCGCGACATCTCAAGCGAGAACACTCCCACAACCCCCTCATCTTTGATGGCCGCATTCTCGGCGATGTTCATGGCGAATGCAGTCTTGCCCATCGACGGCCGGGCCGCAATGATGATCAGGTCCGCGCGCTGTAAGCCGCTGGTCATTTCATCGAGATTTTCGTAGTGCGTGGCCAGCCCCGTAATGCGTTGGCCTCGCTGCAGCAGCGCATCAACCGAGCCGAACGACTCCCGCACAATTTCCTGCACGCCCATAAACCCGCGGCCGATGCGTTTTTCCGAAAGCTGAAAAATAGCCGCCTCGGCGTCGCTGAGTACGTCTTCCGCAGGATCGGATTGATCAGATGCCCGGGCAATTGCCGTGTTCGCGGCATGAATTAGTCCGCGCAGCAGCGCTTTGTCGCGCACGATCTTCACGTAGTGCTCAATGCTCGGCCGGTCGGGAATGCCTTCCAGCAAACTCGACACGTAACCCACGTCTCCAATCGCCTGTAGATCTTTGTGGCGATCGAGTTCGTCAATCAATGTGATCATGTCAATGGGGCGCGAACTTTCCGCCAGATCGACCATGCGGCTGTAAATTCGGCGGTGCGAATCGAGAGAGAAGTCTTCCACGCGAAGATGCTCGGCGGCCTGGTTATAGGCAAAGTTGTCGAGCAGGATCGCGCCCAGAATCGAGCGCTCGGCTTCTACGCTCGCGGGCAGAATGCTGAGATTGTGGTCGGTCGTGGCCATGGCGCGTAGAATACTGTCGCTAAAATTTGGCCTCAGTATAAGCGAATATAAAGCGAAACGCGAAATGAATTTGTGAACAAGCTGTGAAGCGCGGCCAGATTCTGTGGAAGCTGCGAGAAAACCGGAGTGATACTCCGCGCCGCGGATTTACGCGGATCTCATGGATCAGTCTCTCTCTTTTTTCATCCGTGAGCATCCCCACGAATCCTTGGCTGACCCAGCCTGATCAAAAAACAAAATGCGGTCCGGGCCAGCCACCCGGACCGCATCGTTCGTGGATCTCACGTCCTGCCATGCCGCCGCTCAAGAGCGGCGATTCGATGCCACCAGCCCGACAGCGCCCCCGAAGGAGTGCCACCTTTGCCAGTGTCGGCCACAGCCACACGGTTCGGAGAATCGCGTGTATGCAACCGCCGCAGTAACCGATGGCCAAGTGCGTTCAAAGAACGCACTATGGAGGAGGCCGCAATGCCCGGGCAACCGGTCTGCGCTCGCGCGCGTTTCCAATTTCCCCCGGCAGTTCACCCTCGAGAACTGCCGGCTGCCACCGGCGTCACCGCCATCATCGTTCGGCAAATCGTGAGAGTTACCACGTATTCGCTGGACTCACTCTGAAACAACTCGAACCTGAGAGCAACAGAAAAACTTTCCACAACTGTGTAGAAACTGTGGAGAGAGAAACTTCGCTGTGGATGCTTGAGGAAAAGCGGGCACTGACCAGTGCCGAGCCGTGAAACTGCGGAGCAGGCTTTATTATTGAACGCCCATGCGGTGTCGTAGACGTATCAAATTTAAGACATCTGTAGCTATGCTAGCAAGAATAGGCACGGCCGAACCGTGTCCAGGCACATTCCTGCACTGCGCTTAATCCGCGCAAACAGCTTGCGGTGTTTTGCGAGCGTGAAAGCGGGACTCCGCAGCCGAAACGGGAGTGGAGCGAGGATCTTTAGTCTCTCACTCCGTCCATAAAAGCACGAAGCTTCCTTGATCTAGAGGGGTGCCTCAATTTTCTCAACGCCTTGGCCTCAATCTGGCGGATGCGTTCGCGCGTGACGGCAAACGACTGGCCGACTTCTTCCAAAGTGTGCTCGCTGCCGTCTTCTAGGCCAAAGCGCATTTTGATAACCTTTTCCTCGCGCGGAGTCAGCGTGCGCAGAACCTGTCCGGTTTGGTCTTTAAGGTTGACATTGATCACAGCCTCCGCGGGCGAAACCACTGCGCGGTCCTCGATGAAATCGCCAAGGTGCGAATCTTCTTCCTCGCCGATCGGCGTCTCCAACGAAATCGGCTCCTGCGCGATCTTCAGCACCTTTCTAACTTTCGCCACTGGAATATCCATCCGCTTGGCGATTTCTTCGGAAGTGGGTTCGCGCCCCAGTTCCTGCACAAGCTGGCGCGAGGTGCGGATCAATTTGTTGATCGTCTCGATCATGTGCACCGGGATGCGAATCGTACGCGCCTGATCAGCGATCGCGCGTGTAATTGCCTGCCGAATCCACCACGTGGCATAAGTTGAAAACTTATAGCCGCGGCGGTATTCGAATTTGTCCACAGCTTTCATCAGGCCGATATTGCCTTCCTGAATGAGATCGAGAAATTGCAGGCCGCGATTGGTGTACTTTTTCGCGATTGAAACCACCAGGCGCAGGTTGGCTTCAATCAGCTCGCGCTTGGCCTGCTCGGCGTCCATGTCGCCCTGGATGATCTCGCGCTGTGTGCGCTTGAGCTCCTGGAACAGGACGCCCGCTTCGAGCTCGAGCTTTTCGATCTCGCTGCGTACCGCCCGCGCTTGCCGCCGGTACTCTTTTTTTTGATCTTCGCTGCGTGTCGCCTCAGCCTTGCGCTCCAGACTCTGCGCCTGCCGGTCAAGGGAACGCATGCCATCAACCGTTTTGTTGACCCGGTCGATCAGCCGCTTGCGTTCGGTGTTGGTGAATCCCAGCATCCGCACCGCAATTGAAACGTTCACGATAGCGCGGGCAAGATTGCGCCGGGCTCGGCGATGATCTTTGGGACGCTTTTTCTGCGAAACCGCGATGTATTTCTCCTGCAAGATTCCCACGCGCTTGTACAGCTTGGCCATGTGGTCAATCTTGCCGGTAAATTCGTTCAGACGGTTCTGAAGAATTTCGTCGGTGATTTCCTCCTCGTCGAAGGTGACGACCTCTTTAATTGAGCGCACACCCTTCTTGAGGTCCTCGCCCATGGCGAGCAGTTCGTTGATCACGATGGGAGAACGCGAGAGCGCTTTGAGAACCCGCAACTGCCCACGTTCAATGCGTTTGGCGATTTCGACTTCGCCTTCGCGCGTGAGCAGCGGAACTGTTCCCATCTCGCGCAAATACATGCGGACGGGATCGTTGGTTTTCTCCATCGCCCCGGGGGTGAGGTCGAGCTCGACGTCTTCTCCCTCTTCGAGCTCTTCAAACTTGCGGTCGAGCGTGGCGGAGGGCGGTTTCGGGCCTTCCAGCACATCGATGCCTTGCGTTCCGATCGTAGTCAGCAGGTCGTCCAGATCTTCGGGACTGTGCACATCGTGCGGGATCAGATCATTAACCTGATCGTAGGTAAGGTATCCCTTCTCTTTCCCGGCATCGACCAGCTTTTTTATGTCGTCGTACTTGTCTTCAAGAGCCAAGAGTTGTCCTCAAAATCATTGTGTTCGTCCCGCCCGCGGGACGATTTAGCTTTCTAAATGGTGGGATCTGGGGTCAGCGCAGAGTTGTGCCATGAGCACAAACTTATCGACTTTAGCACATAAGTGCTGCCGCGTCTATTAGTTGCCCGCCAACTGGTCCCATCCAAAACTGCTATCTGCCGCCTTCTTAAATACTTAGATGGCTTTTGGGGCGTTTTTGTTTCAACCATCAGCCGTGAAAGGCCTCTTTTTGTTGAGGCCGTAGTCGCCTTTGAGGCCGCAGTTACGCCGCATTCGGGCCATCCTGCCCCATTCCCGGCGGTCCTTGCCCGTTCCCCTCCTGCGTCAAGCTGGGGTCCCGCAATGCGCGGCTTAAGTACTCGAGCTCGCGAAGCAGCTCTTTCATGCGTTCGCGGTCACCGCTGATGCCGGGCTTCTTGAGCTCGCGCTGCACCTGCTCCTGCCTCCGGCGAAGATGAATGCGGCGCAGCGCCCGCACAGCGCCGTCAAGGCTTTCGGCTGTGAGTTCGTCTTCCTCCTTCAGAAGAATTGCGGCCAGCATTCGCCGGTCGCTATCGGAACACTCTACCTCCATCACATCGGCAATTTCAGGCCTGGCATTCAATAGAGCTTCCACCAGAGACTCCGTCGTCATCCCGCGGTGCAAACCTTCACTTTGGAACGCATACCGCGCTTGCCGTGCCGGATCAAACTCATCCTCTGCGCCATCCCGCGCGGAAACATATGCATCCTCGGACTGAATTTCCCGCACAGACGCGAGCGCCCGAATAAGAATGCGTTCCGCATCGGTCGTCTGCGCTTCTCCGGGGCCCTTCACTGCGCTGGCCGAACGCTGGCCCGCTACGTGACGCAGCTCCTGCCGCAGTACCGCCGAGTCAATGCCCAGCTTCTGAGCAATTTCTTGAGCCAATTCATCGCGCACAATGCGGTTGGGCACACGCTGAATGTGCGGCAGCAAATAGTTCACCGCTTTTACCTTCCCCTCGGCGCTGCGCACCGGAAATCGGTTCCGCGCCCGTTCGATGAGGTAATCGAAATATTTCTGAGAGTTGCGCAGAGCTTGCGAGTAAGCATCCACGCCCTTGCGGCGAATGTAAAGGTCAGGATCGAATCCCTGCTCGAGGGTCAGCACCTTGATCTGAAATTCATCTTCCACCAGCAATCCCAAGGTTCGCTCGGTGGCTCGCGCCCCGGCAGTATCGGGATCAAAATTCACTACCACATTCTTGCTGTAACGTCCGAGCAGCTTGGCCTGCATTTCAGTGAAGGCCGTGCCAGAACTGGCGATGACGTTGTGAAATCCGGCGGCATAGACGGAAATGCAGTCCATCTGG
>JASHQM010000041.1 GCA_030039165.1 Candidatus Sulfotelmatobacter sp. | reverse complement strand
CCGCCGCCGCGGCGCCATTCCGCTTCTGCAGATACGCTTGTCCACGCAAGTACACCGGGTACAGGGTTTCCTCAATCCCCAGTTCATAAGGAGTTCCACCCGGAATGCGCCCGCCGGCAAACGTTGCGGCTTCCAAAGAGCCAAGCACTTGCTGCGAATTGCCATTGTTAAGCTCGATTGCAGCCGCGAAGTCCGGCTGGAAATAAAGCTTCAGGTAAGCATCAGCAGGATAGTTCTTCTCCACTTCCTCAGCCAATGCTTTGGCTCGACCAGTATCGCCGGATCGCGCCAGCGTAAAAGCCGCCGCAAACTTCGCATACTTCGTCCCAGACATCGCCAACGCCGCCGTTACTTCCTCGCGTGCCAGGGCCGCATTCCCCAACTCTGCCTCGCGCAGCGCCGCATGAATCTCATACGAAGCCGCTCTCTCTTTTGAGTCAGCGCGAATGGCCGATTCCACGGCTCGGCGAGAGAGCTCCCGCGCCTTGCCGAGCCGTCCGTAATAAGCTTCAGTATCAGATTGCATCCAGAGGAGCTGGTCTTCATCGCCCGATTTTCCTTCAGCCCAGGTGAGCTGTTGCTGCATGCGGTTGGTGTCTCTTTGCAGGAACGCGAGAGCGTATATGTCGGGGCGCATACTGTCGGCCAGCCCGCGTGCGAGTGCCTGGTCAATGGTGGCCTTGGCCTGATCGAGACGGTTCAGTTTAAGATACGTGTCCGTCAAATTCGAATAAGCTGGCGCCGAGTCCGGCGCAAGCAGTACGGCCTCACGATATTCCACGAGAGCCTTGTCATACTGCCCCGTGCTTTCGTACTGAACGCCCAGCTGATTGTGAGCATTGGAATCGCGAGGATAATCGGCTATCCAAAGCTCGTAAGTTTGCGTCTCCTTATCCACTTCGCCAGTCTTGGCAAAATAGAAGGCCGAGATGCGCAGTTTCTCCCTTTCGCTGACCCGGTCGCGCAGGCTATAGGCCTTGGTGGCGTAGTCCAGCGCCAGCGATGGTTGAGCGAGATTGCTATAAACCACCCCCAGCGCGGCATACGCGATAGGGAAATTCGGGTCCAGCTCAGTCGCTCGCTTTAGAAACGGAATGCTCTGAGTGTCTCCCTTTTCGCTCTTTATCTTCATTCCCATGCTGTAGCTCTTCAGCGCTTCTAGGGATGGGGTCGTCGCCTCAATCGGAAGATCAAATTTCTGCACTGACGGAAGCGACTCGCCCAGCTTCGTGCGCAGACTGGAAGTGGTTCGGCTCAGAGTCTTCAGAACATCTTCCTTGCTCGTCGCCTCACCTTGTTCTTTGGCCAGGGTGTCGCCCGTGCTGCATGCGATGGCTTCCAGGTCAATCAGGTAATGGCTGCCCAGGGTAGAGATCGTGCCAGCCAGCAAGGCCTTGCTTCCCGTGCGCACGCAAAGCTCTTGGCCAATGTCCGCCGTAATGCGTTCGTTCTTTGCACGCCCCATCATTTCCAGGGTCTCGCTGACTTTTCGGTCGGAGAGGACGTTCAGAAACGGAGATTGGCCGAGTTGCACGGACAGCGCCTGTTTCAGGGCATCATCGAAAGCGCTGTCACCTGTCTTGTTTTCGAAGTCGGCGATCACGATGGAATCTTTCTGCGTGAGTGCCTCGGTTCGATGCGAACGATAGTAAAGAGCACCGGCAAGCAACGTGGCAGCCGCAATAACAGCAGACGGAACCGCGATCTTCCACAGGCTCCTCTTCTGGGCTGGAGAAAACTCGCTCGGCTTCACTGCCTGTGATGAGGACGATATCGAAACAGCCAGCACGGAACCCGATCCCGGAGTCGATTGCGCCATCGCGGGTTGCTCGCCACTTTTCTGTGCCGCAGCCACCGAACCCGAACTAGCCGCTACGCGTCCGGTTTCCGTGTCGCGCCTCAGGCGTTGCAACTCCGCCCGCATTTCCAATGCATGCTGATAGCGAAGGTTGCGGTCCTTCTCGAGGGCGCGGGTAATGATGTCTTCCAGCCTGGTTGGAATGGCGCGATTGAAGCGAATCGCTGACGGCGGATCGGTGTGCAGGATGGCGTCGAAGATCAGGCCTGTAGTGTCGCCGTGAAACGGCATTGCTCCTGTCGCCATCTCGTACAGCACCGCTCCAAATGAGAACAGGTCCGTGCGCGAATCCAGGTCCTTTCCCCTGACCTGCTCGGGTGACATGTACGCGACAGTTCCCAGCGTCGAGCCGGGGCTCGTCAGGTTTTGGTCGTCGATCGAACCCGTCTGCGTCCCTAGCGCTGCGATTCCACTCGCGGAACTTGATGTGACTGTGACTTTCGCTAGTCCGAAATCTAGAACTTTGGCGTGCCCTCGTTTGGTGATGAAGATATTTGCCGGCTTGATGTCGCGGTGAACAATACCCTCGCTGTGTGCGGCGTCCAGGGCATCGGCAATCTCAATTCCCAGCGATAGGATCTCGTCGACCTCCATTGGCCTTCCGGCGATGCGATGTTTCAGCGTAAGCCCATCCAGATACTCCATGGCCATGAAGGTCTGATCGCCATGCTTTCCGATTTCGTAAATCGTGCAGATATTAGGATGGTTCAAAGCGGAAGCGGCACGAGCTTCACGACGAAAACGCTCTAGCGCGTGCTGGTCATTGGCTAGTGCCGCGGGCAGGAACTTGAGAGCGACGAAGCGGCCCAGTTCAATATCTTCCGCCTTGTAGACCACACCCATTCCGCCGCCACCCAGCTTTTCGACGATGCGGTAATGAGAGATGGTCTGGCCGATCATACGCGTGAAATGTTAGGTCTGGAGGCGACTCAAGTCAATTTTCACCCCCTATTGCAGGAATCGGAAATGGCGGGCAAAAGACGACACGGTCGGATGGCGGTCCTGCGGATATAGCGAATTTTGCGAAGGCAGCGAGTAGGATAGGTGCCGGAAGTTCATCTACTCGGCCAGGTGAGACCAATGGGACAGCCCGTAGTGTGTCCTGTGCGTTATCAGCTCATGCCGCTTGCGCCGTCTTATGTCTTCGTTGATCTAGGAGGTCCTTCGCCTGGATAGCGCTGCCGCCATCTTCATCTCGAGCTCCCAGGCTTTGGCTGACATCTGTCGACTCAATGACCGGGCTTTCGCACAGCGATCAGCGAAACCTGCTCCAGCCCGGGAAAATGATCATCTTTATCCGCCTTGCGATCGGTGGGTGCGATCTGTTGGATTGTGGATCGTGCTGGCATTACTGAACCGAAATACTGTCTGTAGACCTCGTCAAACAAATTAAGGTCCGACAGGTCGTCCAGATAGACAGTGGTCGAAACCACTTGGCCCCAATTCATATCTGCTTCTTCCAGGTTATCGAGGAGATTGCGCATGGTCTGCCGCAGTTGATGCTGCGTGGTTGTGGCATAGATGCCACCGTGCGGCCCAGGAATAAAGCCGTCTTTGGCGGAGCAATACAAAGTGTTACCGGCGAAAACGCACGGGCTTGCGGTCGGGCTCGGAGGCATGTTCTTTGGGCGCACCGCTTTTCGCTGGTTGAGATCACGCACGGCGACGCCCGTGTACTCGATCTGGGCACCATCGGGCAAACTCGTAACATCAATAGTGGCCCGTGCAGGCGTGTTACCGAATTCAAAGCGGCGCGCGTAGTGCTGGTTCATGACGCGCCCCGGGATGGCCGAAGTTAAATAAGGATTGACGAAAACCATGTTGGCAAGTTCAAGGCCGGCTGCCTTCACAACTGCCTGCATACGGTCGAGTGCCAGGTCGACTTGAGCGGCGGGATCGTCTGGAACTTTGCCGCTTAGCGGATCGCGGCCGCTCATGCCGGAGATGAACAGCCGGTCGTGCGTAAGGATGCCGGGCGAAGCCGACTCGCTGTCATCGGAGTCTCGCGGATCGATCGCCCGCATGCCGGTGAGATCGCGCACAGCAACCGCGTTGATCTCGAGCGGCGAGTCGGGAACGCGAGCAACGCCCAGCACGGCACGTGCCGGCGGAGTCCTGGGGAAATATTCGGAGAAAACTTTCTTCATTTCGGCATATTTGCTTATGTCTTCCAGATAGACCTGCGTGTAGACGACGTGATCCATGGTCAGACCCGTGGACTCAACGATGGCCTTGATGTTATCGAGCGCTTGATGCACCTGTGCCGCAAAAGTCACGGGCAAAGTGCCGTCTGCGGCGCGAGGTCCCTGCCCCGAGATGTAGACGTAATCTCCCGCATCGACCGCGGGAGAGTCAAAGGGATTGGCGCGGATAGAAGAAGACATGGCTTTTACCGCGGGAAGCTGTGCGCCAGCCGCCACGAGCGACGGAAACAGGAGCAGAGCAAGAAACGCTCGCGAGCGGAATTTGTGTCTGTGTCTTTCCAAGCCGGTTGTGGCTTCCGGATCTTTATGCGGCATTCTTTTTCCTCGCGGCGTTGAGAACGGCACGCAGTCTCTGTCCCACAATGATCTCCTCGCCGGGCTTGATGGTCATCGAAACCAGTTCAATGCGATCGGGCTCCTTGCGTTCTTTGTGATTGGGATTGCCCTCGTGAACCGCCGTAACGAGACTGGGATTGTCGTGTCCAAGCACCTCGATCACGGGATTGCCCGCCCGCAACTCGCCCACACAATCGCTAACGCTGAAGTTCCAGGCCTGCGTATCCCAGGACACGCGAAGTGTAGGATAGCGGTTCCCATCGTCGGGGATGTAGATGTCCGTTTTCACGCCGGGCACGGTATCCACCAGTTTCCGAATGCGATCGACGCGACTGTTCCATTCGGCGTAGAGTTTTTTCTCATCGAGGTTCAGCCATTTCTCGAGCGCTGCCACGCAACCCATAATTTCTTCCTTGCCGACCTTCATCGGCCGGCATACCGCGCCTTCGCGCGGATTGCAATTCATCAGCGCCGCTTCGATCAGATCTTTGCGCCCCAGCAGCAAGCCGCTGCACTGCGGCCCGCAGAGCCCTTTGCCGCCCGAGAAGCAGTAGAGATCAATGTTCATTTTTGCGTAGAGCCGGGCATTGCTGGCGGGCGGGATACCGGCCGCGTCATCCAGCAACATTGGAATCTTCCGTTCTTTCGCAATCGCCAATTCTTTTTGCAGTTTGTCTCCCAAGTCAGTCGTGTAAATCATTGCTGTGTTTTCGTTGATGGCGTTGGCGAGTTCTTCCGGCGAATAGACAAGAACGAGTTTTCCTCCAGCCAGGCGAATTGCGTTGTCGAAAGCACTGCGTCCTCCGACCATCACAACTTCATGCTTCAACCCGGTTGTGTCGGGGAGTTGCCAGATGTATTTGTCGTCATTACCGGCGATGCAGGCTGCCGTGGCAGCCGCCATCGCCCCCGCCGCACCGGAAGTCACAATCCCCGATTCGGCGCCGGTCAATTCCGCCAGGCGCCGGCCAACCGCATACTGCAGGTCGAACATATTAACGAAGTGCCGGGAGGCCTCCAATTGCGCTTGGCGAACTTCCGGAAATTCCAGCGATCCGCTCAGGTATGTCCAGGTGCCTCTGCAATTGATCACAGTCTTCACGCCGAGCCGGGTGTAAATATTCTCGTGAACGTCTTTGCCGACGGCTGTTGCGGCCTGCGCGTAAAGCTCCCGCATGGCGATTTGGCTTAACAGTGGAGTAGCCGCCAATAGCTTGATGAATGATCGCCGGCTGGAATTCTGACTCGACATTAAGATTCCTCCTCGACAAGACTTTTGTCACTGCTTGCGGGTTGAGATCGCAAGACGTTACGATGGGACTCGGCGTTAATCCTCTTCCTTGGGTAGCGGAACCCACGATCGCACCGCCAGGATGTGGGCCTTTGCTCCCGGCTTATTCTGGTTGTAAAATCCCACGGTGCAATTGGGGCGAAAATAATAGGCGTCCCCGGCTTTTGCAGGGTGGCGGCCTTCGATGCCGTCCATGCCACCTCCCGCAACAATTTCTCCTTCCCCATCACGCACAAAATAGATCTCTTCTGCGGTTTCGTGGTGATGAGGAAAGTTGGTGCCTCCCGGCGCAAAATCCATCCAGAAAAAGCTGACAACAACATAGGCATCGTCGATAGCGTCGCGCTTACCACTACGCGGCCCGAGCAACAATTTGTAAACCACAGACGCCGGATGACCCTCAACTGTTTGTTCTTTGACATCATCAAGATTGACGATTTTTGGTTTCGGCAATGGCATGCCGATGGAGACTGATGTGGGAATCTTGAATCCCATAATCAAGGCGCGCAGTGGTTGATCGGAACTATTGCTGATAGAGTGTTTCACACTAGGTGGAAGGTAGGTAAAATCCTTGGTCCGCATAGCGTAGGTCTGGTCCCCATAATGCAGAGTGCCGTTGCCCCCAAGAATGAAATAGATTTCCTCTTCGCGATTAAACAGAGCATTTCCGCACTTCGCATGAGGTTCGACAGTTGCTTCGCCAAAGCGCGCAACGCTCAGCATGATTCGATTTTCCGAATCCCCTTCGCCAAAGATTGGCTTGTAGCGGCACGCGGAAGTAGAGCCGCTGTTCTCTGTGGCGAGGCTTGGCACGTAACGATGCAACCACGAGGGATCGACCTTCCAGTCCTGGGCAAGCAGATTGGGCGAGAGTAACAGTAATAAGAACAGAATGCTCAACTTGGTTTTATCGCCCACAAGAGGTAGAAAACCTACTCCGCCGGATATATCACAGAATGTACTTGACGCAAATCGAAATCTTTCGTTTTATTGAGGTTTATTTCGTTTGAGTTAGGGCGGGACGATTGGCATTATCGAGAAACCTTTCATGTACTACCTTCGAGTGCCGGCGATTTCTTAAGAGGACGCGGTGAATCTTCAGCCTGGAGCAACAAACTGCATGCGCCGTTCCGGATGGATTGTTTCTGCTTTCCTGTTGGCGCTCGTGCTACTTTGTGCCGGAACATCGACTCAAGCGGATTCAAGAGAACAACCATGCCGCGTGGCACCCCTTGATTACAGGGGTTGGCGCGCGCAAGAGGTTTCGAACCGCTGGCTACAGCTGATTGTGATCCCGCAGAACGGCGGGAGATTGATGCAAGTAACGTTTGCCGGGCATCCGTATTTGTTCGTGAATCCAAAGCTCGCGGGTCAATACCTGCCGCCCACTCCGGGCAAATGGTTTAACTATGGTGGCGACAAACTCTGGCTCTTGCCGGAGGGAAACGACGACGAACAACACTGGGTCGGCGATTCAGATTTGCTCGATGACGGCCCTTTTTCCTTTCGAAAGATTTCGGAAGGAAAACAGTGCGAAATCGAACTGACGGGACCGGCCGATCCTCAGACCGGAATTCAATTTGTGCGCACGATTCGCATCGACGCGGATTCTCCACGCATCCGGTTCCATGCAGTCATGAAGAACATAACCGGGCATAGTCTGGAATGGTCGATGCAATCAGTCTCGCAGTACAACACCGGCGTTGCGTCATCAGGGGATTCGTCGTCACCGGCAGACTTCAACCACGATTTTTGGACATTCACGCCGGCAAACCCAGCCAGCAATTACCTCAACCGCTATCATGTCCGATTTGGTCCGGCGCAGAATTCTTCCGTGGGCGTGAGGGAGGACGGTCTGTTCACCGTCCATTATGTGCACATGGCCGCGGAACTTTGGCTGGATTCGATCGGCGGCTGGCTGGCCGTCGTCAACGGCGCGACGAACTACGCAATGGTTGAACGCTTTGAATACGATCAAAGCAAAACCTATCCCGGAAAGGCTTCGGTCATCTTCTGGACGAATGGACCTGAAATGCATTTGAGCAAAGACGGCATTCCTTCGTTGAGCACTGACGCGGACTCGACTCCGACTTATCTTGAAGCCGAGCTCAACAGCCCCATGTGCCGGCTGCGTCCCGGAGAAAGTTGTGAGTTCGATACGGAATGGTTCCCTACCCGAAGCGGGAGTGAATTTCACGGCGTGAAAGATCCCGGCATTGTGATTCGGCCGCTGCAAAGTGTTTTCACGCGAAATGATAAGGTCAGGCTTTCAGGTTCCTTCGGTGTGTTTTTTGCCGGCAACTTGGTGGCGCATTTTTTCGATGAACACGGTTCGCCACTCGGCAATGTGCGTCTGGTGAATGTCGATCCCGCCGAACCTGTCTCGCTCGAAACCGAAGTTGCACCTCCGGGAAAACCCGCACGAGTTTCACTGCACGTGGAAGATGACCGCGGCGTGGACTACGGTCCTTTGCAGGAAGTACCCGTCAGGTCGCAGGATGCCCGGTGAACATGAGATCCTCTGCGACTGCATTTGCGATTGTCGTGGCGATCGCCTGCGTCGCATCGAACCCGACCAAAGGACAACAGGCGTCTCCCGTCGCGCCCACCATCACCGTTCCCGACGTAAGCGACCAGGATTTGCTGGCGCAGCCCGTGGGCGCAAACTGGGCTTCCTACAATGGCGACTACAGCGGACAGCGCTATAGCAGTTTGCAGCAAATCACTGCGATGAACGCTGCGAAACTCCGGGCCGCCTGGGTGTTTCATCCAACAGACTCCCGCAACCTGGAAGCGACGCCGGTGGTAATCCGCGGCATGATGTACGTGACCTCGGCAAAT
>JASHQM010000040.1 GCA_030039165.1 Candidatus Sulfotelmatobacter sp. | reverse complement strand
CCACACACAACGCCAACTCAGGCCGCTGCGGATCAGGCTCCATATAGAACGCCTTCACCTTCGCCGGATAGCGGTGCACCATCACCGGCTTGTCGAATTGCGAAGAAAGATAAGTCTCATCGGGAGAACCAAGATCGCCGCCCCACTCAAACTTCGTTTCCAGCGCGCCTTTCGCATGTCCCTCCTGAAGCATCTTGACCGCATCGTCATAGCTGAGTCGCGGAAACGGCGGCTCGATTTTTTCCAGCTTCGAGATGTCGCGGCCGATCATCTGAAGATCGGCGCGGCGGCGTTCGAGGCAGCGCTTCACCATGAAGCTGATGAACTCTTCGGCGAGAATCATCAGGTCATCGAGCCCGGCGTATGCGATTTCCGGCTCGACCATCCAGAACTCAGTGAGATGGCGACGCGTCTTTGACTTCTCGGCGCGGAACGTCGGGCCAAACGAATAAACCTTGCCCAGAGCCACCGCCGTCGCTTCGATGTAGAGCTGGCCGGACTGCGTCAGGTACGCTTGCTGCTCGAAGTAATCCACGGGAAAAAGCGTTGTTGTACCCTCGCAAGCCGCCGGGGTGATAATCGGCGGATCGGTCAGAACAAATCCGCGATCATCCAGAAAATCACGCACAGCTTTGATAATCTCGGCGCGCACTCGCAAAATCGCAGCCTGCCGCTGCGAGCGCACCCATAGATGCCGGTGCTCCATCAAAAATTCGGTGCCGTGCTCCTTGGGCGTGATCGGATAGGGATCGGACTCGGGCACGCGCTGCACGACCTGCACGTTCGAAACGTCAAGCTCATATCCGCCGGGCGCGCGCTTGTCGGCGCGGACTTTACCTTCGACAATGACGCTCGACTCCTGCGTCAGCGTCTTCACCGCCTCGAACACCTCTGGCGTGACGGCGTTCTTGGGAACCACTCCCTGAATTACACCCGAGCCATCGCGAAACTGCGGGAACAGCAGCTTCCCGCTCTCGCGCAGGTTGTAAAGCCAGCCGCGAATGGTGACGGACTGGCCTTCGTGCTTGCCGATTTCTGCGATGGTAGTTGCAGGAAACATGGTATTTGGTATTGAGTGATCGAGCGATTGAGCGAGTAAAAAATGAAACTGTCGATTTTCAATCACCGAATCGCCGAATCACTCAATCACTAAACTGCCTCCAGCTGTTCGAAAGCTCCCGGGAGTTTCTCCAGTGGATTGACCTTTTCGTTGCCTTCCAATTCCAGAAGCAGCGGAGGTTTTTGCGGCGCAGAGCGCAACAACTCTATCGCTTCTTTCCAGTCAACCGATCCTTGCCCAGGCCACAAGTGCGAATCCTGGACCTTGTCATTGTCATGAATATGGGTCGAACAAATCTGCTTACGCACAATCTCGAACGCCTCGGGCACTGAACTCATGATGTGGGCATGGCCGAAATCAAAGCAGATGCCTACGTCATCGAAGTGAGCGGTGTGAATGATTTCGAGCAATTTCTCGGGAGTCGACAGCTCGTTAGGAATATTTTCGAGCAGAAGGCGCACGCCCAATGGCTTGGCGAAAGCGCGCAAGTGTTCGATCGAGGTCAGGGCGGAATCGAATTTCTTGTCGCTGAAGGTTTCGTTGGGGACGCCGAGATGCTGAACGAGGAAACGAAATGGAATGTGCTCCGCGATTTCGAGGGCGCGCTTCACTTCATCCATGGCGTCGACCAGGCCGGCGCGGTCGGTAGAGGCCAGGTTCACGGGAGGAGCGCCGGTGCGTCCCCACTCGTAGTCGGAATAAAGAGGAGAGTGTACGGAGTGCAGAGGAACGCCGCTGCCACGGAACCAATCGGCAATCTCGCGCAGATGCGCCTTGCGGTTAGCATAGTCAAGATGCTGGCGCGCGGCAAAGATTTCGATGCTCTGCACGCCGCTGCGCACCAGGCCATCCAGGATGCCCGGGTGCAGGCGCTCTTTTACATAGAGATAAGTGGATACCGCTTTCAACATAGTAACCTTAGGCGATTATCGATGGATGATTGTTCATTGGAAAATGTAACCTTTGAAATCGCGGCTGATCAGCAATCAACCATCAGTAATCGACAATACTTTAGTATCCCACGGGGGTGCCTGTGTAGCGGCCATCGCTTGCCCCGAGTCGTTGGCCGGTTTTCGGATCAATAGCGATACATTCGGCGTCGCTCCAATAGGGTTCGGTGCCGTCCGCTTTTAGTCCGAATTGGATGTGATAGCCCATGTTTTGCAAAATCTGCGCCGTATCGGGTGAAAACCATCGTTCAAGGTACAGAATGTCGGGCAGCCATTGATTGTGAAAGCGCGGGGCGTTGACTGCTTCCTGAATGTTCATTCCATAATCGACCACGCCGATCACGACGTTGGCTACGGTGGTGATGATTTTCGAACTGCCTGGCGAGCCGAGCACGAGAACTGTTTTGCCGTCATGCACAACGATAGTTGGGGTCATCGATGAAAGCGGGCGTTTGCCAGGCCCGATGGCGTTGGCGGCACCCTGAATCAATCCATCGGAATTGGGCACGCCGGGCTTGGATGAAAAATCGTCCATCTCATCGTTCATTAGAAATCCCAAACCTTCGGCGGTGACGCACGATCCGAACCAATCGTTGATGGTGGTGGTAACGGCGACGGCGTTGCCATCCCCATCGACAACCGAATAATGCGTGGTGTGGTTGCCTTCGTGGCCTGCGCTCGTCTCCGGATGAGTAGCATATTGTTCAAGCTCGTGGAAAATTGCGGGCCGCGTCAGTTCTTTGCTGGGGGTAGCGTGGTCTTGTGTGATCGAGTCGCGCCAGCCAGCAGCATATTTCTTGTCGATAAGCTGGGCAACGGGAATCCGGGAGAAATCGGGATCGCCGAGGAATTCGGCGCGGTCGAAGAATGCCCGGCGGAAAGCCTCCGTAATGAAGTGAATTGACTCGGCGGAGCGATTCCCCATTCGCGCGAGGTCGTAGCCTTCGAGAATGTTTAGCGATTCAATCAATACTGTTCCGCCGGAAGACGGCGGAGGCGCGCTGAAGATCTCGTAGCCACGATACGTACCGTGCACAGGCTCGCGTTCTTTCACTTGGTAGTTCGCGAGATCGTCGACCGTGACGAGGCCGCCGCCTTTTTGCAAGGTTGCGGCAAGCTCGCGCGCCAGGTCGCCATGGTAAAAATCCTCGGGCTTTGCGGCGATGCGCTCCAGCGTACGGGCCAGTTCAGGCTGACGAAAAATTTCGCCCGGCCGGTAATAGTTGCCGTCGCGCTGAAATATGCGGCGTGACTCGGGGAATTGTCCCAGACACTTTTCCGCCTGCATGTCGCGGGCTTCGACCCAGCTCAGGGCGAAACCTTCGCGGGCGAGGCGAATCGCCGGAGCCAGAACTCGCTTGAGCGTGAGTTTGCCGTATTTCTGTTCGGCGTAGACCATGCCGGCGACGGATCCAGGCACCGCAATCGACTTATAGCCGATCTCACTCGCGTGCGGAATTACGTTTCCCTGTGCATCGAGATACATGTTGGCGCTGGCGGCAGCGGGAGCTTTTTCGCGATAGTCGATGAAGTGCGTTGCTCCGGCGGCCATTCGAATGAGCATGAACCCGCCGCCACCGATGTTTCCCGCGGGCGAATGCACGACGGCCAGGGCGAAGCCGGTTGCCACAGCGGCATCGATTGCATTGCCGCCGGCTTGCATGATTTCTGCTCCGGCCTGCGACGCCAGCTTGTGAATGCTGACCACGATTCCGTGCTGCGCATGGACCGGTTGAGTGGAGCCGAGAGCTGTTTGGCTGGAGACGGCGAGCGCCGCCAGCAGCAGCGGAATCAATGACTTGTGCCGGGATCGCATGCAACGTTGAGTATCGAATGGTGAACCATTGAGGCTAGCCGAGGGCAGGGAATGGAGTCAAATGCGAAGGTGCCAGCCAGCCTGCCAATGGCTAGGCAGCACGTCCCCCTCGTGCGTTCCGCGGAGATCGAGGCATGTCAAAATCGCGGGAGGAATCAATGGTGTTGCGTGTCTGTCGGCTCGTCGTGATTGACTGCCAGCTTTTCACGAGTTTCCTCCTCCACTAGCCATCTGCGCAGTTGCAGAATGTCATTGGCGCGGACGATACCCACCGGCACCGGTTTTTGGTGGGATTCGACGACCACAACATTCTCGACGTTCTTAAGAAGCATTTCGCGGTTCACGCTGTCGACCAGTTCGCCGGGATAAGCACGCACATAATCCTGCCGAGCCAGTTCGCGCATGGTGAAGTGGTGGTCTTGTGTGTCAGACTTCAGCAAATCGTGAGGCTCGATAATGCCGAAAAGCTTTCCCTCCTTGTCTACAACGGGAAGCAATTCCACATTCTCGGGAGCGAACTTCTTGAGGACGGTACGCAGCTCCATGTCGGCCTCAACCCTGGAGAATTGTTTGCGCATGACTTCATCAATGCGCGCACGCATAAGCACAGGGACGGAGTAGTCCTGAAGCACAATCAGCCCACGCTTCACCAGCTTGCCGGTCATAATGGAGTCGCGGCTGAAGAGGCGCACAAAACCATCGGCGATCATTACGCAAACCAGTAGTGGAAGCAGCGAATTCGGGTTGTGGCTCAGTTCGAAGAGAAACACGATACTGGTGAAAGGGGCGCGCGCAATACCGCCAAACACCGCTGCCATAGCTACTAAGGCATAGAATGCGGGATCGCTGACCAATTGAGGAAAGAAATGTTGGCAGGCTGCGCCATATGCCGCGCCAATCCCGCCTCCGACGATCAGTGACGGAGCAAAAACACCACCTGTGGTTCCTGAACCGAGAGAAATCACGAGGGCCCAGAACTTGGCAATGGACACACCCAGCATATTGGCGGTAGTTAACCGGTCATTGAGCATGGCGCGAATGGTGTCGTAACCGGTCCCGAAGACCTGCGGAGAAAAGTATCCGATGACGCCGAGTATGGCCGCCCCGATCGCCGGTGACCATACGAGGGCGGGTTTGACCCGAAGATGATCGAAGAAGTCCTCAATCCAAAAGAGGGCGCGGATCATGGCGAGGGCGACAACTCCCATCGGAATACCCATGGCCGCGAAGAGCCACAGTTCATTCATGCCAGTTAGCTTGAAGGCGGGCATAGGAAATAAGGGCGCCCATCCGGAAAAGTGGATGCGAATTCCCGTAGCGACAGCGGCGGCCAGGGAAACGGGGATGAAGGAGCGTGCGCGAAACTCAAACAAAAGAAGTTCCACGGCTACAAGAACTCCGGCCAGGGGCGCCGTAAAAGTTGCCGCCATGCCCGCCGCTGCTCCTGCGGAAAGCAGCACGCGCCGGTAGTAGGGAGTAAGACCGCACGCCTGCCCAAAGAGCGATCCGACCGCGGCGCCAGTCTGAATGATGGGGCCCTCGGCGCCGAACGGGCCTCCTGTCCCGATGGCCAGAGCGGTAGCCAGCGGCTTGAGAAAGGCTACGCGGAGCCGCATCCTGCTATGACTAAACAGGACCGCTTCCATGGCCTCAGGTATGCCATGTCCCTTGAGTGTGGGCTCAAGGTAATAGACCATCAAGCCGACAAAGAGTCCGCCCAACGTGGGTACCAAGATTACAAGCGGACCGAGGTGGTTGTTGGCTGGGCTGGTGATGGCAAAGGAGAATTTGCCGTAAAAACAAAGGTTCGTAAAAAAGTAGATAAGTTCGAGGAGACCCTCGGCTACCAAGCCTCCCACCACCCCGATCAGCACAGCGTAGCCCGAAATTTTAATGACTTCGGGCTCCAGGGCAATCCCAAAATTTCCTTTCTTGGGCAGGGTTGAAGCTGGTCCCGTTTCGCTTTCTGGAAGTGGAGAGCTTGCCATCGGCTACCTCACTCGGGCGTCTGACTCGCGGGCAAACGAGGTGACAAGCGCGACGAGGGGAGAAGGACACAAGGAATCGTTCCCGGTGCGCTGGCAGCAGGTCACTCGTTGTGCTCGTGATTTGGCCTGCGGGCCCGCGCTCCGCTCGCGTCCGCAAAAAGGCATAAGTTCAGCTCGAAGAATACTCCTCTGCCTCGTCGGAAACATCATCCGAGAGCTCCATGGTACGCTCGCCGCGAGTCTTGAGAGCTTCCAGTATGTCCGTCTTAGTGATGACACCTTCCAGCTTTTCGTTGGCTGAGGTTACCAGAAGCATGGGCTGAGTTGCTTCCGCCAAAAGCAAGCGCAGTGCTTCCATCGCGTCGGTATCGGGAGACACTCTCTGGACTTCCCGGTCGGTAATCTCGGATACCGGCGTGTCAGCCCATTTTTCGGCGGGGATTTGGGTGAGTGACCACGTCGGAACCATCCCAATAACATGGTGATCGGCGATGACCGGAAAAATAGTGTGCTGGTCGTGGGGCGAAATGTTGGCAAGTTCGCGCAACGTTGCGCTGGCTTCTATGCCCACAACATCGCGTTGCATAATATCGCCGACTGTGATGCCCCTCAGTTCGCGTACTCGTACGCCTTCGTGCAGGCGCTGGTCGCCTGAAACCGAAGCGTCGCCGGATACGGCATAGGCGACGGCTGCGCCAATGAGCGCCGGAATTATGAACGCGTGACCGCCGGTCGCTTCTGCGACAAAAACTACGGCGGCAAGCGGTGTTTTATAGCCGGCGGCAAGGAACGAAGCCATGCCCACTGCGGCATAGAGTTCGAGGGAGGAGCCGTGGACCGCAATCTGACTAAACGCTGCCCCCAATGCTCCTCCAGAAAGAAACAGAGGTACGAACATTGCGCTTACCCCGCCGGAGGCAAGCGAGAATATGGTTGCGCCCAATTTGAGCAGGGCAAAGGTGATGAGTTCGGGCGCGGAATACTTGGCGCTCAGAATTGCGCCTACCGCCTCATAATTCGGTCCCAAGGGCACGAGCGGGTGCTTGAAAAGAAAAACGAACAGCAGCCCGCATAATCCGGTCAGAAATCCGCCCACGGTCAGTTTGATCCAGTGCGGCACGGCCCACTTAAGCACAAAGCCACGGGCCCGCCGGAAGGTGGTTGCGAACGTCGTCGCAATTAACCCTACCAGCAGCCCCAGCAAAGCGCACCAGACCAAGTCGCGGCCGGTGAAGGAACTGGAGCTGGCAAAGTCGAAAATTGGTGCGGCGCCAAGGAACGACGCAAGGGTGACATAAGAGACCACCGATGCAATCAGAGAGGGCAGAAGCGCTTCATGCGCGAGGTCGTCACGATAGGGCATTTCGAGTGCGAAAACGAGTCCGGTTAGGGGAGCGCGAAAGACAGCGCCCATTCCAGCGGCCGCTCCGCTGATCAGCATGATGCGTCTATCACGCGGGTCCAGGTTGAGGCGCTTCACCTTGGTCCAGAGCCACGAGCCAATCGCGCCCCCGCCGTAAATACTGGGTCCTTCAAGGGCCGCGCTGCCGCCGAATCCGACGGTAGTGATCGCGGCCACCAGCTTGGCGAAAAACGGGCGCATATTGATGTCGCCGCGATGGTAGTGATAGGAACGTACGATTTCTTCCGTGGAATGCTCGTCGGGGTCGGGCGTCAGGAATTGCATGATGAGGCCCGTGGCTACGAAACCGAGAGTCACTCCCGGTACTATCGCCCAGTGATGGCGGAGGTAGTAGCTAAGTACGGCGGGCCACAATTTGCCCAGGATGATGACGACGATAGCGGTGATCACAAGCCCTGTGATCAAGCCAATGATAGGTGCGACAATCAGCCATTTTCTGATGTCCCGAGCATAGATTGCCGCCAGGTCCTCGTGGACGAGGGGCAGATACTTCCGCAGCAAGGGATGATGGACAAATCGACCCCGCCTCTGTTTCTGGTTCATTGCCTTCATGAGCGAATTTTTTCCAGTGCAATCCTTCCGAATTAACAGATGCCAGTCGGGGAAAATTGGACCATCACGTGGCCGGGGCCATTTTTCGGGGGAGAGATCGGCTGTGTTGACGAGAAAAGGAGGCGGCGTTCATGCGTGCTTTCTTAATTGCTTTCGTGAAAATGCCGAATCGGCAAAGATGCCGTCCCTCCCGCCGCGCATAACACGGCGAAGCGCATTCACAAGTTCCGGTCCCGCCAATCGGAGCTCGTCGTGATGATGCAACGCCAGTTCTCCCAGGACCCTCTCTCCTTTGGGCGTCAAGCCGAGCAAGACCTCTCGGCGGTCATCCCGCGCACGCTGACGATGGACGAATCCGCCGGCTTCCAGCCGATTCACCAGTTCGACGGCGCTGTGGTGGCGAATTTGCATGCGCGTAGCCAACTCGCGAATGCGAGGGCGAATTCCAGGCGGCATGCCCTTGATCGCCAGCATCAGTTGATATTGGCCGCGCTCCAGGCCCGCGCGCTTGACGACAAGTTCGCTGAAATGGAGAAAGCGGCGGATCTGATAACGAAATTCCGCCAGCGCCTGGTAGTCTGACAAAGTGAGCTTCTTCATGCCGCCGATGGTTTCGTTCCTCGATGCAGCGACTGCGATTATTATATCGTAGGCCGATATAGATTGCGAGCGGTTTGAAAGGGCGGGGGTAACGTTCCGGTTTCGGGAGAGCCAGTTTTGGGATGAGCCGTGGACGCGGGCAAGCAGTCGCTCAAGGCGTTTCCCGGCGCCGATTGCGCCGGAAATCCTCGGCCGGAATGGTAAGGTTCGAGAGCGGCCCCTTTAGAGCGGCCACCGCGGGGTGGACAGCACTGTCCTAAAGTTTAGGACAGTGCCGGGCGGACCGGATGTGAGTGCCGTCCTCGATCTGTGTTAGACTCTTTGTTTCGCAAACCAGCGCCCTCTTAATACAGGACATCCGACCCACACATGCTGCTTTCCAAAGAATATGTGGGCTACCTTGCGCGCGAGGTAACCAAAAAACTGATGGCCGCCAAGGCGATCGAAACTTCCGCCGTGCCCAAGGTGACCGAGCGTGTTCATGCCGCGTTGCTCGAGGAACTAACGTTGGAGGACCGCATCAACGACGAGGTACGGGTCATTCTGGAGGCATATTCGGAAGAGATGAATAAAACCGGCGCGAACTATCAGGAGATGTTTCGCAAAGTGAAGAACGAACTGGTTCGCAAGTATAAGGCGGTGCTGTGAGACTGAGCCGCGACAAGGTGAACGTGCTGGCTCGCGCCGTGACCGACGCCCTAAAGCAGATGGACGAAGTGGACTTTATCGAGGACCCTAACACCATCCGCCAGGAAACGCGCAAGATTCTGGAAGAACTGCTTAACGGCGAAGCCAGGATCGACCAAACTGCGCGGCAGAAAATCGAGAGCCAAAAGCGGACCATTCTTGAAGGCTCGCAGGAGTGGGACATCCTTTACCGCAAGTATTACAACGAGGAAGTGAAGAAGCTGGGCGTGTGATCTACCTATCGTCGAGCTGGTTTAGCGGAATAAACTCTTGCGTCCTCCGGCTCAGTCTTAACTTTATTTCGCTGTAATCTCTTGCGGGTGCCCCGCTTCCTGCGGCGAGTGAGCGGGAGCAACAGCTATTTCCGCTGCCTGTCTCGCCGATTACTAAGACTCCAACCAATGATGCCGATCACAATCAGCAAGACCGAAGCGCCATAAAACCAATAGTACAAACGCGGGTACTCCGCGAAGACATCGTTGGCATTGGCGATTGCTGTTCCGATCCCAGCCAAAATTCCAGCCGCTCCCAAGAGGATAGTAACGTGTCGCCTCATGCCGCTTCAGCCGGCCTTTCTGAGCCACGAGTATATACTCGGGCCTGGAGTAGATCGATGAGAGCCCGCCCGAAAAATATCCCGCAAAATAGCTTTCTATAACCTGCTATTCACTGACTGGATCAGCAGCAGCATCCCAATAACCGCCAATCCGCCGTAGATGAATTTAGCGAACCCCGCCCCGTGCAGCCGGCGATTGATTTGTCTGCCCAGAAATATCCCCAAGAGGGTCACCGGCAGGGACAGCAAATAATAGTGTGTGACGGTGCGAGTCCACAGTCCAGCGGACCAGTAGCCGCACATGCCGATGATGCTGGCGGGCAGAAAATAGCCTTGCAGAGTGGCACGAAATTGCTGCGCTGACCAGCGCCGCATGGTTCCGTAGATTGCCAGTGGCGGGCCGTTCATCCCATAGGCGCCGCCGAGCACGCCAGCGCAAAACCCGCAGGCCAGCAGCAACGCCTGATTATCATGCTTCAGTTCCAACGGTATGCGGCCAAACAGGGAATAAATCGAAAAAGCAATGATGATCGCTCCCAGCGCGGCCTTCACCACGTTCTGATGGCTGCTTGTGAGCAGCAGAAGGCCGAGCGGGATTCCAAACAGCGTCGAAAGCACGAGCCAGCCCGTGCTGCGCAGATGCATATGCTGCCAGTCCTGCGCGACGACGATGGCCGCAATGGTGATCGAAACCAGGACGGCGAGTGGCGCCGCTACCTGCAATGAGATGGCGAAGGCCAGTAGTGGCACGGCGATCAGCGCCTCGCCAAAGCCAAATGCAGAACGAATCAGCGTGGCGACAAAAATGACCACCAGAATCTGCAGTGTAGTCAGGTCGATGGCGATCTCCCGGACGGACAAGAGCCCGCACACAGCATATACGCGCCATTCCGTCAAAAAAAATGCCCCGCGTTGTTGGCGCGGGGCGTGAGAGTTCAGGGTTCCCCAGAGGAGACTGTTTCAGGCTGCAACCTCCCGGCGCTGCTGGATGGTTTCGAGATGCTGGAGATATTTCTGTGCATTGCCTGTAATCTTGCGCTGCGGCAGGCTATTGATCCAGAGTTCGTGCGGAACGCTGCGCCGCTCCCGCCGCGTTCCAACCGCGCCCCGGTGCAGCAGGTTGGCCGGGTGTTTATCGGCGGTTTCCTGCTGCCAGCCGCTACCGGCAGTTACGTCGAAAACGCCAATGTAGCCGCCGAACAGGAGCTCGAAAGGCTTCTGCATCCTGTTCTGGCAGTCGAACTGGGCGGAGCCTTCGGTGCGAAAACCTTCGAACCATGCCGGATAGACGAAGTCGGAAACGAGAATATTGTCGATTCGGTAGCCGAGGCCGTCATCTTCGCAGGCGTCGCAGACTTCATAGGCATAGAGCATGCCGGCGGTGTTGGCGCTTTGCACAAAAACTGTAAGGTTGATGTTGGGGTCGGCAAGCATTTCGAGCAGTTCATGGCTGGCGGTGACCGACCATGAGGTTCCGGCCTTCAGGTCGCTAGCAGCGAAGACCTTGCCGATGGGCAGTCCTTCAGAAGTGAGATCGTGATAACCAAGCGCGTTCGCCTGGTCGGAGTCATCAAGAATCACCAGCCACCAGCTTCCAGCCGGCGGTTGTGTGCTTTTGGGAATGATGGTGAGTTCCGCGTCCGTTCCCCACACCGGACGAAAGTCGTTGGTGACCTGCTTTTGCAGAGCAGCAATGGTGGGCACCACGTCGGTGTCGGATACTATGGTGCTCTCGTTGATCACGGTAATCTGAATCGTGGATGTTTGCGCGTGCGTGGTTTGCGGCATAACGTTTGCTCCTGGAAGACAAATTCGGAGAACGCGCATCGGGACTGCGTGACTCTGTGAAGAAAAGCTTATACGCTGAAGAAAGAAAATCAGCTCTCGCGCGCATAAAAATGTGCAGGTGAGTTTCAATTTGGAACGTACCCTGCGCCGCTTTAGAGGCAATAGACGGTTTTATCCCCATGCAGCAATCGCTTGAGATTCAGGCAGTAGTCACGAAAGCCGCCAAGGATGCCGGATTTGATCTGGTTGGCATAGCTCAGGTTGAGGATAGCCCCGAACTCGAATTCTTTCCGCGATGGATTGCGGCCGGGCATGCAGGCGAAATGAAGTATATGGAAGCGCGCGACGAGCAGGGACGTCTGAAGCGGGCGTCACTGGCCCATGCCGCTCCGTGGGCGCGCAGTGTGATAGTCTGCGCGATCAACTACAACAGCGATCAGCCCTATTCCACAGTTTCTCCTGTAGAACCGCGCGGGTGGATTTCGCGATATGCATGGGGTGCTCAGGATTATCACGAAGCGACGTTGCGGCGGCTGCGGGAGGTCGAGGCCGCGGTCAGGAGTGCATATCAGTATCCCGATCTGATCACGCGCTCTTACGTCGATACCGGGCCGGTCGTCGAACGCGTGATCGCCAAATATGCTGGCATCGGCTGGATTGGAAAGAACACCTGCATCATCAATCAGAAGCTGGGTTCGTGGATTTTTCTGGGGGTGATTCTTACATCACTCGATTTCGCAGCCGGTGTTGCGAACGTTCCCGCACCCGACCGCTGCGGCACTTGTACACGCTGCATCGACGCCTGCCCCACGGAGGCACTGATTGCGCCCTATCGACTCGACGCGAACAAATGTATTGCGTACCTGACGATCGAAAAGCGCGGACCGATTGCGGAAGAACTTCGCGCAGGTATGGGACGGCATGTTTTTGGCTGCGATATTTGTCAGGATGTGTGTCCATGGAATCGCAAGGCGCCAGTCACGAAGGCGGAGGAATTTCAGCCGCAAGATGGGCTGGTAAATCCATCGCTCGAATGGCTGGCCGACATGAGCGCAGAAGAGTTTCGCCGCACATTTCGTGCCTCACCCGTGCGCCGAGCCAAGCGCTCCGGCTTGCGCCGCAACGCCGTCGTCGCCATGGGAAACAGCGGCGAGCGCAAATTTCTGCCGCTGCTTCGGAAGTTGATTGGCGACGAAGATGAAGTGGTGAGCGAAGCGGCGGCTTGGGCGATCGAAACACTCGAATGAGTCCTGGTATCGTTCTCAGAATTTTTCACTTCTAACCCGGTTTTGGCCAAGCTGAGTGACGTCGCTTCTTACAGTCCCATCCGGTTAATAGCTACAGTTTCTTACTACCGCCCTGGCGGCGCAAAATGGCATCCCAATCCGCGGCAACCACAAAGAGCAGTGATGCAACGAAGGGCGGCCGTCGAGGACAAATGCTTGGAGGACATTATGCGAGTTTTGAGAGTTCTGGGTCTTACGATTCTTGCGGTAACGCTTGGGGCGTCTGTTTTTCTTTATGCGCAGGATGAGAAGCAGCAGGCAGACAAACCCCAGCAGGAAGACATGAAGCCACAGTCCGCACAGGATGAAGCCAAGCCGAAGCAGGACGAAGCCAAGCCGCCAAAGCATGATGAAGCCAAGCCCACCAAACAAGAGAAGCAAGACGAAAAGCAGATGCAAAAGCAGGAAAAAGAAACGCGGGATCACGCGGCTCCAGAGCATCCGGAGCAGCCAAACAGACAGATGCCCGCACGCCAGGACCAGATGCATCCGGCTCAGGGCGGTAACGCGCGCCCGGCAAACGGTGGTGGGCATATCCCGGACCAGCAATTTCACGCTCACTTCGGACGGGAACATACGTTCCGGGCCAACACCGTAATCGTTTCGGGCCAGCCACAATTCCAATATGGCGGCTACTCGTTCCAGTTGGTGGATGCGTGGCCTGCCGGCTGGGCCTATACGGATGACTGCTACATCGACTACATCGACGGGGAATACTTCTTGTTCGATCTGCTGCACCCCGGCGTCCAGGTTGCTGTGTTCGTGGTCATGTAACCGACCACCCGCTTCGTCGATTGCCGGCCTTTGGAGACGGACCCGTCCGCTCGGGGGAGCGTTCCCAGAGGCCGTTTTCTTTAGACGAGTGCCGGTCTTAGAGCGAGCCTTTCTACGGGAATTCCAAGGTGACAAATTTCGCTGGTCGTTTGCCGGTGTTGGTAACGCTGTGCGAATACTTGCCGGGCAGCCACTTTGATTCGCCAGACTTGAGGTGTGTGGCCGTGTGACCCTGACCCTGCACGTCGCTGCGGATATCGAGATCGCTCACGGCAACCAGCAAGTGAGGACCAGCATAATGGTGCATGGGCACGATTCCGCCGGGCTGAAGCTCAAATTCGGTGACGCGAATGCCGTCTTTCACGAAAACAACCTGCTTCGTGCCGCCTTTCAAAACATCCAGACCGCGATCTTCGTCCCATTTTGCGGTCGAGTTACGCAGGTTCGCATCATCGAGGATCTCAATGGTGACATTGCGGAAGGGTTGGTCGGAGACATTGCGGGCGATGTGCGCAAAAGTGGCGGGAGCGAAGCGTGTTTCTCCATCCTGGAATTTAAGAGAAGCCGGCAGTTTGTCTTTTACCTCATTGACAATGTCGGCCGGTCCAATGCTAACGAAAAAATAGTCGTGCCGGTGCCAGTGCATCAGGGTTTCACCGTGAGGCGGGATTTCAACATAGTAGGCGCGAACCGATTGGTTATCGATGGTCAGGTGGTGGTGCGGTTCGGCCGTGATTTCGACCTCGGGCCCAGCGGCTTGCGCGAAAAGCACGGTTGCGATGAGGCAGAAAAACGCGTGACGCTTCATGCGCCGGAATTGTAGCACCGCTCATCCGGCTTACAACGAGAAATAGGTTTTATGGTGAAGGAGGCTGTTTTCGTCGCCGATCACCAGGAGATCAGGCCATGAAGGAGTGGTATTGATGAGCAAGCGCAGGGAGTGCGCTTCGCTGCGCGGGACATCAAACTCGAACTGAGTAGTGTAGGAGTCGGATGGCCTCAGCGGCGTGAGCAAAGGCGTGCCTTCGACCCGCACGGGCAAGTATTCGCGGCCAGTCGAGTCGGCAAGATAGATGGTTCGAGGCGAAGGGGTGAGAGGAACACCTTTGGGCCGCGATGGTGAAATGGTGGTTTCGTCGAAGCGCGTGCGGATGGTAACAAGATAATGCGTGACGCCATTTACGGGTTCAGTTTTGACATCGACCAGTGAATAGGCGAGGTGGCAATCAATTTCGCAGAAGTATTTCTCCTGGCCGCGGTTGAGGACATGAGTATGGCTGGCAAGTGAGAAGCTGAACAACAACACGAGATAAACTGCTGCTCCGCCATAGACTATCGCGACGCACGCGCCAGCGAACTTCGGCTTACGCGCGAACCATGCGATTCCAGCGGAAACGAGAAAAAGAAACAACCCTCCGACGGCGCCGAGAAAGGCAAGGACGGCCAGGGGAGCCGGGAAATTGATGTTGCTGGCAGCAGGATTCATCAGGGCAGGATGCTCCTCAACAAAACTGAAGCGGCATGGGGAATGCCAGGGTAGATTTCGTCGTTGATCCAGTAGCTCTCAACCAGGATGGCGAACAGAGTGCCCAGCAGCCAGAAGGCCCAGCGCCAGCGTTGTTGTGAGTCGGTTGCGAAGCGCTGGATGCCGGCATCTACGGCATAAGCGGCGGTATAACAGAGGTTGGCGAGAAGCGCCAATAATGCGAGCTTTGGGAGTGACGACCAGGTGATTGCAGGGCGGAAATGCGGCCAATCCAGGGCTAGCCAGACGACCGCGACAGCGGCCAGAACCAGGTTATACAGGGCGCGCCGAGGTTCCCAAAAACGGGCTGAGGCGGAGAGCGAAAACGGTGCGGCGGGGATTGCGGTATGTGCGTCCATTTCGGTGTTCCTCATTGTTATGTCGTTAACAATGTACTTTGCACAATAAAGTCGATGGACAAAAAATTATTCGCGGGTGACGCGAATCCATTCCTCCATCTGATCCAAATATTCGCCCAGCGCACGGCGGCCGGCGGGAGTTAAGCGATAGTCGGTGCGGGGCACACGTCCTTCGAAATATTTCAGGCACGAGATATATTCGGCCTCTTCCAGCTTGCGGGCGTGCACGCTGAGGTTGCCATCGGTAGTTTTGAGAATGCGTTTCAGATCGTTGAAGCTGAGGCTGGCATTGGCGGCGAGGGCGCTGACAATACCCAGCCGGATACGCTCGTGAATCAAGCGATCCAGTTCGGGCAAAGCGGGCAGGCGGCCCGGAACGCGCTGCCGCGCTGTAATTCCAGCCTTTACGCGCTTGCCGCGTTGAGCTAAGTGTCTAGCCACCGTGCCTCCGCGCGATGAGAAATCCGAAAATGATATGCAGTCCGCCGAAACCGGCCGCGAGAAAAGAGCTCGACCATCCTACGGGCGCGAGAATCGCCATAGCGCCGGTAACCATGAAGCAGAGTCCCATCACGGGAACAATCGAGACCGAATAGGCTCCTCCGGTCATGATGCCGGCGCCGTAAAGCAACAGCCATGTCGGCGCCAGGGCGAATTGCAAACCGGCGTGCTGAAGTAAATAGGTGAGAAGAGCGGCGGCGATGAAAGGCGGAAAAACGCCAACGGCCACTTTGCGGCCGGGACCGGAAAAAAGCGGCAGGCCCCGGCGCTCGGCTTTCAGTCGCATGGAAAGAAAAGCAATCAGAACGGCGAGCAGAGCTTCGGCCAGCCAGATCTTGAGCCAAACGGAAGAATTCGACTGCCCCCAACTGAGGGCCACGGCGCCGAGCGCGGTGAGGCCGAGAATAACCATCCCCCACCCGGGTACGGCGGTAAATGCGGCCGTACGCTCCATGGTGTCGCGGATGAAACGAAGATCAGCGGCGGGATCGGCTCCCACGCCGTGTGGCACCAACATGGCGCGGTGCAGGCGGCGGAGGCGGTGCGGGCGCGGACCAAGCATGACGGCACCATAATCCAAAGCTTCATTAATGTCAAGTACTTTGTAATACAAAGTTAAATAACTTAGGAAAATGAAAAACAGCGTGGCGTCCGCGATCGACGCAGAGCCGAAAACCTGGCGGATTAATGCTTCTACTCGGAGCATTTAAAGTTCACAAAAAGCGCGGTGCTCGTGTATAGAAGTGAAGGGGGAATTTCTTGTCTACGGAACCGATCATCGAAGCGCGGGCGATTGAAAAGTCCTACCCGCAGCCTGACGGCAGCACACGCATTCAGGTGGTGGGACTGATGGATTTTTCGATCGAGACGGGGAAGATCATTGCCTTGCTCGGGGCTTCGGGATGCGGCAAATCGACGCTGCTGCGCATCCTGAGCGGACTCTCGCAGCCCACATCGGGTGCGCTGTTCTGGCATGGTAAGCCGCTGAATGGCCAAACTCCTAACGTCGCAATTGTCTTTCAGAGCTTTGCTCTTTTTCCGTGGCTAACGGTGCTGGAGAACGTAGAGGCTCCGCTTGAAGCGAGGGGTATAGAAGCGGTCGAGCGCCGCAAGCGGGCGCTACGGACTCTGGATACGGTCGGCCTGGATGGTTTTGAAACCGCCTACCCCAAGGAGCTTTCGGGCGGGATGAAGCAGCGCGTGGGATTTGCCCGGGCGCTGGTAGTCGAACCGGAAGTGCTGTTCATGGACGAGCCGTTTTCTGCGCTCGACGTGCTCACCGCGGAGAATCTGCGCGGCGAACTGCTGGAGCTCTGGCTGAGCAAGAAAATGCCGACCAGCGCGATTTTCATTGTGACTCACAACATTGAAGAGGCGGTGATGCTGGCCGACCGCATTGTGGTATTGGGCAGGAACCCGGCGCGAATTCGATCGGATATTAATGTACGCCTCCTGCATCCCCGGGACCGCAAATCGCCACGCTTTATCGAACTGGTGGATTACATCTATAAGGTCATGACCGAGCCGGATGTCGAACATGCGCCACCCGATGCCGAAAGCACGGGCGAAGTTGTATTGCCCGCTGGAGGGTTAAAACGCAGGGAGCCTCCGGTTCGCTCCGCTAAATACCAAGTCCTTCCTCATGCCCGGGTGGCGGGCATTGCCGGTCTACTCGAGTTGCTGCATGATCGCGGCGGGCGGGAAGATTTATTCCGCCTGAGCGAGGATTTGGTGATGGATGTGGAAGACTTGCTGCCCATCCTGGAGGCGTGCCAACTGCTTGGTTTTGCCTGGCTGAAAGAAGGCGACGTTCAGGTTTCGAAAGCGGGAGCGGAGTTTGCCGAAGCCGATATTCAGACACGCAAAGTTCTATTCCGCAAGGCCGCGCTGGAGAACGTTACCATCCTGAAGCAGATCGATAGCGTTCTCAAACGAAAGTCGGACCACGCGATCGAGGAGGATTTTTTTCGCGATATTCTGGACGAACATTTTTCCGAAGAAGAAGTGCAAAGGCAGTTCGATACGGCAATGAATTGGGGCCGCTATGCGGAGATTTTCGATTACGATCGCGAAAGCGGCCGCCTGGTGCAAAGCGAAGCGGCTGCAAGCGAAGCGGCCCGCGCCGAAACTGCAATTTCCCAGAATCACAGTCCGACTTCCACTCCAGACGCCTGAAGTACAGTCGAGAGAACGAACCAAGCATGAAAAAGAGCATCAGCCTGCGTGGATTCTCTGCCTACCGGCTGTGGTCGCAACTGCCGCGGATCGAAGTGTCCCGTTTGCCGGATGTGGTCATGTTCGGCGCGGCGCTGGCGCTGTTTTACGGCGTGTTGATCGTGGGGCGCTCGTGGTTTGGACCGTTTACGCCGACGGTAGAGATCTCTCGAAACGTGCGCGCGTTGCCGGTGTATGCCGGCTATTCGCTGCTGCGAATTACGATTGCTTACGGGCTGAGCCTGATATTCACGCTGGTGTATGGCTACGTCGCCGCCTATAACGCTCGCGCCGAGCGCTTCATGATCCCCTTGCTGGATGTGCTCCAGTCGATCCCGGTGTTGAGCTTTCTGCCGCCTGTGACCCTGGCAATGGTGGGGCTTTTCCCCGGGCGGCAATTGGGAGTGGAGTGTGCCGCCATCCTCCTGATTTTTACCGGGCAGGTCTGGAATATGACGTTCAGCTTCTACGCATCGCTGAAGAGCATTCCATCGGAGATGCGCGAGGCGGCGGCGATTTACCGCTTCAGTTGGTGGCAGCGATTTATCCAGATGGAATTGCCATTTTCGGCAATCGGTTTGGTGTGGAATTCGATGATGTCAGTGGCGGGAGGATGGTTCGCGCTGATGGTGTGCGAGATGTTCGTGCTGGGTGATCGCGATTTCCGGCTGCCGGGATTAGGATCGTACCTGCAAACCGCGGCGAGCGCAGGCGATACCTCATCGATCATCTGGGGCGTCGCAACCATGATTCTGGTGATCGTGCTGCTCGATCAGTTCGTCTGGCGGCCGGTGATCGCGTGGGCGGAAAAGTTTAAATTTGAGCAGGTTGAGAGCACCAGTGCACCGCAGTCATGGGTGTACAACATTTTGCAGCACTCGCACGGGCTTGCGCGCCTGCGCGCGAAGACCCTGCAGCCTCTGGGCGAGAATTTGCTCCTGCTGTTTGCACGCAAGCGGGAAAAAAATGTTCCCCAGGCGCCGGTTCCCTGGCGCGATTGGCTGGTGCGCCTGATTGGTGTTGCCGTGCTGGTCGCCATCGGATACACGGTGGTGCGTGTCACAATGATCCTCAGTGGCTTGCAACGAGCCGAACTGCACGAGGCGGCACTGGGGCTGGGGGCGACGTTCCTGCGCGTGAATCTGGCACTCTTGATCGGCACGTTGTGGACCGTTCCCGCCGGCGTGGCTATTGGCTTCAATCCTCGGCTGGCGCGCATCGCGCAGCCATTGGCGCAAATTGCGGCATCAGTTCCGGCGACGGCGCTGCTTCCGATAATTTTGCTGGTGCTGATTCGTTTGGGCGGAGGTCTCGGCCTGGCCGCGATCGTCGTGTTGCTGCTGGGAACGCAATGGTATGTCTTGTTTAACGTGATCGCGGGAGCCATGGCGATTCCAACGGATTTAAAAGAATGCTGCGAAGTCTTTGGGCTGCGCGGATTCGAGCGCTGGAAGAAGTTGATTCTGCCTGGGATTTTTCCTTACCTCGTTACCGGACTGGTAACCGCTTCCGGGGGGGCATGGAACGTCAGCATTGTCGCCGAATATTTTCGCTTCAAGGGGCAGATTTATACCACCACGGGATTAGGGGCAACTATCAGCCAGGCAACCGACAGGGGCAACTACGATCTGCTGCTGGCGGCGACCATGATGATGGCCGCCACGGTGGTAACGATAAATCGGCTTGTCTGGCGTAAGCTCTACGGGTTGGCGGAAACGCGCTTCAGGCTGGAAGCATGACGAATGAGGGCGGCTACTTCCGGGACATCGGGGTTTTCGGTTTGTTGATTATTTCGCAAGCGTGAACCGCTTCTTCGAGTGCGGCGTCCAACTTAGCGCCAAGGGAGGCGAGCTGTTCAGCGGAGATCAATTCTTGCATCCGCTCAAAAAGTTGGCGCTCTTCCTTACGAATATGTGCGGAGAGTTTCTGCGCAAGCAGCACTATATCCTTGCCTGACAGGGTTCGTCTTTGGGCCTGCGCGAACAATCCGCGCAGGCGGGCGTGGTCTGCCATCAATTCGTTTACGGGAGGGACAAGTTCCGGGAACCGGCGAGCGGAGGGAAAGAGGACTTTCTCCTCCGCCGAGAAATGAATGTTGATTTCTTCCGCAAAGTGACGCTCGATTTCCTCGTGCCAGCCTTGCAAATCCTGGGGCGGAATAGGTTGAGCGCGGTCGATACGAACGCACAAAGCCAACGCGTGCTGATGTTGACGGGAGAGTGGGATCAGGCTCTTGTCTCGTAACATGGAGTTCTATCGTTATCTGGCATCGGCAACAGCGCTTACCGTTTCGGAGTTTTCGGAGACCGCGGGCCGTACGGTCAGCCAATCCGTGCGAACGCGCTCCCACTCCTGAATCAACATGCCGTTGGATTCGAAGAAGGCGCGGATGCGGACGCGCTCCCATCCGGCGATTTCTTCGAGAATAGGCGCCAGCACCGCGAAGGCGCTGGTGCTGAGGACGGTGCGTTTGGCGATTTTCGAGACGCGAGGCGACTCGGAAACGGCAATCGTCAGCCCGTCGCGGGCATTCACCTCGAGCATCACATGGATGTCAGAGCTGCCATCGCCCGAGTAAATGACGTGATCGGGGCCGGTTACTGTTTGCACGAGTAATTGGTTCAACATCGCCACTTTGCCGTAACCCGCCGTGGCCGAAACGATAGTGTCGATCTCGCCCGAAGGCCCATAGCGGAATTCCGTGCCAAAAATATGATCTGCGGGAACGATTCCGTCCAACGCGGCATGAATCACTTCGACCGGGGCAGCGGAGAGAACATAAAAATCGAAGATGTAACCGTCGATGCCCTGGTCGAGCACCTGGTACAGAAGTTTGATATCGGCCTTGAGACGAACGCGTCTGCCGACTTCATGCAAGTGGTCTTTGCGCACTTTGGCGCGGAACTCGGGGTCGTGCAGCAGCAGATAGGCGAGTTCCGCTCCCTGCTGGACCAGGTTAATTTTCGCCATTCCTTTTAACTTGCGTTCGAATTCGGAAACAGGAATGCCGACCAACTCGGCCAGCACGTAACCGGAGTCGTTGAAAGTGAGAGTCTGGTCGAAATCACTGGCGAAAATGTAGCGCTTCAAAGGATTCTCTGCCATAGGGGTTTGATTCGCGATGGAGCGGGCAAGGCCCATAAAAAGAATGGATCACGAATATTTGGAGCCCGGTTCAATCAATGTTACGACTCGGTTACAAAGCTGACAACGTAGCCGTCGATCGACGTCAGTCAGACTGGCTTGTGTAATTCGCAATCAGCGGCCGAGCCTAAGGAGGAGAAAGGCTCCAAGCAAGGAAAAAACTCCAATGACGATGCCGACGGCCATTCCAGTCATGAACAGTGGGTTGTGCACGTCTCCCGCATGCATATAGTAATGATGCAGCAAATGCGCGAACGCGGCGGTGGTGAGCAGAACCGCGAGACCGCTCAGGATGCATAAGAGTCGCATTGTCGCTCCGGGTTATGAGTCGAGTTCTACAGTTCTTGGAACACTACTACGAAGGCAGGCTTTTCGGGAAGTCTTGGTCTCCTTTACTAAATTCCCTGGCACGTCCAAAATAAAAGGTCTGCCTCGCAAGAGCGTGTTCACGCCTTGGCGCGGCGGAAAATCTTGGCACTCAGCCGAACGCTGATCGTACAGGAGCCATTATGCCAGCAACTGGGGAACTCATCCGGGCGATGAATTATGTGGAGGATATTACGGCGACACTGCGACGCATCTGTCTTTATATTCCGAGCATGAGTGCCGACGAGAGGAGGCGACTGGCCGAGTCGTTGCGAGCAGCAGGTAATACTTTGAATGCTATGCTTTCCGATCTCGAAAAGGCGGAGCAATAAATGCCGGAAGTGAATACAGTGGCTGTGATCGGAGCCGGCATCATGGGCCGCGGCATTGCCCATGCGGCGGCACTTGGCGGCTACCGCACTATTCTCGAGGATCTGTTGCCCACGGCACTGCGCAAAGCGGAAAGCGAAATCCGCGCGAATCTCGATAAAGCTGTTGAATTGGGAAAGGTCGAGGCCGGCGATGCCGATGCAGCATTCCGGCGGCTGCAATATGCCGGCGCGGTCGATGAAGCGGCGCGCGAAGCCGATCTGGTAATTGAAGCCGTTCCCGAGGAGATGGAGTCGAAAATCGAGATCTTCACGCTGCTCGACAAGATCTGCCGGCCCACGACGATTCTCGCTTCGAACACTTCGTCGCTTAGCATTACGGAAATTGCCAGCGTGACCTATCGCGCGAAAAAGTGCATTGGCATGCATTTCTTCAATCCCGTGCATAAGATGAAGCTGCTGGAGGTGGTGCGGGCGTTGGAGACGGACGACGAGACTCTGGCAACCGCGGTTGAAGTAGGCAAGCGGATGGGGAAAGAAGTTGTGGTGATCAGAGAGTCCCCCGGTTTCATCACCAGCCGCATTAATGCCATGATCGGCAACGAGGCGTTCTACATGTTGCAGGAAGGAATCGCGTCGGCGGCCGATATTGACAAGGCGCTCAAGCTCGGACTCAATCACCCCATGGGGCCGTTCGAATTGGTGGACCTGGTGGGGCTCGATACGCGGCTGAGTATTCTCGAATACCTGCATAAATCTCTGGGCGAAAAATACCGTCCCGCGCCACTGCTGGTGCAGTACGTGAAGGCGGGAAGGTTGGGAAGGAAATCGGGTCGGGGCGTGTATGAGTATGAGGAGGCGAAAGAAGCTCTCCACAAGAGTTGACCCGCGCTCCCTACCTTAGCTGCATCCTGCCGAAGTTTAAACCCGATAAGGTCGCCGACTTCTGTGAGACTCTTTTGCTCGCCACCAGCACATGAAAGCTCTCTCCCATGCCTGCTGGCGTGACCAGATGCTTGAGTTGCAGCGCCACTTTGGCGCGCTCCGGCGGCAACCGGCAATCTTCGAAAGCGTCGGCGAATTGATTGCCCTCGCCAATCCCTAATAGAAATTGCGATTGCGTGACCAATTTGTGCGGTAACATGCCCTGGCTTTGCGCAGCTGCCGCGAGTGCGGTGAAGTTTACGTCGGCAGTGATGTCCTGCTCGCCCGGAGCTTCGTAGGGATTGCCGCAGAGGGAGTGCCGACGGATCGCCTTCAGCGTGCCGCGATGGCGCCCCGCAAGTTGTTCTTCGCGGATGTAGCCGTAATCGATGGAAATGAAAAATCCGTGTTCAATGCGGGCGGCAACGCACTTCATGTAATTTTGAGCGGCGAGAGGAACTTCGAACCGCTCTCCGCTCTCTGGGTGAACTGAGTATTGGTCGAGGAATTCTGATTCCTGTTTTGATGGCCGAGCCCAGGTTTCGATGAATTGGCCATTGCGCGCGTCGATGCGCAGGGAACCCTGCGCGCTGAGGATTTCGACGGGAAGTGCATCGAAAAATTCGTTGGCAAAAAAGATGGTGTCAGTGGCCACCTCAGGGGCGAATGCCCCTGAGCCTGAAGACGAATCACCCGCGGCGCAGAAGCGCTGTGCCGCCCAAAGGCGTTCGCTATGGGGATCGGCGAGTGCACAGAAGGCCGCTTTTCCGGAGTTGAAATAGCGTCTCAACGTGGCCTCGATTCGCGTGCGCAGAGCTGTGGAGTTTTCGACCAAGACATAACGCAGGGCGGCGAAAAAACCGGGAAACTTGTTCTCGGCCCAGGTCAATACGTCCTGCGCGAACAACCCGCGGCCGGGGCCGAGTTCAATCAGATCGATCCGCTGCGGGGAGCCGAGGGCACGCCACATCTCTTCGAACTGGCGAGCCATGAGCCTTCCGAAGACTGCATGCACATCGCTCGAAGTATAGAAGTCGCCGGCCTTGCCGAATTGCTCGGCATTTCGCGAATAGTAACCAAATTCTGGGTGGTAAAGGCACAGCTCCATATACCTCGAGAAGGGAATCGGGCCGTGCTCGCGGATTTCGTTCTCAATTCTTGAACGGAGATGGTTCACGATTCCTTCCGGCGGCGTTCAGCAAGATCCTGCGGAGTACGAATGAACATCTCCACGAAATAATCGTGTAAAGCGTCGTAGAGTTGGCGCTGAAAAGTCCATTCAAACTGCGCATGATCGAGATCGCGCGGATGGAGATCGAAATAATATGTGTGCACGGGAACGGATATGTCTTTGAACTGAATGATGACCTCTACACCGTCTCCCTTCGCTCGCGCAGAAAAACTCAGCAGCGGATGCTCATAGAGCGCAAGCTGGGCGAGGACGCGATCGAGCGGGGTGCTGGTGGCAGGCACGGTAAAATTGTAAATCGAATGTGAGCCGCTCGCAGGCTCCTATGAAGAGCACGTCCCTGCAGCTGGCGAGACGCAGGCGCTACTCGTACCTGAGCGCCTCTATCGGATTCAGCCATGCCGCTTTGATCGCGGGAAGCATGCCACTGACGATGCCGACGAAACCCAGGATGAGGGTCGACCACAGCAGGGTCGCGGCATTGATATAGAGGTGGATGTCTCCTTCGCTGGCGTTTTCCTCAAAGGCGCTCCACAGAGTCAGCGAACCCACACTCCACGACACCAGATAGGCCAGCGCCACTCCGAGCAGTCCGCCAAGTGCGGTGATCACGAGCGCTTCCATCAGAAACTGAAGCAAGATGTGCCAGCGGTGTGCGCCCAGGGCCTTTTCTACGCCAATCTCGCGAGTGCGCTGGGTAACGGAAACCAGCATGATGTTCATCAGGCCGACGCCGCCGATACCCAGCGTCAGCAATCCAATGAAGCCGAGGAGAATCTTAATTCCAGTGCTGATCACTTGCAGATCGAGCAGATCAGCGAAAACGTCGAAGACGAAAATCGCGCGTTGATCCTTGGGATCGAAGTTGTGGTGAAAAGCCATAGAATTGCGAACCGCGGTCACCACCTTGGCGTGGTCGCCTTCGTATTCCATCACGATCGAATTGAGATAATAGGTTTTGGCGAGATCGCTCATTGCACTGAACGGGACGTAGACGTGCTCGTTGATGTTCTCGTCGCCGTTTTGCACTTGATGACGAAGCACGCCGATCACCTGGTAGGAAATTCCATCGAGGCGAATGCTCTCACCAAGCGCGGGTTGGCCGGAAAACAGTTTCTTTCTCGCGTCGGAGCCGATTACGGCTACGCGAGAGTGAGTGAAATCGTCCGCCTCGCTGAAAAAGCTGCCCTCTTCGGTGTCCAGCCGTCTCATGCGGCCGTAAGAGGCGTAAACGCCGCTTACGCCGTAAGTCGCGCTGCGCGTACCATAGGCTACGAGCGTCTGCTTGGCGACCTCGGGAGAAACGTGTTTGAGCAGCGGAACTTCGTCGCGGATGTAATCGAGATCGTCGACTGTAAGTTTGATTTCCGAACCCGCTTTGGTGCCTCCGGCCTGCAACTCGGTGCGGCCGGGAAAAATAAAAACCAGGTTGGTGCCAAATGAGCGGAAAGCAACCCAAAGACCGCGTTCAAAACCAGATCCGTATGCCAGCAGCAAGACAACGGTCGCAATACCCCAGGCCATGCCGAGCATGGTGAGCACACTTCGGCGCCGGTTGTGCTTCAAGGCGCTAAGCGCTTGTCTGCCGAGATCGGCGAACATAATCTTTATCTTTAGCCCTTTCGGTTCCACTGATCCCTGATCGCTGGCCTCTGACTCTCTACTCTTGCCGCAAGGCTTCCACCGGCTCCATCAGCGCTGCTTTGCGCGCAGGGTACAAGCCGGCCGATATTCCCGCGATTGCCAGCGATCCAATTGCCGCCAGCGCCGAAGCCGGAATAATGCGCGGGGTGTCGAAGCCTTCCGGTGAAGGCAGCATGGCCAGCAGAGCCACGAAACCAGTCGCCAATGCCAGCCCGATTCCTCCGCTAAAAGCAGTCAGGAAGGCTCCTTCCACAAAAAACTGAGTAAGAATATTTTTGTGAGTCGCGCCCAGCGCCTTGCGCAGGCCGATTTCTTTCGTGCGCTCGCTCACGGAAACCAGCATGATATTGACAATGCCGATGGCGCCAAGGGCGAGAGTAACTACGCCGACCACGCCCAGGAACCAATCCATCGCGTCGAAGATCTTGCCCACACGCTGCATATTCTCGATGGTGTCCCAGTCTTCAAACGCGTCTTCCAGCTTGGGGTCGAAACCGTGCCGCTCGGCGATGATCTGATGAATCTCGGTTTTGGCTTCGGCGTGGAGATCTTTGCGGATGGGCGCGTAGTTGAGAAACGAGATCGCGTCTTCGGAGTTTGCCTTGGTCAGGCGGAACAGATTACGCATGGTGCCGATCGGAATAAAGATCCGCGCATTAGTTCCGTTACTGCCGTCGCGGCCGACCTTGGCGACGACTCCAATTACATCAAAACGAATTCCGTTTAGAAGAATCGTCGAGCCAACTGCCGGCCGTCCGGGAAACATGTTTTTTAGCAGTTCCCAACCTACAATGGCGACGCGGCGGCATTCGACATTATCTTCTTCGTTGAACCATCGCCCCGGCGCGACGGGCACATTGCGAATCTGGTTATAATCCGGCGCGACGCCGAATACCTGGCCGTTGGTCGATCCGTAATCACTGACAGCACGGATATCTTCCCGGTTCAAAACAGGGGATAGAGGGCCCACGAACTTAGCCTGCTGGCGGACAGCAACGTAGTCTGCGTAGGTAAAGTAATATGTGCGGCCGGATTGGGTACTGCCTTCGACCGCGGGAATGCGGCCGGGAAACATAAACATGATGTTCTGTCCCAGGGTAGCCAGTTCTTTTTCCTGGCCGCTGCGAAATCCTTCGCCCAGACCAACCAACAGCAATAGCGAACCCACTCCCCAGGCGATCCCAAACATGGTGAGGAATGAGCGCAGTTTGTGCGCCCAGAGGGTAGACAGGGACTGCCGAATGATGTCGAGAAATATTCGCATGTTATGCCCCCACGCCTCCAGGAAGAAGCGTGGGGGGGCCCGGGTACGCTCAGGCGAGGGGTCTCAATCCCGCCCGACGATCTGATCAGTAATACGCAGCCAGGTAATGCGAAGTTCCCTTGCTGTTGTTGGTTATTTAGACAACCGTAAGACAAGAACGTTAGCCGATCGTGCAGAAGGTGTTGGGCGAGTATGGTGTGCAAGTCGCAGAGTAGAGCGAAAAACGTGACTGTCGTCTTTTATACGTGTGACCGCCAGACTATTGGTCGTTAAAGATCTCAAGTCGAGCCGCCGATTAACACTTGTGCGGGGATCTTTAGTGTGCTGACTGCGTTCCCCGACAGTCTTTGCCGGGAGTAATGTGACTTTTATCACCGTGCCTGAAGCCCAGGAGAGCCAGAAAAAGGGTGCAATCCCTGATTATGTTCTGAACACGCAGAAAAAGTTTGTGTGGGTAAAGTTCCACAATAAGGTCACTGTCCAGGATATTGCGCGGTATGCCACTTCGCTGCGGAGGGACCCGCTTTTTCGTCCAAACTTCTCGGAAATTGTCGACATGAGCGAGGTCGAGGAACTTGATCTGAAGGCCGAGGAGTTTATCCGCCTTGCAGATGAAATCGATCCCTTCTCCGAGGAGGCGAGGCGAGCTTTTGTGGTGAAGAATGAGGTGCAGCGCCACGCGGCGCGCATGCACAAGATTCTGCGCACGCAGCGTCATTTCTCGATTTTCGACTCCGTCGAGGAAGCCTGGCACTGGGTACTTAGCGCACCTTAGAGGTGAGTTCGGAATGCTGGCCTGTTCGGGTCAAAATTCGAAATAGCCGTTTGCCTGGGGCGGGACGCGCTCGCCTTCGGTGCCGGTAGCGGGCAGCAAGCCGTTGATTCCACTCAGAGCTTCCCAGGCAGCGTGGTTCAAGGCGGGATCGGAGCCGACCAGTTCCCGCATCATATCCCAAGCGGCCATGTTGAGCGCGCCTTCCGGTGGAGGTCCCATGGCCAGGGAAACTGAACACTGCGGGCAAAAGCTAATACGCTGGGCCGTCGATTTTTGCCGGGGACGGATGCCGACTGTCTGGGCGAACATGTAAAGCGCAACCGATTTGTGGCCCGGTTCGATCTCGCGATGGCAGCGGAGGCAATGCATAGCTTCCGAGAGTGCTTTGATCTTTCGCGGTTGCCCGCAAAATAGAAATCTTGTCCTGACCATCTTCAAGTGGCAAGTATGTAAGCGGATTCCGGGCAGAGTGGTCCGAATATAGCCGAACCTCCATTAAAATCCGGAACCAAAGTATGTTCTAGCCACTGTCCTCGAAACACCGCATTCTGGTGCGATGAGCGGAGCGGCAAAAGACGTAAGAAAACCCCATGCCGAATCGGCGCCAAAAACCGGCGAAGCCTCGCCTCGATTTGTCCCGTTAGCGAACCTGCGTAGATTGAGTAAATGCGGGCAGGTTGCGGCGGTCTGTTTCCGCATCAGGAACCACGAAATTGAATTCCTGCTTATTCGTACCAGCGGTGGCGGCAAGTGGACATTTCCTAAAGGCAGCGCCGAACCCGGCCTGACTCATGCACAGGCAGCCGCACTCGAAGCCTTCGAAGAAGCAGGAGTGCATGGCCGGATCGAGGAGGCTGCATTCGCCCGCTATTTCCGCGTTCCCCCACCGGACAAGTGTGGTAAGAAACAACGGCATGGCAAAGGGGCGGTAAATGCACATCTCTGCGAAGTCGTGCGCTTGAGTGCGGTTCGAGAGTCGTATCGAAAGCGTACCTGGTTCCCGGCTGATGAAGCAGCACAATGCTTGCGCGAAGGACGCGAAGCGAAAGAGGCGGCTGAAATCGTGCAGATTGTGCATCAGGCAGTGCAGCGGATTCAGAGGATGGGGGACGGAAACATGGCTGGCGAGCCTGGCATAAGATATCGGCGCGAAAGTTTGGAGCGAGAATTACTGCACAATGATGGCCTGCGAAAAGTGAAGTTCGACTTCTTCGAGGCTTATGGTTGGATGACGCCGCAGCCGGCGCTCGGGAGCGGGCAAGCGATGCATCGGCCGGCAAGAGCGCGGGAAGCGGGAAGCCTGCGAGAAACTGTAGCCTGTGAGATTCTCGAGTTCGAGCCGCCAAAGAGACCGAAGCTACCGAACTGAACTACTGGCTTCCTACTGCTGATTCTTCGGGCGTTCGAAGGCTTTCTGCATGTACTTGCGCGCTTCCTCCAACGCGCCAAAAGTGTCGTCATTGGTCTGGATGGCCTGCCGGTATTCGTTAATGGCGCGCTCGCGCTGGCCGGTGATATCGAATATTTTCCCCAGTTGAAGGTGGCTCCAGACCTCGGTCCAGCGCGGTTGACCGTCACCGTTGATCGACGAACGGTAAGAGTTAGCCGAAGCCTGATAGTTGCGCTGCAAGAAAAAGATTTCGGCGATGCGGTAGTGGGCAAGAGAGCTGTTATGGTTCTGATCGAGAGCTTTGTTGAATTCGGCGAGCGCGCCCGAGAGATCTCCCTGCTGCTGCAACGCCTGCCCGCGCAGAATTGAAGTGCGCAACTTGACGTCGGCCGAGTTGGTGAGAACGTGATGATCGGGATCGAGGGTGATCCGCCGCGGGCGCCCGAAGGTTTCCACCGTGAAGGGGGATTGCGTTCCCACGACTTCAATTTTCTTGTCTTCAGTCTTGCCGTCGGTATCGACGCGCAGATCGACAGGCATACGGAACAAATCGAGATCCTGGGTAATTTCCCCGGTCACGCGAAACCCGGGTGGTTTCTCTTTGGCAGTCGGAGAAACGCCTTGAGATGTGCCTAACCGGTAGACGGTGTATTTGAGTTTGAATTCCGGGGCGCCGGTGGAATCGAGCCACTGGGAAAAGAACCAGGTGAGCTGATCTCCGTAATATTTCTCGGCAATGGTCTGGAAATCCGCCATGCTGGCGGATTTTCCGGCGTAGGTTTCGGCAAACTCACGCATGGTCTTTAGATATTTGTCTTCTCCAAGAACCCAACGGAGCATGTGCAGAATCATTGCGCCCTTGTCGGTGACGAGCGACTGAAACTCGGTAGAAAAGGGGTCGAGTTTGCTCGCGCTGGAAAGCGGGATCGTGTCGTACGCGAGCGCGCCCACTGACATGTCTTTCACCACTTCTTCCAGACCGGCGGAACCGGCGGCGTTTTCTACATACATGGCTTCCGAATAGCGCGAGAAACCATCAACCAGCCACCAATCATCTTTTGTGGCGGGGCTGATAGAAGTTCCCCACCATTGGTGCGCGATTGCGTTGGCCAGCAGGCGATAGTTGGTTTTTTCGGTGATTGAAGGTCCGGCCAAAGCGGCCATTTCAGGCGCCCATGCGTAAGGAACTGTGTCTCCGGGGAGCTCGATAAGGCTGAGCTCCTGGGAAAGCGGGGGCCCGTAAAGAGTGATGAAGTAAGTGAATTCCTGCACCGCCGTGGTGGTGTATTGCGGAGCGAGTTTGTCATGGTCGGGCTTGAAATAGGTATGCAGGTCGAGGCCGGCCTCGTCGCTTTTGTACTCTTCGAAGACGCCGGCGATGATCGTGCCGGGAAAACTCGGCTTGGCGCTAACAAATTTGAACGTTTTTGTAGGAAGGCCATTTGAATTGGGTTTATTGGATGGCGGATTATCAGTGACGGTGGCTTTTCCGCTGCCGATCGCGACCATATGCGCCGGCACCGTGACGCTGATGGTTGACGTGAATCGATTCAGCCCATAGCCGCTCACCGGAAACCAACGCCCGGCGTATAACAGATAGCTGGTGTCATCGCCTACGTAGGCCAGCTTAAGGCCGGGTACCGGGCTATCATCCGCTGTTTCCAGCTGTCCCTCGTACTCAAACGTGAGAGTCATTGAGGAATCTTTGGACAGACCAGAGGGCAGTGCAACCCGGACAGTTGAATCCTGCGTGACGCGCTCCGCGGAGAGTTGCTGGCCATTATCATCGGTAACGCGCGTGACGCGCAGGTCGTTATGGAGTTCGAAGATGGCAACGCTTAAATCCTGCAACGCGGTGAATTTGACTTTGGCAGTCGCGGAAATCTGATGGAGGTGGGGAGTTAATTCGGCCTCGATCTGATAATCGTCCACGCGCAGGTGAGCCTTTTCGGCGCCCCAGGAAAGGGTTGCGGTGAGGGCCATCAACAAGACAAGGAAAACGCTTGAAACGCCACTTACGCGTCGGGGGCTGATCTGCATTAAGGAGAGTCTCCGGAAAACGCCCGAACCATTCCGTATGATGAAGATTTTCCACTAAAAGATGCTGGCAGCACAAGGGAAGGGCCAAAAGACGGGATGAAACGTCACTGACGCGCCATTTGAGTTGCCGATTGGGAAGCATCCGGATGGTTTTTGGCCTGCGCCGGCCGCTTCGAGCCTTCTGGCTTCGCACCGGGAGCGGAGGTCATGGTTCCGGTTTTGTGGGCAGTCGAGTGATCCGCAGCCTTGGCTGCGAGCTTCTTTTTGTTGAAGTCCCGCACCACGCGCGCCACGTAGGCCTTGGTCTCGTAGTAAGGAGGAACGCCCCCATACTGCTCGACACGTTGAGGCCCGGCATTATACGCGGCGAGTGCCTTGATGATGTCGAAGTTGTAGCGCTCGAGCAGTTCGCGCAGATAGCGCGTGCCGCCGTCCACGTTGGCGCGCGCGTCGAAGGCGTTGCTCACGCCCAAATCTGATGCGGTCCGGGGCATTAACTGCATCAGCCCTTGCGCACCTTTTGGCGAAACGGCGCGCACATTAAAACCGCTCTCCGCGTGGATGACGCTGCTGACCAGATCGGGATCAAGCTTATAGATCTCGCTCGAAGTATTGATCAGTTCGTTCAGATCGAGCGGCTGATCGAGGCTGTGGGCGGAATATTCCTCGCGCGCTGGCGTGAGAGTTTTTGCACCGGTGGAACGCGGTTCAGTTGGCAGTTGCTCGAAATGATCAATCTGGTCGGTGGGCACATCGACAAAACTCGAATTGTCTCCGTCGACATAGAGGCGGGTGGTGGTGCCGATTACTCTGCGGCGCTCGTGACGAATGGAGAATCCATTGCGCAGTACGGCTACATCGGTTCCAGAGCAAAGAGGGATTAAGGCCAGCGCGAGCAGGGCGCTAAGTGCGGTAAGCCGGATTGTGCGTTTCGCCTTCAAAATTTGCAACTCAGGTCAAATTTCAGCTCGGCAGACTCGGCTGTTTCGACCTTGCGTCCGGTCGAGTGCTGCTAACCGAGAACCCCAGCGACGGCTGCGGCAACTCCGCCGCAATCATTGCCCAAGGTCAAATTCCAGCCCCGGCCGCGCAGTTCCTCACACGCATTTCCCATGATAACCGGATGGCCGGCGAACTCAAGCATTTCTACATCGTTATGGTTGTCACCGATGGCCATGACCTGCTCGCGGCGCAGGCCGCGATAAATGGCCCAGCGTTGGAGCGCGTGGCCTTTGGAGCAGCCTGCATTCAGTACATCAATCATAGAGAGGTTACGGTCAGGATATTCGGTGCGCAGGATCGTGACCCGGTTGCCGACGCCGCTGGCATCGAGCGCAGCCAAGGCCTCACTCATCCGCGCCATCGAGCCGCAGAACATCGCTTGCAGAGGGTCCGTGGTCAAGGCCTTTTCGAGGGGAACAACAAACTCGATATACGGCATGTTCTTTTCCAGCCAGCGGCGGATGCTCAAGTTCAAATCGTCAAGATGTTCGATAACGATGGCGCCTTTGGTTTCTCGGTCAAATGTAAGAACGGTGTTTCCGCGGAAAGCTTGCATGGCTTCGCACAGTTCGCGGCAGATTTGGCACGGCATGAAGTCGCGATGAAATGTCTCGCCTGAAAGCGAGCGCGTGACCGCACCGTTGGAACTGATCAGCCATAGATCGAAGCCGAGTTGCTGGGCGATGGGCAGGGCAAAAGTGTGCCTGCGGCCGGTGACCAGCACGATTTCGATGCCTGTGTCGTGAGCGCGGCGAAGCGCGTTCAGATCATCGGCAGAGATCTGGAATTGGGGATTGAGCAGCGTGCCATCAATGTCGGTGGCGATGAGCCGAATAGAGCAAGCCGGGCTTGCGGCTTCGGCGATCGGAGTAGGGCTTTTGAGAGAAGAATTGGTCACTATCGATATTGTCACATGACGGGCGGGCTTCGGGCTTCAGGCGTGGGGCTTCGGCCTCCCGCGTGTTATATTGCGCTTTCCATGGGATCGCTACTGTTCTTTTTCGCCTCCTGGTGGGGAGTAATTTTGCAGGTAGTAGCCATCGTGCATTTCATCCGCCGCCGCCCCGACACCTATTGGATCTTTATCATTCTCTTCCTGGGATGGATCGGGGCTTTGGTTTACATCGTGGTCGAAGTGCTCCCCGACGCCAGTTTGCTGCGCACGGAATTTCAGGTTTTTCCGCGGCGCCGGCGCATTCACGAACTGGAGCGGGCCATTATGGACAATCCTTCCGCCGGCAATTATGAAGAGCTGGGATTGCTCTATCTCGATGATGGCGACTTCGCCCAGGCACGCGCCTGCTACGCCCGGGCAATCTCGTCGCGCACCGATTCCGTCGATCCGTTCTACCGGCGCGGCGTGGCCGAGGTGGAGATGGGAGATTTTGCCGCAGCTGAACCCGACCTCAAGCGGGCGGTCGACGCCGACCCTGACTACGATTTTCATCGCGCCAAAGGCTTGCTGGCTCACGCCTATGCGCAGACCGGGCAGAACGAAAAAGCCAACGAGCTGTTTCGGCAAGCGACCAAGATTTCTACCAGCTCCGAGACTTACTACAACTATGCACTCTTTCTTCAGTCGCAGGGCCGGGTGGCGGAGGCACGCGAATGGGCCCAGAAGATTCTCGACAAGAGGCCGACCATGCCAGGATATCAACGACGCCGTGAGCGGCCGTGGTTCCGCAAGGCATATGCGCTGCTGGCGAGGTTGAAGCTGCAGGCCAAGTAAGTCGTTACGCGCTTACCTACCCGTCGACCAGCGTTCTGGCGATTTTGCAGTACAACTCGATCGCTTCCACAAGCTGACGCTTCTCGATGAATTCGCCTTCCGTGTGCGCCACGTGAATTGACCCAGGGCCGATCAGCAACGGTTCGCCCCAGTTCGTAAGCCGGGGAATGTCGGTAGTGAAGGCCGCGATCATGGTGGGCAAGCCGTCAACCGTTCGCAGGCGGACGAAAGGAAGTTCGAGGGGGAAATCGATCTTAACGCGATCTCCGGCCGCTGCCAGAATCTCGCGCCGCAATTCTTGCGTAGGGCCAACCAGCCGGTAGACCAGGTCGGAGTGGGCGTAATCGGGAATTACGTTGGGCGCGCGGCCGCCTTCGATCAATCCGATGTTCAACGTGCACGGGCCGATTTCCGGGTCGCTGGGCAGAGGCATGGCCAACAAGCGCGAAAGAACGGCAATCAGCTTGTCAATCGCGGAATCGCCGAGCTCGGGATAAGCCGAGTGCGCCATGCGCCCGGAGGCGGTAACTTCGACTCGCAGCGTTCCTTTGGAGGCCAGGGCCACTCGATTTTCGGTAGGCTCGCCGTTAATAAGATATTTGCTTCTTATGTTCTGACTGCCCGCGTACTCGTTTGCAACCTTCGCACCCAGGCTGTCCCGTTCTTCGCCTGCGACAAACAACAATCCCGCAAAGATTCCCTGCTGGCGCAGGCGCTCTGCGGCGGCGACCTGCGCGGCGATGATGCCTTTGGCGTCGCATGATCCACGGCCGTAAATCTTGGTGGCGTCTTCGGATGAGGGAATAAATGGCGGGACGGTATCCATGTGGGTGGAAAAAACTACCGCAGGATGCGACTGCTCGGGCGATGTGGCAAATATGTTGAAGCGTTCGCCTTCGACCGGAATTCTTCGCGCCTGGTATCCGGCACGGCACAACTCGCCGTACAAGTAATGTCCGACCGCGCCTTCGTTGCCGGAGATGGATTCGATGTCGATGAGTTGCCTCGTGAGCGTAATGGCATCCATGAGATTGAGGATAGCAAACGGAGCCGGAAGGTCAGACGGTAAGAAGTCAATGCAGGGCAGCCTTACAGTTTGAAGAGGAGGCGAGCCAAGGCGCGATTGTTGCGGCGCAACGAACGCCCCGCACCGCGCGGCTCGCCCAGATCCTTCGCTGCGCAAATGAGGCTTGCTCAGGATGACACCGAACTGCACCTCCCGCATCTTAAATTTCTGACTTCATGTAATCTGAATCCAGTGATCGCGCAGAACTCTACTATCCGGTCGTTTTTTCTTGACGGCCCGGCTGGAAGGCTCGAAGCGCTGCTGAATGGCGGCGCGAAGAACGCGAGTCATGCCGCGCTGGTTTGCCATCCGCATCCTCTGTTTGGCGGCACGATGCACAACAAAGTTGTGTTTCATACCATGAAGGCGCTGAACAGTTTCGGATTTCCCGTGCTGCGCTTCAACTTTCGAGGCGCGGGCCTGAGTCATGGCGAGCACGATGGGGGCGGCGGAGAAGTAGATGATGTCCACTCCGCGCTGGACTGGCTGGCGGAAGAATCTCATTTGCCCATCATATTTGCCGGATTTTCCTTTGGCGCGTCGGTTGGTCTGCGTGCGGCGTGTCCGGATACGCGCGTGAGGGCATTAATTGGCCTGGGAACGCCGGTCGGCCAGATGGTGGGCGACAGTCTGGTTTCGCGAACGTATGCATACGAATTTCTGCGAGAGTGCTCGAAGCCGAAATTGTTTTTGAGCGGAGCGCGGGACCCGTTCGGACCGCGGGCGAGACTAGAAGAGATGGTCGCCATGGCGGCCGAGCCGAAAAAGCTGGTGCTGGTCGAAGGCGCAGATCACTTTTTCGAAGGGCGGTTGCGCGAGTTGCGCGAAGCGATTGAGAGGTGGGTGAGGGCAACGCTCATTCATGAACAACTGACCAATATTCATGAACAAAACTGACCCGCATCGTCAAATGCGCGATACCGCTCGGGAAATCTTTCGCTACGCCTTGGCCGAAGCTTCGATCGCCAAAGCCTTTGCCCGGCATGTCCACTGCGAGCGCGGAATTCTGCGCGTCTGCGAAGATCTCTACGATCTGCATTCCTATTCGCGTGTGCTCGTAATTTCTATCGGCAAGGCTGGACACACGATGGTGGAAGCGCTAAGTCAACAGGTGGGCGAGTCCGCTCTCGAAGGCATTGTGGCCAGTTCGGTGATTGCGCCTACGCAGGTTCGTGGCTTGCGATATTTCTGCGGTGGGCATCCTACGCCGAATGCTGAGTCGATTCATGCGGCAAAAGCGATTCGCAAGATTCTGGAAGGGCAGACAGCGACCTCGCTCGTGATTTTCATGATCAGCGGGGGAGGGTCGTCGATCGTCGAGAAGCCCATTGATGATGAAATTTCTCTGGACGACCTCATTGGCACTTATCGTGTGCTTGTGCATTCGGGAGCTCCGATTGCCGAAATCAATGCCGTAAGAAAACATCTTTCTGCGGTCAAAGGCGGACGGTTGGCCCAGGCGGCGTTCCCGGCGCAGCAGGTTTCGTTGTTCGTTTCAGATGTTCCTGACAACACACCTGATGCGCTGGCCTCCGGCCCGACCATGCCCGATTCGACCAGCGTCGAGGATTGCTATCGCATCGCTGAGAAGCACGATTTGATGGCGCAATTACCCATCTCCACGCGCGAACTGTTTGAGCGCCATGCGCTCGAGGAAACTCCTAAATCCGACGATCAGGCATTTGGGCGCTCGCGCTGGTGGACCGTTTTATCGAATCAGAGGGCCGTGGAGCAGGCGAAAGCTGCGGCCGAAAGCGCGGGCTTCACAGTTCATGTGGATAACTCCTGCGACGACTGGGAGTACGAGCGCGCCGCTGAATATCTGCTGAAACATCTGCGCAAGATGAGAAAAGAGTCCGAGCCCGCGTGCCTGCTTTCCGGCGGCGAAGTGACAGTGAAGGTAACCGATGGTGGGAGAGGCGGCCGCAACCAGCAGTTTGCGCTTGCGTGCGCGCAGCAAATTGCCGGAGAGAACATTACTGTGCTCAGCGGAGGGACCGACGGCGTGGATGGAAACAGCCCCGCCGCCGGAGCAGTCGCCGATGGAACCACGGCCGCACGGGCGCGGCAGCTCGGCTTCGAGCTGCAAGCGCCGCTGAAGAGATTTGATGCTTATCCTCTATTCTCGGCGTTGGGAGACGCAATCGAGACTGGGCCAACAGGAAACAATGTACGCGATCTGAGAATCCTGCTGGCGTACTAGCGCGCGACGCGACTCGAAAGCCGCGCCGATCCAAAAAAGAAACCTGCTACAGCGAATTTAGAAATGCCAAAAGATTCGACTGGTCGCTCGAGTCCAGGCCCTGGTAGTTCAGCACGACCGTAGCTGCCTCGCCCCCATGCCGGAGAATGGCGGCATTAATGCTTGTCGAGGCATTGTCATGCATCAGCCCCCCAGCCTTGAGCAGGATGTTGCTCAAGCCCCATAGCGGCGCAGTCCGCCACATGGTGAGAGTTGCCTGTCCCTGGTTGTTTGGTTGATATGGAATGCCGCCCGAATCTCCCGAGCCCATGTCGTGCAGCAGGAAATCAGAGTATGGGCTGAAGGTCACGTTAGAGAGAGGCACAACGGTGCCGGTCAAAGTGCCATTGGTCGTTCTCAGCTTCACGTTAGATTGTGTCGTGAAGCTGACCATGTGGCAAACGCTGCAACCGGCGTTTTGAAACACGGTGAAGCCGGCTTCGGTTTGCGAAGTTGACTGCGCCGGAGGCAACGGCGCGAGAAGGGCCATGAACTGAGTGTTCTTGGTCATGACCACCTGGTTCACGTCATTGGGTGAGTTGGGGTCATCCACACAAGCCGAAGGGTATGGCAAGCCCTGGGGCAGGTGTTTGTTCGGGAAGAACATGCCGGCGGCGCCGAAGGGGCCGTTATTGTTGGTCATCCCCAGTTCGTTGAACTCGGCGTTGAAGGCGAATTGAAACAGCGAAACATTCGTCGACTTCTGCCCGAACTTCCCCGGACGAATCACGCCGTTCTCATCCGGCACCATGTTGGCGACCCCAGTAATGCCATAGGGCTTGCTCACGCCCACATTGGCCAGAATCGCCGAGTCGGGAATGTTGTCGACCAGTCCCAGGCCGAACAGCTGCGGCGAGCGCACCGTGCTGACCACCGTTGCGTCGGCAGGCACGATTTCGCTCGGCAGGTTTTTCACCGCGCCACCACCCGAGGTTGAAAGGCCGGAAACCGTGTTGGTGTAGGTGAGCGTTGTCGACGTTGGAATCGAGACGATCTGGAAGATCCCGTTGTAACCCTTCACTCCAACCTGCTCAACCTGGGCCATCTGCCCCACTTTGAACAAGTGGGGTGCAGTGGTGGTAATGGTCACGGTAGTTCCCGATTCGGTCGCCCCCGCCGGCGAAGCCGCGATGTTCATCACGCTGCAGCCGGGCAACGTGCCGAAGCCTGCATTAGAAACGCCGTGCTTCGTGGGCCCACCTTCGTTTTCCGGATAGGTTCCATTGCCATCGAGATAATTGAACGTGTCATCGGGATTCCATTTGCCGTACCGCGTGCCGGTCTGCATACTGGTATCTCCGGCCGTGCCCGTTAGTACGTTGGTGCCGGCACCGTGACAGTCGAAACATCCGGTCTTAGTGGAAACGGGACCCAGGCCGCGGATGGGATCCCATTTGATTGCAAACTCCTCGTAGCCCCCGTTAAACAATCCAGTTTGCGTAGGGTTGAGTCCCGCCAAAGGTCCGCCGAACTCGCCCACGGTGGGGGGAGGCGGCGGTGGTGGAGCACAAGTTGACGGTGTACACGAGGCTTCTACTGTGTCGGTCTGGCGTGTGGAAATGATCACCACTGCAAGAGCAACCAGAAACAGAATGGCTGCCAGACGAAGGGAGCGCATAGAAAACTCCTTTAGCGTTGCCGGTGGCAACTGGCAATTTAGTTTTCCGGTTCCTAGAGTCGCGAGCGAAACTTCTCACTAGTCCTAATTGCGCCCTGGGGGAGGGCCGCCTTCTGACATAGGCCGAAGGTTCCCAAGCGTGATTTTGTGGCGCCTGCTATGAAATGCAAATAGAGCAGGCTCCTTACTCCACAGGCTGGCGATGACGGAGCTTCTCAGGCGGCGCACTCGACACCTGGGCAACCGTCCAACTCTGACTGGATGCGCGTGTTTTCCCATACATTGAATCCCACTGTCAAGGAGAGTTTGGAAAACTAATCCTTTTGGATACTGAATCTTACAAGAAACAGGCGAGGCAGAGTCTTTTGCCTCTATTGCAAAGTCTCTAGAGATCAACTAAAGGATAGGGCCAGAAAGTCTTTTGCTGCGTAGTGCTTTCTACCTCTTGCAGGAAATTGCAAGTCTACGTACACTCGGTTCACGTTTTGATTGACCCACCGGCATCGGTGGTTCGGCATTAGATCCCCCCTAATCAGAAACTCCGGCGACGGTTTAATCGTTGTTCGTATTGGCAGTTGACCAATGCCATATTCACGCGTGTATTTTCCTCCCTGTTGGAATCGCGGAATGTGACTGAGAGGGCGGAGCCATGAACGGAGCGGCATCAGTGATGCAGAGATTCCAGCCTGCGGAAGGGCAATGCCAAAGGCCGGAACAGCCGCAATGGTTCGCCGTTCGCACCCGCTCACGCCATGAAAAGCTAGTCGCGCGGCAACTGGCAAGTCAAGGCATCGAATCGTTTCTTCCAGTGGTCACGCAGACTCACAGCTGGAGCGACCGCCGCAAGCAAGTCGAAACCCCCCTGTTTTCCGGTTACGCCTTCCTGCGCATGATCCATACTTCCGACGAGAGAGTTCGCGTGCTCAAAACTCAGGGCGTGGTGAGCTTCGTCGGGGTGCAGGGCGGTGGAACCCCGATTCCCGACCATCAGATCGAAGATATTAAGACCCTCCTCGCCAGCAGAATTCCCTACGATGAACGTCCTTATCTTCGCCTCGGCCAGCGCGTGCGAGTCCGCGGCGGAGCCCTGGACGGAGTTCAGGGAATTCTGGTTGCCGAGAATGGCGACCGCAGCCTAGTGATTTCGGTGGAACCGATTCAGCGCTCGTTGTATGTGCGCGTCGCCGGCTACGAGGTGGAACCCGTTTAGAGTTCCCTCCTTTCCCCCGGTTTGAAAATAAGTCACGTTCACTTCTGTTGCGAGGCTAGTCATATGGAATTAGAAAACAAGGTGAAAGCCAATAAAACTGGCAATCCCGTGCCCAAAGCCGAATCCGGCGAGAATCCCGAGCAGCCGCTGAGCGATCCGCACTTTTCGCTGCGCAGTCTGCGCGCCGAAGCGGAAATTTACGCCATCACCCGCACTCTGGAATACACTGGCTGGAATCGACGCCGGGCGGCTCAGTTGCTGTCCATCAGTTATCGCGGAATCTTGTACAAGATTCGTCAGCACAATCTGAGCCCGAACACCGTACGACAGGTTCAGCCTCTGGTCGCTGAGTCGGCGAAGGCGGAATAACCCGCCAAGCGGCGGCAGCGGCCGAGGGTTGCAGCTGTGCGGCGGCGACCGCGCTTAGTCTGCCTTTACGGGCCGGGAACCTGCGCGAGCTAAAGCGATGAACAGTACGGAGGTTTGACAATGATTACGAACTCAATTAAGCAGCCGTTGCTGACCGCATTGGCGGCATGCCTGCTGAGCGCGATGATTTGCTCGGCGCAGACGACCACGGCTTCAAGTACAACTTCCGCTGCGACCAGCGGGGCGCCGGACGCGAGCAAGAGCGACGCGTCCAAGCCCGCGGCAAACGGTCCGCAATTCAACTCGCGTACTCCGCGCTACCACATCGAGGCGGGCGACACCTTCGATCTCACCTTCGATCTCAGCCCCGAGTTCAATCAAACGGCCGTCGCGGTACAACCCGATGGTTTCGTTACTCTACGCGGGATCGCAGAACTGAAGGTCGCCGGAATGACCGTTCCAGAGCTGACGGCAACGCTGAAATCGGCTTATGGAAAGTTTCTGAATAACCCGCCCATCTCGGTTGTGCTGAAAGATTTCGAGAAGCCTTATTTCGTCGCCGACGGCCAGGTGGCAAAGCCCGGCAAATATGACATGCACGGAAATATAACCGTAACCCAGGCCATTGCCATTGCGGGAGGCTTTCAATCGAGCGCGAAGCATTCCCAGGTGGTGCTGTTCCGCCGCATCGACGACCAGTGGACTGAAGCCAAACTGATCGATGTCAAGAAAATGGAAAAGAACCGCGACCTGCGCGAAGACCCATTCCTGCACTCGGGCGACATGTTATTCGTCCCGAAGAATACCTTGTCCAAAATTGACCGAGTGGTGCCCAATCTGAGCGCGGGAACGTACCTGCCGTTGCAGATTCCCTGATACGACGGGTTCGGACGAGCTATTTCCCCCGGGGTGATGGAAGCGAAGGCGGTACGGAGACTGCAACCAATGAACGATTCAATTTTCAAAACCGGACACAGACCCTACAGTTTCACGGCGAGAGACGTGGTGGCCATTGGATTCCGCCATCAGCGAGTGATGGCGCTCTGTTTTGTTGGTGTTGCCCTGGGCGTGATGCTCTCAGCTCTGGCTTTGCCGGCGAAGTACCGGGCCGAAACCAAGCTGCTGGTGAACCGCGAAAGAGTCGATCCTGTCGTCAGCCCTGAGCAAAATGCTCCCTTGATGTTCCACGACACGGTGAGCGAAGAAGAGATCAACTCCGAAGTGGAGTTGATTCAGAGCCAGGATGTGCTCCAAAAAGTTGTTACCACTTGCGGCCTCGACCAGAAAACCTTCCTGGGCAGCGTCTTCCACCCCGGCGAGACGCTGCAGAATCGCACTGACCGTGCGGTGGTTCGTCTGCGCTCTGATCTGCAGCTGGAAGTGATCAAGAAGACCAACGTCATCAGTATCGCCTACGAATCGCATAAGCCCGAGTTGGCGCAACGGGTACTGGCCACGCTCGATAAAGCATACCTGGACAAACACCTGGAAGTGCATCATCCTTCGGGGCAGGCCGAATTTTTCGAGCGGGAAGCGGACAAGTACAAAAAAGAGATGATGACAGTCGAGGGCGAGCTGGCAAGATTTTCGGATGAGCAGAATGGTGTGGCGCCCACCACCCAGCGGGACATGATTCTCCAAAAGCTGGCCGATTTCAGCAGCACGCTCGATACAACCAGGGCTTCCATCGCTGAAAGTGAAAGGCGGATCGCCGACCTCGAAGCCCAGTCGCACTCCACGCCGACCCGCCTGACAACACAGGTGAAAAAAGGACAGAATGCACAGGTTCTGGAAACTCTGAAGTCGACTTTGGTCACGCTCGAAAACAAGCGCACCGAACTGCTCACGAAGTATCAGCCGACTTATCCACTGGTGGTAGAGGTCGATAAAGAGATCGCCGATACCAAAGCTGCCCTGGCGCAGGAAGAAGCTGCCCCGGTCACTGAGGAAACTACAGATCAGAACTCGACTTACGTGTGGGTCGCTTCCGAGTTGGCCAAGGCGAAGGCTGATTTGAGCGGATACCAGGCCAGGGAGAGAAGCCTTGAGGCCACCGTGAATTGGTACAGGGAAAAGGCCAAGAACCTGGATGAGCAATCAATCCGGCAAGGCGACCTGATACGCGCCAAGACTGCAGCCGAAGGCAATTACCTGCTTTACACGAAGAAGCGCGAGGAGGCGAGGATTTCCGACGCCATGGATAAGACGCGCATCCTTAACGTCTCGATCGCGCAAAACCCGTCCCTTCCCAGCTTGCCGACGCGCTCGCCCTGGATTTTCGGTCTGGTGGCTTGCTTGTTGGCATCAGCTGTCAGCCTGGGAGTGGTTTTCGCCCTCGATTACGCCGACCAGTCGTTCCGCACTCCATCGGAGGTCATGGCGGAGTTGAGAATTCCGGTGCTGGCTGCAGTTCCTACGCAGCAAAGCAAAGGCAGTGCGCTTAACAAGAGCGGAAACGGCCACGGCAATGGCAACAGCAGTGAAACGGTGCACGGAAATGGCAGTGAGAGCACTCACGAAGTAAGCGGCAATATGGACAACTAAGTCCCCCGGAAAGGCAGAAGGTAAAGTCATGTTTCTTGAATTCTTTGGATTGCGAGAGCAACCTTTCGGCGTATCGCCGGACCCACGGTATCTGTATCTCGGCCCGGCGCACCGGGAAGCGCTGGCGTCGCTCTATTACGGCATCGAGGCAGATCGCGGATTCCTGTCCCTGGTGGCACGCCCGGGCATGGGAAAAACCACTTTGCTGTTTCATCTACTGGCCAAGTTTTCGCACACGGCGCGCACCGCGTTTATTTTTCAGACGCAGTGCAACTCGCGCGAGTTCATGCGCTTTCTGCTGGCGGAAATCGGAATCGAAAACGAAAGCAACGATTTCGTGCGCATGCACGAGCAGTTCAACCGCTGTCTGGTGCAGGAAGCGCGCGCCGGCCGGCGCTTCATCGTAGTTATCGACGAGGCACAGAACCTGGATGCCTCGGTTCTCGAAACCGTGCGCCTGCTCTCCGACTTCGAAACGCCGCAGGCCAAGCTGCTGCAGATCATTCTGGTCGGCCAGCCATCACTGGCGGATAAACTGGCCAGTTCGGCCCTGACGCAGTTGCGGCAGAGAATCACCTCCCTGAGCGGGTTGACTCCGCTTTCGCCGCTTGAAACTCAGCGCTTCATCGATCATCGTTTGAAGGTCGCCGGACACAATGGACGCAGCTTATTTACGCCCGAGGCGCTGGCACTGCTCGCCGACGCGAGCGAAGGTATCCCCCGGCAAATCAACAACTATTGCTTCCATTCCCTTTCGCTGGCTTGTGCCGAGCGAAAAAAGGTCGTGGATCTCCAAATCGTGCGTGAGGTGGCCAACGATCTGGATATACACCGCTTCATGTCGGAAGTCGAAGTGCCCTTGACCATGTCGAGAATGATGTCTACCGGGGTTTTGAGCAGCGATCCCATGCCCGAGCCCTATGAGTCGCGCAGGGACGGGGACAACGGCAGTGGGGCCAATGGCAACAGTCACTCCGAAGTTTCGCAAAAGAAGAAGGACTCGTTGACCCCGGCGGAAGCGATGCAGCATATGCGCGATGTCGCCCGGCTGTTGAACAACTGGCGTAGCGGAACGCGTTCCGACACTCCCGTAAGCTAAGGTATGTACACGGATCAGGTTTGTTTCGGCCGGCGTTAGACCCAAGGAGTTTATGAGCAAGAATTTCGAACTGATGCAGAATCTGGGTAAGGAACGCGACATGTTCCAGACCTCTATCGAGTCTCTGTCCGTGGCAGCTGCGCCCGCCGCAGTGACTGCGAGCATGGCCGAGCCTAAGCCGCCGGTCGACCTCAAGCCACTGGCCTTGAAGATGGAAGACGGGCAGCGCGATGAAATCTTCAAACTGGTGCAGCGTGTATTCTTCGCCCCCGGCCATGACGGATCGCGGCTGGTGGTAGTTTCCGCGACGGAAGCGGGCAACGGTGGCAGTTGGATTTGCGCGCGCATGGGTGAAGTGCTGGCCTCGCAAACCTCCGGCACGGTTTGCCTGGTGGACGCGAATTTGCGATCCCCGGGTTTGCACGCACAGTTCGAGGTGCCCAACCACTATGGTCTTTCCGATTGCTTGCAGACCTATGAGCCAGTGCGCGGCTTTGTTACCCAGCTTTCCCGTTCGAATCTCTGGCTGATGAGCTGCGGTTCGGAAACACAGAAATCGCACGCCCTGCTGGGCAGCGAGCGCATGCGTTCGCTCCTCCCAGAGCTGCAACGCGAATTCGACTACGTTCTCGTCGATGCCCCGCCCATGCGGCCGGGCGACGATACGATTGCCCTGAGCCGCTATGCCGAAGGCGTCGTACTGGTTCTGCGGGCGAACTCTTCGCGCCGGGAAACGGCCAAGCAGGCGGTTCACGATCTTGCCGTAGCAAACGTCAGACTGCTGGGCGCAGTGCTCAATCACCGGACGTTCCCCGTGCCCGAAAAGATTTACAAGAAGCTCTAAGCGGAAATAGAAATGTTCGAGAACCTTCGTCAAGATATAGACCGGGCGCTGCGCGAAACCCGCAACGATCCCAACTGGCAACCAAGCATGGGTAAGCGGCTGGAAGGAATGATCCGGCACGCGACCTGGCCGGTGGTCGCCTACCGCTTTTCCCGTTGGGCGCGCGGCGTGCAAATTCCGCTGGTTGGCCAGTTGCTCAGAATTTCCGCGCTGTTTTTGCGCAAGTTTGTGGAAGTCTTCACCAGCGTGCACATTGACGTTCGCGCCGAGATCGGCCCGGGCTTTGTGATCCATTCCGTGTACGCCATTAACCTGGGCGCCACGAAGATCGGGAAGAATTTCACCATTGCGACCGGATGTCTGATTTCACACGCCTGCCGCGGCATTGGCGACAACGTGTACTTCGGGCCGGGAGCGAAACTCGTTGGTGACGCCAAAATCGGCAGCAACGTGGTGATCGCCGCCAACAGTCTGGTGCTCACCGACGTGCGCGACAACATGATGGTCATGGGCGTGCCGGCCCGAATCAAGTTGCCGGGCGGGCGTCCGCAGCGGTTTGTGAAGAAGCCGGAAGTGGCAAACGCCCCGGCTGAAGCGAAGTTGCCAGGGGCTGAAGCGAAGGCGGCGCCGGCAGCGATTCCGGCGAATGCGGCGGCATCCACCTCCGCATCGGCGTAAGAGATTTTTCGAACTACAAAGCTCAAGGATATCTGGGCCGGGAACACAAGGAGAGAGGGAACAGCCTTGGACTTTGCATGGAATGATGAGCAGGCCGCATTTCGCAAAGAAGTTTTGCGATTTGCCAAAGAAGAGCTGAATGATGACATTATCACGCGAGACAAAAACGAAGAATTCTCGCGCGAGTTGTGGGTAAAATGCGCGAAGTTCGGTATTCAGGGACTTCCCATTCCTCAGGAATACGGCGGCGGCGGCGCTGACACGCTTACCACCGTGGGCGCGCTCGAAATGCTGGGTTATGGCTGCAAAGATAATGGCCTGATCTTTTCCATCAACGCCCACATGTGGAGTTCCGAGATTCCCATCTGGCAATTCGGAACCGAAGAACAGAAACGCAAGTATCTGCCGGGACTGGTCAGCGGGGGACTCGGCTTGCATGCGATGACCGAGCCGGGCTCCGGTTCGGACGCCTACAGCCTGAAAACCCGGGCCGAACGCCACGGTGACTGCTATGTGCTCAATGGCTCGAAGACATTCAGCAGCAATGCTCCTGACGCGGATGTAACCATCGTTTTCGCGAATCTGGATCCCTCGCGCGGGCCGAACGGAGTGACAGCATTCCTCGTCGATAAAGGCACCCCGGGTTTTACGGTTGGCAAGAAGTTGCACAAGATGGGGCTGCGCACCTCGCCCATGGCGGAAATCTATCTGCAGGATTGCGAAATTCCGGTGTCGCATCTCCTGGGCAAAGAATTTGGCGGCCAGGCGGTTTTTACTTCGTCGATGGAATGGGAGCGCATCTGCATCCTGGCCAGCCATCTGGGCGCCATGCAGCGCATCATGGAAACCTGCACGAAGTACGCCAAGGAGCGCAAGCAGTTTGGCGAACCCATCGGGAAGTTTCCCGCCATCAACAACAAGATCGCGGAGATGGATATCCGGCTGGAGACTGGCCGCTTAGCCCTTTACAAAGCGGCGTGGATGAAGAGCCAGGGACGGCATCCGCTGCGCGAAGCGTCGATTGCCAAGGTCTACGTGAGCGAGGCCTGCGTGCAAAGCTGCCTCGACGCTATTCAGATTCACGGCGGCTACGGATACACGACCGAATACGAACTGGAGCGTGAACTGCGCGACGCGATTGCGGGAACAATCTACTCGGGAACCTCCGAGATTCATCGCGTGATCATCGCCAACATGCAAGGCCTGTAAGGCTGCGTAATCTTTGCAGGTGGCTATCCCGCATTTTTGTTATTCCCCCCAACTCACAACGGCAACCACTGAGATCAAAAAGGGCGCGGTAATTCATGGCATACGTCTTACAGCAACTACTGAGCAGGAGCGCAAAGAAATATCCGGGGAAGGAAGCCGTCTGGGCGCGCGGCCGCAGTCTTACGTATCGCGAGCTGGAGCAACGCTCGAATCAACTCGCTCACCTGTTGCGCGAACAGGGGGTCGGCAAAGGCGATCGCGTGGGATTGTTTTTCCCCAAGTGCGTCGAGTCCATCGTCAGCATGTTGGGCGTATTAAAGGCCGGGGGAGTGTACGTTCCGCTCGATCCCCAGGCCCCGGCCGATCGCGTGTGCTACATCATCGGCAACTGCGGTATTCGCGTGTTGATTACGAACCAGGAAAAGCGGCAGGCGCTTTCGCCGGAAACGCTCGAATTGCTCGACTGCTGCATCTCGACCGATCAGCCTGAGAACGGCAATAGCGGCAGGATGATCCCGTGGTCTGATCTGGCGGAGTTTCCTGCCGATCGGGCGCCGAACGGAACGTCCATCGAAACTGATATCGCTTACATTCTTTATACTTCGGGTTCGACCGGCCGCCCGAAGGGCGTGATGCTGAGCCACCAGAATGCGCTCACCTTTGTCGAATGGTGCGCGGAGGAATTTCAGGTGCGCAGCGGAGACAAGCTTTCCAATCACGCGCCGTTGCACTTCGATCTCTCAGTTTTTGATGTGTACAACGCTCTGGAGGCGGGTGCGACAGTTTACCTGATCACCGAGGAGCTGGCGCTCTTTCCTACCAGCCTCGCCGCGTTCATTCAGGAAAAACAGATCACGATCTGGTACTCGGTGCCCTCTGCGCTGATGCTTCTGCTGCTGCACGCACGGCTGACGCCGGAGAAGCTGGCGAGCCTGCGAACGATCCTATTTGCCGGCGAAGTCTTCCCCATGAAGTATCTGCGCCAACTGGCGGAAATGGCGCCGCAAGCCGATCTCTACAATCTTTACGGTCCGACGGAAACCAACGTCTGCACCTATTACAAAGTCGAGCGCGAGCGTCTCGCCAGTATGGACAAACTGCCCATCGGCATTGCCTGTGCCAACACCGACGCATTCGCTGTTACTGATGATGGCCGCATCGCCCGCGTGGGTGAAAGCGGCGAACTCTGCGTTCGCGGCCCGGCCGTCACTTATGGATATTGGGCCGACGTCGAAAAGACCCGAAAAATGGTCGTGCCAAACCACTTTCAGGAGAATTTCGAGGAAAAGATGTACCGTACCGGCGACCTGGTTACGGTCAACGAAGACGGCAATTTTTATTTCCAGGGCCGCCGCGACAGCATGATCAAAAGCCGCGGCTACCGCATCGAGCTGGGTGAGATTGAAAGCGCGTTGTTGAGCCATCCGGGAGTCAAAGAGGCGGCCGTGCTGGCGATTCCTGACGAGGTCGTGGGAAACCGCATCCGTGCTGTTATATCGCTGAATGTCGCCGATTCACTGAAACCGCTGGACCTGCAGCAGCACTGCTCAACCAAGGTCCCGAAATACATGATTCCGGAGTTCATCGATTTTCATGGGGAGCTGCCCAAGACCTCAACCGGCAAAATCGATCGGGTCAAATTGAAAGAAGAAACCATGGCGGTGCGGTAGACGGGCGCACAGCTCCGTGCGGCTTTTCATGGGATCTGGAACCGGTTGTGGACCGGCGAATGGTTCAGATGACCGAAAGTTACCACACGAACAGGCCATACAGTTTTTTGCACTCGCGAAATACAATCACCACACTCTTAGAGGGAGAACATGATTCAGACCACAGAAGCCAAAGACCAGATTCGCCAGTACGTGCTGGACGAGTTCGCCAAAACCAAGGGCATCAATCAGATTACGGATCAGGAAATCCTGACCAAGAACGGCATTATGGATTCCATGGGTATTTTCCGACTGGTGGCGTTTCTGGAAGACACATTCAAGATTCGCGTAGGCGACGAAGAGATCACTCACGATAACCTGGAAAGCGTTGATGCCATTGAACGCTTGGTGATTGCGAAGTCAAAGAAGTAGTGGCCGGCAGTTGAACTGACGGGCTGGTGGGCTGCTCGTCATTTGAGTCGGTTTCAGAGAAGTTTCTCCCCTTTTCCCCGGAAAATTCTGCAGTTCCTTAGGACTGATTAATCATGGGCATTGACCGCAAGGTTTTCTCAACCGGGATGAAGGTTTTCGACTTGCTGCTGATGGTGGCGGCATTCATGGTATCGACCCTGCCGCTGTTCCATCGGGTACACAGGCTAACGCTGACCGAGTTTTTCTCCATGCGTGTGAAGCTCAGCAATTTGTTGTTGTTCCTCAGCTTCATGCTGGTATGGCACATCCTTTTTAATGTATTTGGCCTCTATGGGTCGAAGCGCTTGTCGCGGCGCCGGGATGAATTTCGCGATATCGTAGCGGCGACCACCCTGGGAACGTTCGTAATTGCGCTCACGGCCTTGGTGTTCCAGATTTGGGTGGTAAACCGCATCTTCCTGGTTCTGTTCTGGCTGTTGACCACCGGAGCGGTAATCCTGAGCCGCGTGCTGATTCGCGCCACTCTTGCTTACGCCCGGCGGCGTGGACACAACGCGCGCAATCTTCTCATCATCGGCACCAACTCAAGGGCCCTCTCTCTGGTGAAACGCATTCAGGCTAGGCCCGAACTCGGTTACAGGATTCTCGGGTTTGCTGATGAACAGTGGAATGGGCTTGACGGGTTCAGGACAGAGGGCTATTCGCTGGTCAGCGACCTGGAATCTCTGCCCGCATACCTGCGCAAGAACATTGTGGATGAAATCGTCATAGCTTTACCTATCCGATCATTCCATGGGCTGGGTTCGCGGATTGCAGCCGCTTGCGAACAACAAGGCATCATCGTGCGATTCATGCCCAACATCTTCGACCTGAAAGAAGCTAAACACCGGGCCGACGATTTCGGGCATGAGGACGAGCTGCTAATTGGACACGACAGCACCATCGTCGACGCCTGGGGCCTGGCGATCAAGCGGCTGATCGACATTGTGGTTTCCGCGATGGCGATTGTGGTGCTTTCGCCCGTCCTGGTATTGACCGCCATCATGGTCAAGCTCAGCAGCCTGGGTCCGATTTTCTTTGTGCAGAAACGGCTGGGGCGCAACAAGCGCATGTTCGACATCTACAAGTTCCGAACCATGGTCATCGATGCCGAAGAGCGGCTGAAGGAAATCGAGCACCAGAATGAAGTGAGCGGGCCGGTATTCAAGATCAAGAACGATCCGCGGATTACGGCCGTCGGCCGCTTGCTGCGCAAGACCAGCATCGATGAGCTTCCGCAGTTGTTCAACGTGCTGAAAGGCGACATGAGCCTGGTCGGTCCACGTCCGCTTCAGGTGCGCGATTACGAGTTGTTCGATACCTTCGGCAAGGACTGGCAGCGCCGCCGCTTCAGCGTGCGCCCGGGCATTACCTGCCTCTGGCAAATCAAAGGACGCAGTTCGATTCCTTTCGAAAAATGGATGGAGTTGGATTTGCAGTACATACGGACGTGGTCGTTGTGGCTTGATTTGGAAATTCTCGCCAAAACAGTCCCCGCTGTTTTGAAAGGTTCGGGCGCGGCATAAGAGCCCGGAGTTTTCCATGCACTCTTCCAAGGCCTTGGATCTTCGAATGGAGATGAACGAGTCGAATCCGGCGACCGCCCAGGAGTGTCTCTGCGTGCACGAACGCGTGGCGCGCCAGGCAAAGGCTAAGCCAGCCGCTGCGGCTGTTTCGCGGGGAGAGAAGATCATCTCTTATGAGGAATTGAACCGCCGCGCCAATCGCCTGGCGAATTATCTGCGCACGCTCGGCGTTGCGCGAGATGTGCCCGTCGGCCTGTATCTCGAACGCACTCCCGACATGGTAATTGCCGCTCTGGCGATTCTGAAAGCCGGCGGCGCCTACATTCCGCTCGATCCCGCGCAGCCAGTGACGCGACTTGCTTTTATGCTGCGCGATGCCGATGCCCGCGTCGTAGTCAGCACAACGAAGTTGACTGAAAAGCTTGCCGCCGCTTCGTGGCAGGTTGTGACCGTCGACGCCGATGCGGCCAAAATCGCTGCCCAGCCCGATGCGCAGCCCGAAAACGGCGCCATGCCGAGGGACATTGCCTACATTATTTATACGTCCGGCTCGACCGGCCAGCCCAAGGGTGTAGAACTTACTCATGCTGGGTTGGTGAATCTCGTCGATTGGCACCAACGCGCATTTCAAGTCACTTCGGCGGACCGCGCCAGCCACACGGCGGCGCTGGGATTCGATGCCGCGGTTTGGGAGTTGTGGCCATATCTGACATGTGGCGCGAGCGTGCATCTCGCCGACGATGCCGTGCGCAATGACACAAAAACGCTACGAGATTGGATCATTGAGAACCATATCACTATTTCTTTTGCCGCCACGCCCATCGCCGAAAGCCTCATGCAGATGGAATGGCCGAAGCAAACATCTCTGCGATTCCTGCTCACCGGCGCCGATACGCTAAAAACATATCCTTCGCCATGGCTGCCGTTCGCGTTGGTCAATAACTATGGTCCAACGGAAGCGACGGTAGTTGCTACCTCGGGAGTGATTTCTCCAAACAGTTCGGCGGGGCAGCAACCCTCGATCGGCCGGGAGATCGACAACGTGCAAGTTTACTTGTTGGACGATCACCGACGGCCCGTCCGGGAAGGAACAGTCGGTGAAATATATATCGGCGGCGCGGGTCTGGCGCGCGGATACCGCAATCGGCCCGACTTAACTTCGGAGAGATTTAGTCCTAATCCCTTCAGCGCTGAACCCAATGCGCGGATGTATCGCACCGGAGATCTGGGCAAGCGCCTGCCTGATGGCCAGATTGCATTTCTCGGCCGTGTCGATGAGCAAGTCAAGATTCGCGGCTATCGCGTCGAACCGGGCGAGGTCGCCGTTGTCTTGAATCAGCATGCTTCGGTGCGGGCCAGCATCGTGATAGCCAAAGAAGATACGCCTGGCGAAAAGGAATTGATCGCTTACGTGGTACCCGCTGCGGGCGCGAAGGTAAAGGCGAACGAACTCCGCGATCACGTGCGCAAAAGCCTGCCCGATTACATGGTGCCGGCGCAGTTTGTTCCCATTGACAGCATTCCCGTGACGGCCAATGGGAAGGTCGATCGGGCGGCGCTGCCCAGTCCGAATGGCAAGCGCAACTCTGCGGCTTACGTCGAGGCCCGGACGCCGGTTGAAGAACAACTGGTCAGGATTCTGGCTCCCTTGCTCAAACTTGAGCGCGTCGGAGTTAACGATAACTTCTTCCTCCTCGGCGGCCATTCGCTGCTGGGGACACAGTTGATCGCCCGCGTCGGCGAAACCTTCGGAGTCGAGCTGACTCTGCTTAAACTGTTCGACCATCCTACCGTGGCTGAAATGTCTTCGCAGATCGAGGAACTCATCCTCGCCAAAGTTGCCGCCCAAGCCCGCTTTTCTGGAGACCACGCCAGCAGTGTCCAATAGCACAAAAACTCCACCACGTCTGGAAAACCGGGACGCGGCGCTGAGCCTCTATCACCTCCTCGACCCCGAGGTGCTGGCCAATCCCTATCCGTTGTTTCACCGCCTGCGCTCGGAAGATCCAGTGCATTGGGATCCGTTCCTGCACGCCTGGGTGGTGACACGCTATTCCGATGTGATGGAAGTTCTGCTGAACTTTTCCGCCGATCGCACGCCCACGCCTGCGCAACTCGATGAGATGGGACTCTCGTCGCTGGGCCCGATTGCCCAAGTGATGGTGAAGCAGATGTTATTCATGGATGCGCCTGCGCACACGCGTCTGCGCGGGTTAGCATCGAAGGCTTTCACGCCGGCCCGGGTTGAGGAACTGCGCGATCACATTCAGGACATCGTCAACCACTTGCTCGATGGCATTGAGAAGCGCGGCGAAATGGATGCCATCGCTGATTTAGCCGAGCCGCTGCCCGCAATCGTTACTGCAGAAATGCTCGGCGTTCCAACCGAAGATCATTTCAAACTGAAAACGTGGTCGGCGGATTTCGCCGAGATGCTGGGCAACTTCCAGCACAATCCCGAGCGTTATCCTCGGGTGTTGAAAGCGGTCGAGAACCTGGTGGAGTATTTCCAGAATGCCATCCGCGCAGAGCGCGAGCATCCGCGGCCGGGGTTGATCCACTCGCTGATGACCGCTGAAATTGACGGCGACCGGCTGACGGAAGAAGAAGTCATCGCCAACTGCATTGTCACCATGGTCGGTGGGCAGGAGACGACCACGAATCTGATTGGAAACGGCCTACTGACTCTGTTTCGCAATCCTGCGGAGATGGAAAAGCTGCGGGCTGATTTATCGCTGATTCCATCGGCCGTCGAGGAAATGCTGCGCTACGAAAGCCCCAGCCAGCACACGGCGCGCATCTGCCCATCCGAGCGCGAAATGGGCGGAAAGCTGATTCACAAGCGGCAGGCGGTGATCGCCGTGATGGCTGCCGCCAATCGCGATCCCGAGCGCTTTCCCGATCCCGACCGCTTCGACATTACACGTAAAGACAATCGCCACATGGCTTTCGGCTACGCGGCGCATTTCTGCTTTGGGGCTCCGCTGGCGCGCGTGGAAGGGCAGGTGGTCTTCGAGTCTTTGCTGCGGCGTTTCCGCGAGATTAAGCTGGAGCCGCAGGCGATCGAGTGGAGATCGAACCTTGGGCTGCGCGGGCTGAAATCACTGAAGGTCAAGCTGGCCGGAAAATCCGCCGTCGCATTGTCCAGCGCACCGGCGAAGCGGATGGATGCCGCAGCTGCAACCGCTGCGCCGGGAGGCTGTCCATTTGGCTCGCTTCACTCCAGCGCAAAGGAAAAGAGTGAAAACGTCGTACCCGCGACAGATGCGGGGACCGATGCGAAACAAGAGTTGATTCGAAAATATCTTCAGGCGCGATCGGCGGAAAGAACCACTACGCCCTCCACGCACACCGATCGCGGACCGGCACCGCTATCCTTCGCGCAGCAACAAATCTGGCTGCACGGCCAGTTCGCGAAGGATTTGTATAACGAGTCGGTAACCGTATATCGCCGCGGGCCACTTGACCTCGCCGTGCTGGAGCGCGCCCTGGCCGAAATCATCCGCCGGCACGAAGCCTGGCGCACGACTTTCTGCGTGATCGACGGGCAACCTATGCAGATCGTGCGGCAGCCGTACGAGATGGGCATTGCGGCGGCCGATCTGCGGCAGTTGCCGCTCGAGCGGAGGGAAGCAGAGGCTCTTCGCATGGCTCAGGAAAAAGCCAGGGAGCCATTCGACATGGAAAATGGCCCGCTGCTGCGCGCAATGCTGGTGCGGCTGGATGAGGAAGAGTACCGGCTTTATCTGTTCCTCCATCACATTATTTTCGACGGGTTCTCGATTTATCGCGTCTTTCTGCCGGAACTCGTGACTGTTTACAATGCATTCCTTGCCGGTGAAACATCGCCGCTTGCGGAACTGCCGCTGCAATATCCCGAGTTCGCACGCTGGCGGCGTGAGACGCTGGCCAGCGAACAGTTAAATGCATCACGGGCTTACTGGTCTCAACAGCTGGATGGAGAGCTGCCGGTTCTAGACTTGCCCACCGACCGTCCACGGCCCGCCATGCAGAGCTTTCGCGGAGCCATGCAGCGCTTCGCGTTTTCTCATAGCCTTTCCGAACGCCTGCACGAGCTCGCGTCGGAAGAAAACACCAGCTTCTTCACGATTGTCCTGGCGGGGTTTGCGGCGCTGCTTCGCCGCTACAGCGGGCAGCAGGATTTCATCGTAGGTACGGTTACCTCCGGACGCAAGCGCTCGGAACTGGAGAAGTTGCTGGGATGCTTTCAGAATCCGCTGGCGTTGCGCTTGAACTTCCCGGGTGATCCGACTTTTCGCGAGTTTCTGGCTCACACGCGCGAAGTGACCTTGGAGGCGCTCTCGCATGACGATGCGCCATTCGAAAGACTGGTGGAAGAACTGTCCGTTCGTCGCGACACGAGCCGCAACCCGCTATTCCCAGTAATGTTCTCGCTGGTGCCGCCGACGCCGAAATTCGAAGCCGGCTGGGATTTAAACCAGCTGGACCTGGAGATCGGAACGGCCAAGTTCGATCTTGACCTGGAGCTCGACGACCGTCCCGAGGGGTTACTGGGCCGATTCGTTTACAGTACCGACCTGTTTGACGCTGCGACGATGTTGCGCATGGCAGGGCATCTCGAAATGATGCTGGAAGCGATCGTCGCCGACCCCGACAAGAAAATTTCGCGCTTGCCCATGCTGACAGCGGCGGAAAAACAGCAAGTTGAGCAATGGAACAGGACGGAAACCGAATTTCCAAATCAGCGTTGCATTCACGAACTGGTGGAAGCGCAGGTGGCGCGAACACCCGGCGCGATAGCGGTCGAGCATGGCGATCAGAGGCTCACGTATCGCGAGCTTGATCGCCGCGCCAATCAACTGGCGCACTTCTTGAGAAAACGCGGAGTCGGGCCAGAATCGAAAGTCGGGATTTGCCTGCGGCGATCGCTGGAACTGCCCGTGACTCTGCTGGCCGTGCTTAAGGCGGGCGCTGCTTGTGTACCACTCGATCCTGCATATCCGAAAGCACGCCTCGCGTACATGCTGGAGGATTCTCAGACCACGGTTCTGCTCACGCAACCAGGACTGCTCGCCGAGGTCACAGATTTCGATGCGGAAGTGATCGCGCTCGATGCCACCTGGAAGACATTCGCCGGCGAAAATCCTGATGCAGTCACGAGCGGAGTCACGCCGGAAAATCTGGCGTACGTGATCTACACCTCGGGTTCGACCGGCAAGCCGCGGGGCGTGCTGCTCAACCATCTTGGCCTGGTCAACCACAGCTGCGCGGCGGTGAAGCTTTACGGACTGACTCCAGCCGACCGCATGGCGCAGTTCGCGTCGATTTCGTTCGACATTGCTATTGAAGAGATTTTTCCCACCTGGATTTCCGGCGGCGCGCTCGTGATTCGCGAGGAGGACGCATCGCTTGCCATTAGCGATTTCCTGCGCTGGGTGAGCGAGCGGCAGGTGACCGTCCTCGATCTTCCCACGGCATATTGGCACGAACTGGTTGGCGAGCTCTCTGAAGCCGCAGCTTCTGATCCGACGCGCGGTTTGCCCGAAAGCCTGCGTATGGTTATTGTGGGCGGTGAAAAAGCGTCGTTAACTGTTTTGGCCGCGTGGCACACGCTGGCGAAATCAGGGGTGCGCTGGGTGAATACGTATGGCCCCACGGAGACCAGCGTGATCGTGACTGCCCATGAGCCAAAGGACTGGGAAGAAATCCCGGCTACGCTGCCCATTGGCCGTCCTATCGCCAACACGAAGATCTATATTCTCGATGAGCAATTGCAACAACTGCCTATCGGCATTGCCGGCGATCTTTACGTCTCCGGCCCCGGATTGGCGCGTGGCTACCACGATCGTCCGGAGATCACGGCTGAAAAGTTTATAAAGGATTCCTTCAGCCCTGAGCCGAACGCGCGCATGTACAAGACCGGCGACCGGGCAAGATATCTGGCCAACGGCGACATCGAATTTGCCGGTCGCACCGACGACCAGGTAAAAATTCGCGGATACCGCGTCGAGCTTAAGGAAATCGAGTCGGTGCTGGGATCGCACTCAGGCACACGCGAGGTTGCGGTCATTGCGCGGGAAGAGAAGGGCGAGAAGACTCTTGTGGCTTATGTTGTCCCCTCCCGTGATCAGACACCTACCGGCAGCGAACTACGTACTTATCTGAAACAGAAACTTCCCCATTACATGGTGCCTGCGGCCTTCGTATTGCTCGAAGCCATGCCCAAGACGCCCAACGGCAAGGTCGATCGCCGCAACATGCCGGCGCCGCGGACGGGCGATTTCACCGAGCCCAACGAATATGTCGCACCGAAGGACGAACTTGAAGCTCAGCTCGCGAAAATCTGGGCGATGGTTCTGGGCAAGGACAGGGTCGGCACCCGCGACAATTTTTTCGATCTGGGCGGGCATTCCTTGCTGGCCGCGCGCCTGATGCACCGCATCGAGCAGACATTCGGCCAACGCCTGCCACTGGCGGTATTGTTACAAGCTCCGACAATCGAACAGCTCGCAACACAACTACGGCAGGAAGGCGGCTCGGCTTCGTGGTCGTCGTTGGTGGCAATCCAGTCCGAGGGGTCGCGCACACCGTTTTTCTGCGTCCATGGCGTTGGCGGGAACGTGGTCGGGTTTCGCGATCTGGCGCGGCATACGGGTGAAGATCAGCCATTTTATGCGCTTCAGCCGCAGGGTCTCGACGGCAAGCGTCCGTGCTTGGCCAGCATCCATGAGATGGCCGAACGGTATATCCAGGAAATTCGCCGCGTGCAGCCGCAAGGCCCGTACCGGATTGGCGGATATTCCTTCGGCGGGCTGGTGGCCTACGAAATGGCACAGAAGTTGAAGGCGAAGGATGAGGAAGTCAGCCTGCTCGCGCTGTTCGATACTTATCCCGGCAAGATGGAATCGCGAGTTTCGGCGCTGCGCAATCTGAGAAAGCTGCCATTTAAAGAAGCCGCCACGTTCCTGATTAAGAAGGGCGGCTTTGTGCTGATGACGCTGGGCAAGCGGATCGAGTTGCAAATGCTGCCGAAGCCGCTGCGGGCGGTGCAGCGGGCCTGCGCGAAAGCCGCCGCCGGGTACGATGTTCAGCCTTACGATGGCGTCGTGACATTGTTTCGAGTGAAGGAAAAATCGGCCGGCAGCCTCGATGATCCCTATGCGATCTGGTGGCGCATGGCCGCGGGCGGAGTCGATCTGCGCGAGATTAGCGGGGATCACCTGAGTTTGTTGAAAGAGCCTCAGGTCAGATTTCTGGGCGAAGAACTGGCGCGGGCTCTCGATCAGTCGAGTGTCCATCGTGAATCTTCCGTCACCGCGCCGACGTTGTTTAGCCCGATTGCCGTCGAGATGCAGCAGTGAGACATTACATAAAAGGTTTGCCCTCATAATGAGCTTGTCCCAGACAGAAGAACTCCTCGATGCGGAATTGGCCAACGCCGCCGGCGCAGTTTTGGCTGAAACAGAGTCCGCGACGCCCCCGGGCGGAAGACTTGCCCGCTGGGTCACCAAAGGCGGCCTCGCCATTCTCGATCAGGGGCTGATTTCCGGTTCTAACTTTCTGGTCAGTCTTTTGTTGGCGCGTTGGCTCACACAGGATCAATACGGCGCGTTCGCGCTGGCGTTTTCGATCTTCCTGCTGCTCTCCTATGTGTATCAGTCGTTCCTGGCCGAACCGCAGGCGGTGTTTAGCGGATCTGCTTATAGCAAGGCGCTGCGCGGGTATTTGAAGACGCTGCTCGGGATTCACCTGATTCTTACGCTCTTCGGAGTGGTGTTGCTGGGCGGCGCAGCGGCTGTAGCCGCAGCCATGGGCAAAGACGGGGGTCTGCCGGGAGCACTCGCCGGCGTGGCCATCGCCTCGCCCTGCATTCTGTTTTTCTGGCTGATGCGGCGCTCGTTCTATATGAACCTCGCTCCGGCGCGGGCGACGGTTGGGGCGTTCATTTACTTCGTGGTCGTCACTGGCGGCTTGTTCGTCGCTTACAAGCGCGCGCTGATGTCGCCTTTTTCTGCATATCTGCTGATGGCACTGGGCGCGGTTGGAACAGGCTTCTTCCTGCTCTCGCAGATCAACAAGGTTCTGCCGCCGGATACGGGGACTCCTCCCACTCGCAGCCAGGCGTGGCACAAGCATTGGGAATACGGACGGTGGGCTTTGGCGGTTTCGGTGGTGACTTGGATTCCCTACTACATGTATTACCCGTTGGTCAGCGCATTCGGTGGGATGGCGCAAGCGGGGCAGTTGCGCGCGCTCATGAATTTGTCGCTGCCCATGGAGCAGAGCTACACGGCGCTGTCGATTTTGTTTCTGCCCTACGCGGCGCGCATCTGCCGCCAGCATGGGATCTCGGCCTCAGGGCCGCTGGTGCGGCGAATCATCATGCTGTTCGTTGGCGGCGCGTTCGCTTACTGGGCGGTGCTGATTCCGTTGAAGGTTCCGGTGTTTCACCTGCTGTACGGGGGGAAGTATATGGAGGTCGCCCACTTCATTCCCTACGTGGCGATCGGAACCACGTTGTGGAGCGCGGCTTTTGGCCCTGCAATTCTGTTGCGCGCCATCGAATCGCCCGACTCCATTTTTTGGGCGCGACTGGCAGCCAGCATTTTATCTTTGCTGGTCGGCGTTCCAGCCACGAAGTGGTTTGGGTTATGGGGCGTAGTTGTGAGCCTCATCATCGCCAACATCGCCGCTTTTCTGATCTCGATGTATATTCTGCAACGCAAATCGCAGACACCGCCGGTGCTGAATCCTGTTCTGGAAGGTGAAGGTTAATCTCCTCATGAACAAACTGAAAGAACTACGTTTCCGGGCATCGCGAACCAAACTCCGCGCTCCCAAAGGATGGTGGGAGCACCGCGGCCTCAATGATAGGGACACATACCTGGCGTCGTTCGAGCGTTCAGGTAACACCTGGCTGCGTTTTGTCCTCATGGAGATTCTTACCAAAGACAATGCAGGATTCCTGAACGTAAACCAGATTCTGCCCGAGCTCGGCACCCATATGAAGATGAAGCCGGCCTTGCCCAATGGCGGGCGGCTGATCAAGACGCACTATATGTACCGTCCCGTCTACAAGCGAGCGATCTACCTTATCCGCGATCTCCGCGATGTGATGCTCTCGAACTGGGCGCGGGACAAGGAAATGGGTTTCTCGCAGTACTTCGATCAGGGCCGGGGAATGGATGGCTATGTCGAAAACTTCCTCAAAGGCAAAGTCACCCGCTTCGGTTCATGGCAGAAACATGTGAACTCGTGGTTGGATTGCGCACTGGCGAAGAATGGCAATCTGCTGGTAGTGCGGTACGAGGATTTGCGTGCCGATACCGAGCCCGGTTTGGTGGAGATGCTCGAATTCCTGGGGATTCCGGCCGATCGCAATTTGATCCGCCGCGCCATCGAAAACAACTCTCTCCGTGCCATGCGCGAGAAGGAAGAAAAGGCCAAGACCTCCGGCGCCACGCTAGGCAAGGGAACACTGTTGCGCAAGCATCGCATCGACAAGGAAGACGCGCGCTTCGTGCGCTCTGGCTCGGTCGGCGGCTGGCGCGAAAAGCTGAACGCGGCACAGATCGAGATGGTCGGGAAATACGCTGCAGATGCGCTGCAGCGCACCGGCTACCCTGCGGGTTTGGAGACGCCGGCGCAGCGTGAAGAGATTGCCGAAGTGCAGGCGTAACGCCCGCTCTCGGCTTTACGAGTAATATCCTCTTCGATGACTTTAGTACTCAAGAAAATCGTGCCTGTTCTGGCGATGATGGTGGCGCTTTTGCCTGCTGCATTCCCCCAGAGCAAGGATGCCGGGTCCGACAGCCAAACCCTGCGCCAGGCCGCCGACAAGCTCCATTTCTACGTTGGCACGACCATTCAGGGACGCATGTGGAACCGCGATCCGGAATACAGGCCGGTCCTGGCGCGCGAATTCAATGCCGCGGTTTCCATTGTTTTTCAAGGAATTACGCAGCCCCGGCGCGGGGACTTCAACTGGGACCCGATGGATGAGGCCGTGAGCTTTGCCCGGCAAAACGATGTGAAGCTCATGGGACACTGCCTGGTTTACAAAAATGCGGTTTCCGCGCCCTGGCTGAACTTTAATAATGGCACTTGCGGGGGATGGTCGCCGAAGGATCTGGACGAGATACTAAAGGAACAGATTCAGGCGGTTGTCCACCATGGCGGCGACAGTTACTACGCGTGGGAAGTAGTCAACGAGCCGACCGAACCCAATCACAACGGATGCTGGTCGCGAATTCTGGGCGATGACCAATACATGGTGAAAGCGTTCCAATATGCGCGCGAAGCGGCAAAGCCCGATGCCTTGCTCATGCTGAATGACACGTTCGGCCAGGGAGGGATCGACAAGAAACGTGCCGACGAGTTCTGGGCTTTAGTAAAGCGCCTGAAAGCGGAGGGAGCGCCGATCGACGCAGTGGGGACTGAGATGCACTGGGAGATGCCGCAACTGCGGCCGACGTATCTCGACGAGTTTAAGGAATTTTTGCGCAACGCGCGCGAGGCGGGCGTAAAGGTGCACGTTACCGAAATGGACGTTTACCAGGGTCCGACAGACTCGGCCGAAGCTTTTGCCAAGCAGAAAGAAGTTTTCTACAACATCGTACATGCCTGCTTACAGGATGCGAACTGCATCGGTTTGATGACCTGGGGCATCGCGGACCGCTACACCTGGCTGCGCACGAGAGATTGGAACACTTTGCCCGACGCCAAGCCTGTGTTGTTCGACGACGAATACAGGAAAAAGCCTGCGTACGACGGCGTGTTGCAGGCGTTGAAGGAAGGAAGATGAGTCTGGGCGCAACAGTCCGAACACCGGACGCCAGTGAAATGAACGCGCGGCGGCGCAGTTCGTTGTGGCTGCTGGTGTTTTTTGTCGTGTTCGGATTCTCGATCGCAGTCGCGATCTCGATGTTAGCGGGTTCGCAGCCTTACGGAGCGCTCGTTGCTGCCGGTGCCATCCTGCTGATGATTCCCACCGTGTGGCTGGCCGTGAAAGCGTTCCCCCAGGGATTGTCCAAGCTGCGATTGCTACGCCAGAACTGGACGTGGTGGCATCCGCTGTGGTTTCTGATTTTCTTCAGCATTTTGGTTTTCCGCATCCGCGATGTCGATGCCGCGAAGGCGAACCCACTCGATGCGTGGGCTATGACGCGTGTCCTTCCCGAGGCGTTCGTGTCGCTGAGCCTGATTATTCGTCTGCTGTTGAAAAAACCCAACTGGCTGAAAGCGTTGTTCACCGGCATTCCCGGCCTGATGGCGATCTATTGCGTGATTTGCGTAGCCTCGAGCGCCTGGTCGGTGAACGCATCCTGGACAGCCTACAAGTCTCTGGAATTTCTGGCCGACGTTTCGCTGCTTGCCGCTATCGTGGCCAGCGCCGATTCATTTTTGACCTATCAAAATCTTCTGGACTGGACGTTTACCTTTTACGGGCTTTCGCTCGTCGGTGTCTGGAGCAATCTCCCGATCTGGCCGACGGAAGCCATGGATGGCGGACGTCTCACGGGCGTCATCCCCGTCGAGGCCTCGAACAGCGTAGGCACGTCGGGGGCAGTTCTGTGCATCGTAGCTCTCTGCCGTCTCTGGCCGATTTACGGCAAGGCCAAGAGCCAGGCCTGGTACATCTTGCTGCTGATCTTCGGCATGGTTTCGATGGTGCTGTCGCAAACGCGAAACGCCGAGGCCGCTTTCGCCATCGCGGTGCTGATGGTTGTTTTCTTCAACCGGCAATTGCGCAAGATTGTGGTGATCAGTACCGCCGTTTTGGCGCCCTTCGTCACCGTGTCACTGCTGTTGAGCCAGCGCATGTGGGAGAAGGGCTGGGAATTGCTCGTGAGCTTCGCCGAACGGGATCAGTCCTCTAGCGCACTCGACTCCTTGAGCGGACGCACCGCTTGGTGGGCGTACGGCATGGAACAGTTGTCCAAGCATCCGTTTACCGGGCTTGGCGCCTATGCCGCAGGGCGCTTTGCCGTGCTGGGCAAACTGGGGGTGGGCGCCGCCGCCATGATGCACAGCGATTGGGTCGAAGTGATCATCGGCACCAGCTTCTGGGGACTGATTCCTTTTGCGGGCGCGTTGATCGCAGCCTGGTGGTTTCTGTTCCGCTGCATCCGCAGCAACGCCTTTGCGCCCGAGCAGCGGCAGCTCGCACTGGAGTGCTTTGCACTGCTCGGGATGTTGACGATCCATTCGTTCTTTAACGATGAGCTCAGCTGGCACTGCCCGCTGCTGTACTTCGCGATTTTGGGCTATGCGGAATTCATACGCGTCCAGAGAAAGCGCGACGCCGTGCCGGTCGCAGTGCCGGAGCCGCGTACCTGGCAGCTCGATGCGGAATATTCTTGACCAGCGATGAGACGGTAGATCACCTTGTGCGGGAAGAAAAGTCTTGAAGAAAGAAAAAAGGGAAGTCGCAACCGCGATTTTCGGGCAACAAATAACTTAATCAACGTTTAGGGGGAGTGCAAAATGGGTAAGACTCGAATACTGGTAACGGGGGCGGGCGGGTTCATTGGCCATCATCTGGTCAAGCGTCTAAAGGCGGATGGCCATTGGGTTCGCGGGGTCGATATCAAGTACCCCGAGTACGAGAAGTCTGCTGCAGACGACTTTCAAATTCTCGATCTCAGACTGTGGGAAAACTGCCTGACCGCAACGCATGGCATCGATCAGGTGTATAACCTCGCAGCCGATATGGGCGGGATTGGCTACATCACCGCCTTCCTGGCCGAGATTTCCAAGAACAACATCCTCATCAACGCCCACATGCTCGAAGCCAGCAAGCAGAACCATGTGAAGCGCTTCCTGTTCTCTTCTTCCGCCTGCGTTTACGCGCAGTCGAAGCAGAAGAGTGCGGAGGTAACGCCGCTGAAGGAAGAAGATGCCTATCCTGCCGATCCCGAGCCCGGTTACGGATGGGAAAAGCTCTTTGCCGAAGAACTTTGCCGTTACTACTATCATGACTACAAATTCGAGACGCGCATCGTGCGCTTCCACAACGTCTACGGACCTCTCGGAACCTACGACGGCGGCAAGGAGAAATCTCCCGCCGCGATTTCCCGCAAAGTCGCCATGGCACGCGACGGCGGCGAGATCGAAATCTGGGGCGACGGTCATCAGACACGCTCTTACATGTACGTGGATGACTGTGTCGAGGGCCTGATTCGTCTGATGGCTTCGAACCATCGCGAAGCGCTCAACCTCGGCACCGACGAAATGGTCAGTATCAATCACCTCGTCGACATGGTCTGCACGATCGCGGGAAAGAATCTGAGGAAACGCCACGATCTTACCAAGCCTCAGGGCGTCCGCGGACGCAACAGCGATAACACCCTGCTGCGCAAAGTGCTGGGCTGGGAGCCGGGCACTCCGCTCGAAAAGGGCCTGGCGATCACTTACAAATGGATCGCGAGCGAATTGAAGAAGAAGGAAGCCGGGCAAGAAGCCGGCGAATTGGCCGAGGTGGCAGGAGACTAACTTGGCCACGACCGCCGCTTTGTCCAATTTCGCCGCCGACGACTGTGTAAGCATTCTTGGGGTCAAGGTGCATGCCACCAGCATGGACCGCGCCCTCGCGCGCATCGAATCGGCGTTGCGCAATGGCGAGAAAGGCTATGTCTGCGTCACCGGCGTGCAGGGCATCATGGAAGCCCAGGTCGATTCCAACCTCAAGCGCATCATCAACAACTCCGTGCTGACCACTCCCGACGGCCGCCCGACCGTCTGGGTGGGATGGCTGCGCGGATTTTTCAGGATGCGACAGGTCACCGGCCCGGACATGATGCTGAAGCTTTGCGCCCTGTCGGAGGAGAAGCGCTACACGCACTTCTTCTACGGAGGCGTCGAAGGTGTCGCCGGGCAGCTAAAAAAATCGCTCACGGCGCGCTTTCCAAGAATGAATGTGGTCGGCACGTACACTCCTCCGTTCAGCCCCCTGAACGCGGAGGAAGAGGCCGATCTTATTCGCATGGTCGCCGAAATGAAACCGGACTTCTTCTGGGTCGGCCTGAGCACGCCGAAGCAAGAGCGCTTTATGGACCAGTACATCTCGAAGCTCGACGCGCACATCATGTTCGGTGTGGGCGCAGCCTTCGATATTCATACCGGCCGCATCAAAGACGCTCCCTATTGGATGAAGCTCACCGGCATGCAATGGATGCACCGCATTTATCAGGATCCCAAACGGCTATGGAAACGCTATCTGGTGAACAACCCGAAGTTCGTTTACCGGATCATTCTCGAGCTGCTGGGGATCGCGAAATACGGGAACGCGTAAAGTCTTTGCCACCGTTTTGCGCGGGTTCACACGGATCGATGAGAAAGAATTATTCCGTGCGAATTCGTGGCTCATGATCCGATGAGAGTTTTGCTCATTCACGGCGCCTACCAGCAGTTCGGCGGAGAGGACTCCGTGGTGCGCGCCGAGCGCGAACTGCTGGAACGCTATGGCGATGAAGTTTTCGTTTACTCCCGCCACAATGACGAGATCAAGTCGTTCGACATTGCCGAGAAGGCCGCTTTTCTCCCGCAAACGATTTATTCATGGCGCAGCAGCGATGAAGTCGGGGATGTAGTGCGGGCTTTCAAACCCGACGTCGCATTTGTGCACAATATTTATCCGCTGATTTCGCCGTCCGTCTATCACAAGCTGTATTCGTTGGGCGTGCCGGCGGTGCAGGTACTGCATAATTTCCGGCCTTTCTGCCCGAACGGATTCTTTTACACGAAGGGGCGGATTTGTGAGGCCTGCAAGCACGGCAATTATCTGAATGCAGTGCGGAACCGCTGCTACAAAGACAGTTATGCTCTCAGCGGCCTGTACGGTGCGGCGCTGGGCGCGAACCGCCTGGCTGGCATGGTGAACAAGATTGCAGGATTCATCTGCCTCACTGAGTTTTTCAAAATCAAGATGCACGAGTTTGGCGTTCCGGATTCCAAGCTTTTTGTCCGCCCCAATTTTGTGTACGCTCCGCCGCTGACCGGGGAGATATCTAGCCCAGGCAAGTACGCACTTTATCTCGGGCGCTTGTCGCCTGAGAAAGGCTGCATGACGCTGATCCGCGCCTTCGAACAACTGCCCGAGGTTCCGCTGAAGATCATTGGAACCGGGCCGCAGGAGCAGGAGTTGCGCGATTACGTTCGCCAGAAGGGAATTGGGAACGTGGAGTTTCTCGGCTTCAGGAGCGGCAACGAGAAATGGCAACTGCTGCGCGATGCGCTCTGCCTGGTTTTGCCGTCGGAGTGGTATGAGAATTTTCCCGTCACCGTTCTGGAAGCATTTATGGCGGCGAAGCCGGTGGTCGCTTCACGCATGGGAGGCTTGCCCTACATCGTGGAAGAGGGACGCTCCGGTTTTTTATTTGAAGCCGGCAAGGTGAGTGAACTCGCGCAAAAAATCCGAAACCTTGCCGGTGATCCCGCTGCGGCAATCCGCATGGGCGGCCACGGTCGCCGTTTGACCGAAACTAAATACGGTCCGGAGCAAGGATATAAGAATCTCATGAGTATTTTTTCGCAGGTGCAGGCAGCAGCATGAGTGCAGCCGTTGACATAAGAATGGAGAGCCGGGACAGCGATAAGGTTGTCCGAAGCGGCGGAGCAATGGCTCCAGGTCCGCTCTTTGTCATTGGCATGTGGCGCTCGGGAACTTCGCTGCTTTATGCCCTGCTCAATCAGCACCCGCAAATCGGATTGATGTACGAATCCGACTTCTTTCTGCTGACGACCCTGTTTTCCTTACCTCGGAGGAGGGGTTGGTGGATGGAGAAACTCGATTCCTGGAACGGGGCGCTCACGCGTCACAAAATCGATACCGCCTCTCTTCCCGGAGACGTAAGCAACATGCCTTCGGCATTCCGCTCCGTCGCCCAGCAGTATGCGGCCAGCAGGGGCGCGACGATCTGGGGATGCAAGTCACCCAACTATTACGATCGGATGACCCAGCTTGCCGACCATTTCCCGCAGGCGAAGTTTATCGTGATCTGGCGCGATCCGGCCGACGTCTGCCGCAGCGTGGCGCGTGCTGCCAAACAATCCCTGTGGTTCGCTCGTCCTGGCATGGATCTGCGCGCTCTGCTTGGCTGTCACCGCATGAAGCAGGAAACTGATCAACTGATCCGTCGCGGCGCTGAGATTCACCAGTTGCAATATGACGACCTGGTGCGCGATCCCGAGTCAGCGGCGAGAACAATTTGCGATTTCATCGGTATCGGGTACAGCCCAAGAATGACGTCGCTGGATGGTGCTGATCGATCGGCCATTTACAACGGTGACCACCACTCCGGGGTGAATGGTGCAGCGATCATGGCCGCACGCGAGCGCCCCGAAGTTCTGTCGCCCGACTTTAGAAACAAAGTAGAACGCTACGTCGCATTGTGGAGAAAGCAATACGGCGGGTGGCCGGCCAAGGCAGTCGTAAGCCATACAACGCGACCGGCTTCGTGGACGGAACGCGTAAGCGACAGCATTCGTCTCTCAATTCTCCGCGGACAGGACGCTTTGATTCCGGCACTGTATTCGTTCGTCCCGACCGCGGTCTGGCAAAAATATCGACAAATGAAAATTACGGAACCAGCAAGTCGCAAGACCGCAGAACAGTAAAGCGGCGCAGTAAAAATCCCCCAAATTACATCATTACTTAAATTTGAGAAAGCTGCCGGAGGTCCGGCAGATGGGGAACTCGCTATGCGCCGTTCTAGGCCACAATTCCTGGGGAAGATGTTCATGAAAGAACTTCGTTTGCTGACTCTATCCGCGCAAGCCGCGCTGGTTGCTTCATTCGCACTCATCGTCTGTGCCGGTACTTTTGCGCAATCAGGCAGCCTCAGTACTTTTGCCGGACTTAGCACAGGGGTCAAAGGGGAGAATCCGACGGCCACTCCAGATCCGACTATCGCTGTAGGCACGCTGGAATACTGCGAGCATGTCAACAGCGCCTACCAGTGCTGGTACAAAAGCGGCGCCAATGCCAATCAGCCCGTCAATTTCTTGGGCAGCACGACCCCCAAATCCGATTCCGGTCCCTGGAGCCAGAACAGCGACAATAGTGGCAACACTCCCAACTGCCCGACCGCCTTTTCGCCTAACTCGCAGATGCTGCACGACAACGTCTACAATCTCTGGATTCTGGAGAAGCGAATTACCTCCAAGCTCAATGGCGATAACTACATGTGCGTCGCCATCAGTAACGTCGAGGACGTCTCTTCGTCCTCTTTTAGCTGGTTCGCCTTCGAATACAACCTCGACAACGTCATTCCTACCAATTCGCACGGCAATTACTATTACCCCGATTATCCGCAATCCGGCCTCTGGCAAAGCTCCACGAGCACAGCTCCACCCTACACGGCGGCAACGGATCAGGCCATGTGGATCACTTACGATTTGCAGGATCCTAACAATGGCGATGACATCGTTACCGTGCTCATCTGCGCCGTCGATTTGGCCGGGCTGCGTGCCAGCACTTCCAGTCCATATATAAACAACTCGCATGCTCCCGCCTGCACATTGAGCAGTGCCATCACCCCATATAACCAGCAGCGCAGCTGGGTGCCGGCGAATAACTCCGACACAACGCCGCCCATCGATGCCGATGGCGAAATGTTCACTTACATGATCGAGCCGCCCAAGAACGGCACATCCTATCTGACCAGCCCCACGGCCACGCAGGGCGTGCAGCAATGGACCATCAATTGGTCTGCAGCTACTCCGACTCCTACGTTGCTCAACAGCTGGGATCTGCCCTCGACTCAGGCTAATGGGGATCAGCTCGGCTGCTTCAATCCACTCAATTACTACGATACGGTCTGTGTTCCGCAACCTTCCACGGCTACTACGGGCATCTACATCGACTCGGTTGCCGACCGCATGCAGCAGTTCTTTCACTACACTTCAAGCGGCGGCCAGGGCAGTATTTGGACGTCGGCCCACGCCATCCAGATCAATCCCAATCCCACAAACTTTACGCAGACCGAAGCCGACATCCGCATCCTCCAGCGCAACAGCCTGGGCGCGGTTTATGTCGCGGGAGATTATCCTATCCTCGACCCAGTCGACGCGAATGCCTACGTCGTGCTCCCCAGCATCGCGCGGGACAAAGCAGGGAATCTGCAAGGTATCCTGGGAATCTCTGGCAGCGGCGTCAATGAGCATCCGGGACTCGACACCGTTACCTTCGTTCCAGGCTCGCTGACCGAAAGCACATGGGGCTATGTCGCTAATCCCAATACCGACGGCGATGCTGAAGATACCGACAGCCTGAATTATCGCTGGGGAGATTGGTATAGCGCAGTGCTCGATCCCAGCGACTCCTGCACCGTCTGGGTTGCGGGCGAGTATCTGCCCACCAACCGTACGACCGAGCCTTATTGGTATACAGAGATCGGCAAGCTGCCGCCCATGAGCACCTGCGCGGGTGGACCGGTTTCGCTTTCCACTGTGCTGCTGAATTTCGGCAGTGTGCAGGTTGGGACCAAATCCAGCCCCATGGTTGAAACAGTCACCAATAACATGACGACCGACCTCAACATCACGGGCATTGCCGCCGGGGGAGCGTACACTCAAACCAATACCTGCCAGCAGCCGCTTGCTCCGAATGGCAATTGCACCATCAGCGTCTATTTCACTCCTAACACCACGGGCACGATCACTGGTACGCTCACGATCACCGACAATGCGAGCAGCAGTCCTCAAACCGCATCTCTCACGGGCGCCGGGGCCACATCCGCCATTACGGTAAGCCCGGGAACGCTTGCATTTGGCAGTCAAGTTCTGAACACCACAAGCGCCGGCCAGAACATCACGGTGACTAACAGCGGCTTTGTTAATTTCGCGGTGAGTTCCGTTGCAGCCAGCGGCGACTATGCGGAAAGCGACAACTGTACCGGCACCAATCTCACTCCCGGGCAGTCCTGCGCAATCACCGTCAATTTCACGCCGGGTGTAACAGGCGCCATCTCCGGTGCGATTACCATCAACGACAGCGTCACCGGGGCGCCGCAGATCGTCACCCTTACGGGCGCCGGCCTGCTGCCGGTCACAGTCTCGAGCAATCTTTCCTATCCAGCCACAAACGTGGGAACGACCAGTACCGCCCAGACCATGACCTTCACCAACAACCAGAGCACGAGCTTTACCTACACCACCGCGGTCACCGGAGATTATTCGGTTGTTGGCGACGGCTCAGCTCCCTGCAATGGGACTCTGGCTGCCAAATCCAAGTGCACATTCGCGGTGAGCTTTACGCCTACGACGAATGGCCTGATTAAAGGCTCGGTGTCGATCACTCCCACCGGGGCAAGTGCGCCTATCGCTGTTGGAGGAATGACTGGAACCGGCCAAAACGGCCCGGCTGAGCCCTTGACCTTCAGCCCGGCAAGTTTGAATTTTGGCAATGTTGTGCTCAACACTCCGACCTCGAAAACCACCACGATCAAGAACACAACCAGTTCGCCAGTGACCATCAACAGCGTTACCGCAGGAGGATACTTCACCGTCACGCCAAGCGGGACCACGCCCTGCACGTCCGGTTACTCGCTGGCTGCAGGCAAGTCTTGCACAGTGACTGTCACCGTCACTCCGACGATTGCGGGATCGCTCGTCGGCGGCATCACCTTGAGCGACAATGCTTCCACGATTACCGAAGTGCAGAATGCAATCGGCACCGGCATCCTCGCCGTTAACGTCTCGCCGACCTCGCTTTCGTTCGGTACCGTTGCCGTGGGAAGCTCGAGTTCAGCGCAGGTAGTTACGCTGACCAACAACACGGCTGCGGCAGTTCCCATCAACAGCCTGGTTGCCAGCGGCGACTTCGTCGCGACCACGGGAGGCAGTCCAGCGTGCGGCACGAACATTCCTGCCAACAGTCTGTGCACCATCGGCGTAGAGTTCAGCCCAACCGCAACTGGCACCCTTAGTGGCGTTTTGACAGTTAGCTATGGCGCCGGTTCCTCGCCGCAGGAAGTCAGCCTTGCCGGGACAGGGAGCAATTAGAAGCCGCTCTTTTGAGTGCAAGTTTGTAAGTGTTAAGTAAACAAGAAGAGAGCCCTGGCCCGCCGGGAGGCGGGCCTTTTTTGTTATTGGCTCAACTTGCCTCGGAACGTTGATCGGCGCCCCGAGTTCACTGTGCTCCCACAACTCTTGCCGCCGACTCGAACGCCTGCTGATACTCCTTGTGGTGAGCATCGTAGTCGGGGTTCGCAGGATCGTAAGCCACCAGCCAATCCTGCACGTAGATCTCGAAGATTTGCGCGTGCAGCTTCAGGGCGAATGGCAGTAGATCTACCATAGAACCCACCCGGCCGTTCCCATCCGGATTGCTCGGCTTTACCGTCTGCAGTTCCAGCGGCGCCTTGCCGGCCGCTTCACGGAACACGTGGCACCAGTCGACCTCGCATGGAGAGCCCGACTGGTCGGAGGTTATGTCGCGAATCGATAATCCCTGGCTGCCGATGGCAATTTTGTTCTGCACGGCGTGGAGCGCGACTGCGTCGGGAAACTCATAATTCGGCGGCCCCGGAAAGCTATTGATTCCAACCATCAACTGCTTGGGCGAATTGAGTGAAGCTTCGTAATCCAGCATGTCGAGGATGTACTTGCGCCATCGATCCGGTGTGAAGCCCTTGCTCTTCAGCGCGTACATGCACGCGGGAAAAGTTTCTCCGCCCAGCCCTAATCCGAAGCGGATGTATCCTACAGAACGGTTATCTCCGAAGCGCTGCACAATCGCCGCCATGAACTGCCGGTAATTTTCCACGAATCCTTTTTCCCAGAACACAGGCACTTTGCCCGCATTTTCGCAATTCACTGATTCAGTCTGCTCGAAGACGTAATCCGGAGTCACCTGCCGTTTGCCGCCGTATCCCACGGCCCAGGAAATCAGGTTGACCTGTTTCCCAGCCTTGATCCACGGCTGCATCGCTTCTTCAACCTTGGAAAAGTCGTAGCGGGAGTCCGATTCAGGCCCGCGGTCGATCAGGTTCCATATCAGATACATGTTTATCCCGCAGACGAGCGGATTGTGGAGCAGAACCTGTTCCGCCTTCGCCTGCATTCGGACATCAGGGAAAAGAATCGCAAACAGCCCGTGCGGGCCGTTTGGTACGGCAACAGTGGAAAGAGCCTCCGAGCAACTCGGGAAGTTGTCCTTTGATGCCCGCTGAGCCCGCGCAGCGACATTCACCAACGGCAGAAGAAGCAGGAGAAATGCGATCCCGCGCGCGCGTGGAGGATCATGATGAAGATTTAATACCGAAGCATTTCTCATCAATGTTTGTTCTCCTCTGAGCTTCCGCTCATACTCTTCAATAATCCCAATACCGCTCTCTGGCTCGGCAATATTCCCGCCTCCAGCTCCTCCACTGCCGTCCATCGTGGAGATCCCTCCCAGGAATTCTCGGGTTCACCGCTGGCACGCACCACGAACACGGAAATGTTACATGGCACCTCCGCCTTGCTGTAATACGTGAACTTGTACTCCAGCCGGGTGACCGTCATCCCGGTCTCTTCGCGAATCTCACGCCGCAGCGTTTCCTCTGGAGCTTCGTGCCATCCCGAGATTCCTCCCGGCAAACAAAGCCCGCGTCCGTCGTTACGGTGAATGACGAGAAACTTTCCCTGGCGCTGAACGATTCCTATCGATGCCCGTAATGTTCCGAAGATTGGAAAATAATGGTACGTGGTAAAACAGACCCGCGAAACTATGGAGAAGAGGTGTTGTTGGAATCGATTGCGGAAGGAAGTCAACGGGCCAAGTCTAGCACGCGGGTGCTACTTTTCGGCCAGCAGATACGGGGTGACGACCACGCGGCCCCGCATCTTCGACGAGATACTGGCTCCATTCCGGCTCCGAGATTTCTATTTCAGCACGATCGGTTTAATTCCGACCGGAACAATCTGTCCCGAGATCGTGATCGGACTGCTGGCGGTAGTCATATCCTGATATTGTGTCCAACTGCTGCCCACGGATTGTTCCGCCGTAGTGCAATAACTACTGGAGCAACTCTGGCCGGTATCCCACATGATCAGATATTGCTCTCCACCGTTCGTGATTCCGCACGACCAAACTGTCCCCTTCGCTGAGCATGCGCTGGAGAGTGTGGCGTTATACAGCCAGTTATATGTCTGCTGATACGCGGTCTGTACTGAAGCAGAATTCAAATTTTCCCACGTGTACCATTCCAGTGCTGATACGCCCAGCGACCAATTGAGAATGTAATACCTTGGCACAAAGGATGCCTGCATTCCGGAGTCTGTGTAATCTCCGGTGAATCCGTATTCCGAGTATGAGCCCTCACCATTCCACAGCGGTTTAGCCAGTTCGGCCGGCTGCAGAATACTTTTTACATTGGAGACGTACATCTGCATGGCCGATTCCGGTGTGCACGGAGTCGGAGCGGGGCAGTTATTCCCAGTCTCGTTGCCGGGCTTCATGTGGAAGTTCACAATGTCGATCGCTGTGGCAATTGCATTCGCCGGATTCGGGCAGGGAAGTTCCTCGCTCGGAATGTTCGCCGTGTTATTGCAGTAAAGTTGGTTCTGTGCGAAGGTCAACGCCGTGCCCCTGGCATGGCCTGAGGCCATTACGATCTTGGCGGTGGGGTCGATCGGCGTCGCCGTGCACGGTGTTGCGCTCCCGTTGCCGTTTTCGTGAATCACGCCTCGTCCCGTAATGATGCAGTTCGCGTCTTCGGTCAGGCGCGCGAGTTGCGCGAAAGTTCCTGCCCAGAATCGGTTTGAGGATTCAGGCTCGGTATCCGGTTCGTTCCAGATTTCCCAATACTTGATGCACGCATGAGACGCGCCCGGACCCGTGCAGTAGCCGGGAGCATTGACGTGCGAAGCAATTGCGCTGATCCATGCCTTCCACGTAGCGTCGCTCCCGCTGCCATCGGGGTTCACATCATACGGAGGGTCACACTCTCCATTGCCGCCGCCCGAAGTTGCTGTCGTGTAGGCGCATGTTTTATCGCCGGGGTTCGAACTTGCCCACGTCGGTGTTCGCGCCAGCGTATACATAGTTGCCGTGATGCCGTTTGAGAGGTCATTCGCCAGCATGTTATCGAGGCTCGTGAACGTGAACGCTCCTGACGCCGTGTTGATCGAGGGCCACTGCAGCGGCGGCGAATCCCAGAAGCGCTGCATTCCATAGGTCACAGTGGGGAAATTGTTTGCGTAAGTATCGTTTTCAGTAAACCCAAACATACTGAAAGGAATGGCCGTGGGATTGGCGGTCGAACTGCCCACTGCCAGTGTGTATTCCTGGGATGCAGTTTGCAGCGGCGATGAGGAATCGGCTACTTGCAGTGTGAAATTGAATTGACCCGACTCGCTGGTCGTACCCGCAAGCGAGCCCGAAGATTGCAACGAAATTCCGCTGGGGAGGGTTCCGGAGGTGAGCGCCCAGTGATAAGGTGGTGTTCCTCCAGTGGCATCCACCGCTTCCGAATAAGGATCTCCCTCTGTCGCCGCTGCTAACGATGTGGTCGTGATTGCAAGCGAACTACCGCCGCTTACGGTTACAATCGCCTCCGCAGACTTTGTCGGGTCCGCAACGCTTGTTGCGGTTACAGTTGCTGTGGCTTTCATGCCGGGCGCCTGATAAAGCCCCGTGGAGGAAACGCTCCCTGCCGTTGCCGACCATGTCACGCCCGTATTCGGCGTATTCGTTACCAGGGCGGTGAACTGCACAGTGCCATCCTCCGCGACACTCGCCGTGCTGGGCGTTATCGTCACGGCAATCCCGGCCCCCGAAACCGTGATCTGGAATCTTCCCCATCCTGTCAAGCCTCTAGAGTCCATCGCATAAATGCCAAAATTATAAGTTCCAGTTTCCTGCGGTGTGCCGGAGATGGCTCCGCTGGTTTGGTTCAGCACCAACCCGCCTGGCAACTGGCCGAACGGAAGCTCAAATGTGTACGGTGCGGTGCCACCTTCGGCCGTAACTGATCCGGTATAACTTGATCCAATTGCCGCCGATGGCAGGTTTCCCGCAACCGTCAGGTGCCTTTGCGGCCAGGCGAAAAATCCGAGACTCCGTGGATGCAGTGCCGTTGTCGCGGAATAAACATAGGATGAGGCGAGAGCAAGTAAAATCAGGCTCAGCGTGGATCGAATTAATCTGTAATTATTGGAGGCTTGCGAAATCAGACGGGTGTTGCGAAACGGCTGGTTGTTCCGAGCTGGGGGGAGTTCGGAGTGCATGATTAAGACCTCTCGAAGGTGCGATTCGAAGGACGCGCGAGTGCGGGTAGTCCTTGTAGCGCTAACGTACCCAACCATGTTTGACCGGACCAGATGCCTCACGGTCAGCAGCGAGGGTAATGTAAAGTGGATTCGGGGGGACGAGCGGCACTTACTTCTGCAACCGGCACGGAGAACGCGGGGAGTCCTGAAAGAGCGGACTCTAACGACGATTACGTAACCAAACCAGGTAACTTAGGGCGGAAGCCTGTCGTGGCGAAGGACGTGCGATGAGGTAATGAGGGTTCCAAGGCGGATTGAGTGCCGGTGAACTTGGCCTTCAGTTTCTGGCCAGCGTGATCGGGGATGTTGCGCGGGGCACCAGTGCAGGCTGCTTCTTTGCGGCTGTACTTGATTCCTGTGCGGCGCCACTACCCAGGGCGTAAAGCACGACTTCGACGCGGCTGGAAACTCCCAATTTATCAAAAATACGGAAAAGGTAGTTTTTCACTGTGTGCTCGCGCAGGCTCAAGCGATGCGCGATCTCGCGGTTGGTGAGCCCTTCAGCCACGCAGCGAACGACATCGAGTTCGCGGGCGGAAAGCAGCCCTTCGCCGCCAACTGCTGTAAAGCGGATCGCCGCCGGCTCGGCAATCGCATCAAGAAGGTAATGAAGTTCGCTGCTGCCTGCCCAGACCTGTCCGGCATGCACGCATGAGATGGACTTCGCGAGCTGCTTCAGAGATTCGGTGCGGAAGAAAACGCCCCGCGCCCCAGCGCGAAACGCATCGGTCACGGGGCCGCGCTCGCAGGAGTCCAGCAGCATGATTACTCGAGTCTCCGGCGACGTGGAGCGGATTTCGCGGCACAAATCGAAGCCACCAGAGGGATCGTTTCCCTGCCGCGAACTGATCAGCGCCACATGCGGGCGCTCCCGTCGTGCCCAAGCAAGAATTTCAGCGGGCTTAGCCGGCGACCCGCTCATCAGAAACTGTCCGTCTCGAGACAGCGCCTCGACCAACAGCTGGGTATTCATGGCCGTACTGTCGGCGGCGAGAACGCGGATTGTGTTTTGCTGCGGAACGCTACTCAACTGAACCATGCGCGTATGTCTCAGGAGAGCCTTTCTTCTCCGGTATGCGGCGAGATTTCCGGGCGCGCGAATTTAGCCCATGTGTTCCGTTATTTGTCCGGCTGGAAGACTCCGTGTCGTTGCCCGGAATAAGTTCCTGTTTCTTATCCCGTTTCCGGCCCCAGAAACCCGAAGCACGAGGCTATTTCGTCGGACGCGATGCGGTAAATGGCACTTTTGAGCCATTGGTTCTTTGATTATGCTCCGGGCAAATAGATTACCGGATAGTTACTTGCAGGCCGGCCAGAAATTACCAAAGTGTGCAAATTTCTTCATGGAGATAATTGTCTCATTGACACAGATTTCTCGCCGTACTACCGTAAAGGCCATTCGTGCGCGCCTTTAGCGCACTTGGTTGGATCCCCCAAAAATCCCCGTAGAGTACTGCCGCCAGTAACAGCGGCAATGGCCGAACCGTTTGCTAACAAACAGGTTGGAAATCCATGCACAAAATTGAGAATTCTACGCAAGCACAACCGGAGTCGAACCCGCGCCGCGGTCTTTCTCTTTCTCTTTTTCTTACGCTGGCAGGGCTGATCGCTTTCGGCGTGACTGTGCTGATGTATCACCCGGGTGAGGTGGTTCATGGACAGTCGGGCTGTACACCTTCGCCGTGTCCAACGGCTACAGATCCCGGACCACGGCCGCTGCCCGCCAATGCCGGCGCGTTCTTCACGACCTTGAATACCAATCAGCAGGCCATCGAGAACCGCCTGACGCAGATCTTCACGGAAGTGAACTTCGTGGCCGGCGGACCGCTGGTCAAGACGGTCGGCCTCGGTCCGCGCTTCAATTCCAATTCCTGCAATAGCTGCCATGCCTACCCTGCAAACGGTGGCTCCAGCCCGCCGACCAATCCGCTGTTTGGTATTTACCAACTGGAAGGCGCCACCAACACGATGCCCAGCTTTATCACGACCAACGGGCCAATAACAGAAGTGCGCTTCCCGTACATCCTCGGCACCAACACGCCTGATGGCGGCGTGCACCAGTTGTTCACCATCTCCAACCGCAGCGATGCTCCGGGTTGCACAACAATGACGCAGCCCAACTTTAGCGAGTACCAAGCCAACAACGACATTATCTTCCGAATTCCGACTCCAACCTTTGGCGAAGGCCTGATGGAGCTGATTCCTGAAAGCCAGATCTACGCCAACATGAACTCAAACTCGTCGCTGAAGCAATCGTTGGGAATCACTGGCCATGCCAATCTGAGCGATGATGATGGGACCATCACACGTTTCGGCTGGAAGGCGCAGAACAAGTCGCTGACTTATTTCTCCGGCGAAGCATATACCGTGGAGGAAGGCGTGAGCGATGAAGCCTTCCCGAGCGAAAACGACGAATCGATTGCAAGCTGCCTGCCTCCGTTCCCGGTTCCACCGGGAACCAATCACACCAAGGGTGTTCCCGACGATCGCAACGATACTGGCGAAGCTCCCAAAATTGGCGTGAACTTCCCCGGAGACCTGGAACGCTTCTCGCTGTTTATGCGTTTCCTCGCTCCGCCAGTGCCGGTGGCGCCCACGTCGCAAACAACGCAAGGCTTCGCGGATTTCCAGAGCGTCGGTTGCAACATGTGCCACAACGTTTCGTTCACCACGCCGAACTCGACCATTGCGGCGCTGAGCAATCAGACGGCGACGCTCTATTCGGACTTGCTTGATCACGATATGGGGCCGGGCCTGGCGGATAACGTCACTCAGGGTCTGGCGACCGGTGATCAATTCCGTACTGCGCCCTTGTGGGGCATTGGGCAGCGTATCTTCTTCCTGCACGACGGACGTACCAATAACATCGTGCAGGCCATCGAAGATCACTACAGCCTGAGCAATGGTACATATCCTAACTCGGAAGCCAATCAGGTTATTCAAAACTTCAACAATCTGGATCCAACGGATCAGCAGGACCTGATCGACTTCCTGCGCTCGTTATAACGGTTCAGCTCGACGAAATATGAAGGGGAACATCATGTCATCGTTGACCAACGAAAATGGAGTAAGGCCTCAGCCCAGCAAGCGGCGATGGCTGAAGGCCGGCGCTCTCTTGGTTGCTGTAGCTTTCGCGCTGGTTGCGCTCTCTTACTTCACCAAGCCGGTGCATGGCGGAGGGTGTACGCCCTCACCCTGTCCCACGGCCACCGATCCTGGTCCGCGCGCGTTGCCTGCCGACGCGGGTAGTTTTCTGGGATCGCTGAGCGCGAATGAGCAGCAGATCGAGCCGAGCATTACGACAGAATTCAATCGTGTTCACGACGTCGTTGTGACTTCGCCAACCGATGGTGGCCTTGGTCCGCGCTTCAATGCCAACTCCTGCGCGACCTGCCATGCGTACCCCGCAGCCGGAGGTTCCAGCCCGCCGTCGAATCCGTTGTTTAACGTTTATCAGTACAACGGCGCGACCAACACAATGCCGTTCTTCGAGCAGCAGAGTGGGCCGATTATCGAAGCTCGCTTCATTAACCAGCCGGGAACCACCACTCCCGACGGTACGGTGCATCAGTTGTTTACCATTACTGGCCGCAGCGACGCCGCAGGCTGCAACATCCAACAGCCGAATTTCACGCAGGCTTCGCAGCAGGGCAACCTCGTTTTACGGCAAGTTACGCCGACTTATGGCGATGGACTGATTGAAGTGGTGCGCAATATCGACATCGTCAACAACATGAATTCGAACCTCAGCGAGAAGGCGACGCTGGGGATTACCGGGCATCCAAACTACAGTGGCAACGACGGCAGCATCATGCGCTTCGGATGGAAGGCGCAGGTGCGCTCGACGCTGATCATGTCTGCCAATCAATTCAACGTGGAAATGGGCGTCACGAACGAGGTTTTCCCCAACGAAATCGATCAGACTCCGGGATGCGTTCTGAACCCGGTACCCGAAACCGTCACCAACTTCACGCCTGGAATTCTGACCGAGATGTTCCCCGGCGATTACTCGCGTACTGAGTACTTCACGCAGTGGCTCAATCCGCCGACTCCGGCGAAAGCGACGAGCGCGACCAATAACGGAAAGACGCAGTTTACCAATGCGGGCTGCGTCTATTGCCATACGACGTCGTTCAAAACGCCGGCGACTTCGCGTCCGGCATTGGCGAACATAACCATTGATCTCTACTCTGATCTGATAGTGCACCATATGGGGCCGGGGCTTGCCGATGGCCTGCCTCAAGGCCAGGCTGGTCCGGATGAGTTCCGTACCGCGCCACTGTGGGGCATTGGGCAGCGGTTGTGGTTCCTGCACGATGGCCGCACCAGCAACATCGTAACCGCCATTGAAGATCACTACAGTGTGGGCAGCAGCACCTATGTCTCTTCGGAGGCGAACCAGGCAGTGCAGAACTTCAACAACCTGAGTTCGAAGAACCAGCAGGATCTGGTGGACTTCCTGCGCTCGCTGTAGGGCTCCAGCAATCTACATTGCGAAAGGCCGCGTGTTCCGCACGCGGCCTTTTAGTTCTTGTCCTCCCCAGTGCCAAAGAGCGGGGCGGAAGCGCGCGCGTCAAATAACAAGAATGATCACTGGACTTTAGCTCGTTCCCTGGCTTCGGCCGCCATCGTTGTCCGGCCCTGCACTTCATACAAATCTGCCAGTCCTAGCCACAGTTTCGCATCATTCGGAGCGAGCTTGACCGCCTGTTGCTGAAACTCCACGGCTCGAGGTACATCTCCCAACTGATACCACGCCTTCGCGCGGCCAGTGGCAATCAGGGAATTGAAACCGGCGCCGAATGACTCCGCATTGCCGTGAAACGGGCTCGACGCCTCGGCCCTATCGAACGCGCCTAGCGCGCCCTGAGGCTGGTTCAGTTGCAGGTCCGCCTGGCCGAGCATCATCCACATATCGTGCGGGCGAGGCGAGGATTGTGCCGATCGGCGAAAAATGTCGGCCGCCTCAGCATAGCGTTTCTGCGTCATGTAGAGCAGGCCGAGATCGAACCAGGCTTCGTCCGTAGGCTCGAGCTCAAGACTGGTACGGAATTCCTGCTCGGCTTCCGCGACGTGGCCGGTGTGTTCAAACACCAGGGCGCGCGTCAGGTGGAGATTGGCGCTGCTAGGAAATAAGGTACTTGCACGATCAAGATATGTAAGGGCTTCCGAGTAGCGGCCAAGACCGTAGAGCACACCAGCGCTGTTCGCCCATGAGTTGAAAATCCGAGCCCTGACGCGCATTGAATTGCGGCTTTCTTCGCCGTTCAGAGAAGCGAACGAGGCTTTGTCACAGTCAAGTTGCAGGCGATCGACGAGCGAAGCTGTTTCGGGCGTGCGGCGAACGAAAACGACAGAGACCTCATCGAGGTACACCGGCCGCCAGGACTGGCTGTGGCAGAAGGCTGGAAGCTGGGGAAAAAGATCGATCCCCGAATAACGGCCAAGGGGCGCGATGATCGTGTTGATGCTGCGGGCCTCCTCCTCTTGCTGCCAGACTGCCGAATCAGGTGGTTCGATGCTGAGATCATATGCGCGAAAAAATAGTTGCGAGCCGAAGGGTAGAGCGCGGCCATCGATGTAGTCGGAATATTCGGGAAACAGTCGCCACATCAAATATCCGCCGAGACTGTAGGTGTTGAAGATGTTCGCGGGTAGTTTCTCGCGATGGATGAAATCGACCGCTCGCTCCGGAAACCACCAGGAAAGCCCGGTTCCGAATGAAGCGAGTTGCGAAGATCCCAAGTAGTACCTATCGCTGATCAAATCCCAGGAACGAACAGCAGCAAGAACAGTCAGTAGTGTAGTTAGAGTAAGCAGGGCGGCTGTTGGCCGCGGAAGATGAGCCGGGCGGCTCTTGTTACGTTTTTGCGACGCAGCCGTCGGCGCCGCTACATTTCTTCTCGCATCCCGCGCGCCTCGCAACAGAGAACTGCCAATGATCACCACAACGCAGGCAAACAACGCCTGAAAGCGCACATGCTGAAGTGCCAGGTATGACGCTGAGGCGAGCAATACAGCCCCTCCCCATCGCTTCCGCAGCAACGCGATCACGCCACAAGCAGCCGCCAGTGCCAACAGCCACCAGAAAGAACTTTGCGGATCACGCCAGCGGAGCGCCTGATGCAGGCTGGCGAGCGACGGACGGATGTTTTCCCATTCCACCAGCCAGGAAGTGTGAACCTGTTGCCCACGCTCCTGCCGGAGCAAAGCAAGATAGATACGAGGGCCCCAGGGGTTTGCCAGCGTGGCGGCCAAAGTCAACGCCAGCCATGGCCAGGCGCGCCACAAACTGCGGACCGCTCGGTGATTTGCCGCTACAGGCAACCGTAACAACTCCAAAACGAGATAAGCTGCGCACAGAGCGAGTCCAGCGACGAATCCGGGATGAAGATTTACCCAAAGAACCATCAAAATCGGCAACAGCCAGAGCCGGCCAGAACTGCGCTCCTGAGCGGCGCGATCGTGTCCCCACAACAGGCTGAGAAATGCTGCGAACAAAACCGTGGTAAACATTTCGGCGCGGGGCTGAGTGCGGTTAGCGATGACAGGAACTGCAACCAGCGCCAGCGCGGCAGCTGCGAAGCCGTTCCTGCGTATTAACAGCCCGACCGTCGTCGCGCAGGCCATTGCGCCCAGCCACGAGAGCAGTGTGTATCCGCCGATGAGATAAGCCAGATAAAACAGAAGTCCCGAGAGCGCGGGATAGATCCACGACGCTCCGCGCGCAGTGTAGGAGAAAACATCGGTCGAGAAGAGCCGATGATGCTGAATTATCCAGCGCCCGCTGGCGAGTTGCCAGCCGAGGTCGAAGTCCTGCAATGTGTGCAGTCCCGCCAGCAGGGCGTAGATGATAGCGACGGACGCGAGGAGCCATGCGGTCAGATTGTCTGGAATCACCTGCCTCCAGCCAATCGGCAGGCCTCGCGGCGACGTTTGAGTTGACGTGGTCGGCGGCATCTGGTTTTTCGACGAGCCGAGGGAAAAGCTGTGCGATCTCGAATCGGCGAATGACTACCCGTTATACGCCAGTTCCTTGGCGCGCTGCGTCGCTTTGACCACCGCTTTGATCAGCGTGACCCGCAACTTGCCTTCTTCCAGTTCCAGAATGCCGTCAATGGTGCACCCGGCGGGGGTAGTCACCGAGTCTTTCAGTTGCGCCGGATGGTCGCCGGTTTCGAGAACCATTTTCGCCGAACCCATGGTCATCTGCGCTGCGAGGAGGGTAGCCGTATCTCGTGGCAGACCTACTTTCACTCCCGCCTCAGCCAGCGATTCCAAAATGATATAAATGAACGCCGGGCCGCTGGCGGAGAGACCGGTAACGGCATCCATGTGTTTCTCGTCTACCACTACCGTTCTCCCGACGACATCGAACAATGAACACGCCAGTGCGATCTGCTCCGCGCTCACACAGCGTCCCTTGCACAATCCGGTCATGCCTGCTCCAAGGCCACAAGGTGTGTTGGGCATGGCCCGCACCACGGCGACGTTTTTCGCAAGTGTGTTTTCGATTTGACTGGTCGGCACCGAGGCGGCGACGGAAATCACAATTTGCCCCGGTGCAACGTGGGGGCGAATTTCTTCGATGACTTCCTGTACCGTCTGCGGCTTTACGCAGACGAAAATAATATCCGCGCCAGACACAGCCTTGGTGTTGTCGGTGCCCACTTCAATGTGTAGTTGTTCCGTAAGGCTGCGCGCCCGCTCTGGATGGCGCACCGTGGCCCGGACTAACTCTTTCGACAGCAACCCCTCGCGCATCCACGCCTGGAGCAGCATGCCCCCGAGTTTTCCGGCCCCAAGCACTGCGACCTTCTTGCTGGATAAACTGCTGGATAGATCAGTCGACATCGATAACCGCCCCTCCCGCCATCGAATTCTTATACCATTTCATGGCCCTGGCCAGAATCGCGCAAGCGGCGCTACGCAGGAACTTGCACAGAGAGAAAAGTACCACACGTTCATTCCATCCTCTCCTTGACAAGCTGCAATGCCCTGCGTACGCTTCAAAGACCATCTGTTTTCTCCCCTGGCTGACCATTCCTGCGCACGGAGTAGCACGTGACATTTCGCAATCCGCCGTTATCTTTCTGCCTCATCGTAGCCTTAGTTTGCTCCTGCGCTGTTCTAAACGCCCAGACCTGGACACAATACGGGCCACAGCCGCGGTTCGCGCACACCGGCGTTTACGATCCCACGACGAATCAGACCATCGTATTCGGGGGCCAGGATCCCGCCACAGACACCGATCTCAACGACCTTTGGCTGGTCAGCTCGGGAACCGATAAGCACATCACTGACACCAGCATCACAGCCACGGGATCGCTGCCCAGCCCTCGCTATGGGCATGTTGCCATCTACGATCCAAACAGCAATAACATGACGATTTTCGGCGGTGGCACTGGCTCCCCCGGTCCGTGCGTGAATGATACCTGGCTTCTGGAAGGCGCAAATGGAACTGGTGGATCTCCCGCTTGGGTTGAGATGAGCCCGCGTGGCACGCTGCCGACACAACGCATCCACTCTGCCGCTGTGTATGATCCCACGACGAATTCGATGATTGTCTTTGGCGGCAACAATTGCGCGAAGAGTTACTTCAACGATGTCTGGGTTTTGAGCAACGCGAACGGCACGGGCGGAAGTCAGGCCTGGACCAAACTCAGCCCCAGCGGCACCGCTCCCACGACGCGTGAGTCGGCCAGCGCAGTTTACGACTCCACGAACAACGTGCTGATCATTTACGGTGGAGACGCCGGGGGAACACCGCTCGGCGACGTGTGGACCCTTTCGAACGCCAACGGAAGTGGCGGAACGCCGCAGTGGACCCAGCTCTCGCCCACTGGCACGGCTCCCTCGGCTAGAACCGGCGTGCATGGCATCTACGACAGCGCCAATAATCGCATGACGGTGTTTGGAGGCTTTTACCACTCGGTCACACTCACCGATACATGGGTCCTGACATTCGCTAACGGTATCGGAGGAACGCCTGCGTGGACGGAGATCAAACCCACCGGTACTGCGCCATCGCTGGGCTACTACAGCGCAGTTTACGATTCCAGCGCCGATATCATGATCGTGTTTGCCGGCTCGAGCAGCGCGACCAAGCTGGCTGGCGATGATCACGCATTTACCCTCAGCTTTGCCAACGGCCTCGGCGGCACCAGCGCCTGGACGCGCGGGGGCCCGGCGACTCGCTACGCGCAGTCGATGTACTACGACTCCGTTAGCGGCGGCATGTTTGTTTTCGGCGGACAGCACGCACTCACCAATACGAATTTCAACGACTACTGGGAGCTCAATCCTGCCATTGGCACTACGAATGTGCATTGGGTCACAGTTACGGTGGGCGGGACCCACCCCAAGAACCGCGGCGGACACATCGCTGCGTATGACAGCGTAAGCAACCGCATGATGGTGTTCGGCGGCGAAGAGGGATTCCCCACGCCATGCGTGAACGATTACTGGGTGGTGACCGGCGCCAATAACGTTGCTGGCACCAAGCCTATGTGGGTTTCAGAAAAAATCTCCGGTACTCTGCCCGGAGTGCGCGCCCACCATACCGGCGTATACGACCCCACGACGAATTCGCTGATCGTCTTCGGCGGATTCAACTGCGAGAACAACACGTACTATAACGACGTTTGGGTTCTGAGCAACGCGAATGCGGCCTCCGGTACCTTGGCCTGGACTCAGCTTTCGCCGGCCGGAACCCCGCCCAGCGCCCGGGAAAGTGCAACGGCCGTTTATAATTCAACCACTAACAGCATGACCGTATTCGGGGGAGATGCTGGTAGTTCTCCCTTCGGTGATCTCTGGATTCTTTCCAACGCCAATGGTACTGGCGGCACGCCAACCTGGACACAGATCACGACTGCGACCTTGCCCAGCGCCCGCTCCGGCCACTCTGCGACTTACGATTCGACGAATAACCTGATGACCATCGACGGCGGATGGAACGGCACAAGCCTGCTCAGCGATACGTGGGTTTTATCGAACGCAAATGGGCAGGGTGGCACACCAGCATGGACGCAGCTCACAACATCAGGCATTGCGCCGGCGCGGCGCTTCCATACGGCAATTTACGCTCCTGCTTCGAACCAGATGAATATTTTCGGTGGAATCTACAGCCTGAGCCCATTCGAGCCGGACGATCATACATTCTCTCTGACTGACGCCAACGGGCAGCCATAAGTCTCGCAACCGGCTAACCTGTCACCCCAAACATGCGCGAGGCGCGGGTGAAAAACCTGCCGTTCGCTTCTGTTCAGGCAATTGCCACTCTCGGTGAGCCTATTCGCACATCTGTGAGAAGTCTGGCGTGAAGAGCCTCACGGCAGCGTGCCATTTTCCAGCAAAATCGGCTTGGCGCCGATTTGCACTGTAGGTCCGCCAACGCTGGTGGTGTTGCCTGCGAGGTCGAGATACTGCGTATACCCCCCTGCAGGCACGGTGAATGTTGAGTACGTGCAAGTTCCGTTGTCGCAATCCTGCGAGGCATCCCATACAGCCAAACCTTTCCAGCCGCTGGAATTGCTCAGGGCGCAGCTCCAAACCGACGTTCCAGCGTTTGGAGTGCAGCCCGGGGCCAGGAACGAGTTGCCGGTTATCCAGTTGTAGAGTTCGCCGTCGGCGGTGCCGGCCTCGGTGACTCCCCCGGTGGGGCTCCACAGTGCGCCGCTGTAGTCGTTGGTTGCATCCCATCGGTACCAGTATTCACGCGCTACGCCCATCGAGGCCTGGAGCAGCAAATATCGGCCGAGAAAGGCCGCCTGCCGATCGGGATCGGTAAATCCCTCGTCGGGAGCTTTACTCCATCCGTCCTCGGTATCGAACCAAGGCTTGCCCGCACCCGGCGAGCCCGGCATGATACTCGCCATGTCGCCGACAACGGTCGTGACTTCTTCTGGATTCGGGCACGGGTCGGAAGACGATTGCGTACCCACATAGCCGTGAAATCCGATGGCGTCGGCAAAGGTTGCGCCGGCAACTCCGTTTACAGAAGTTCCGAAATAATTTTGCAGATTCATCTGCACTGCATTGGGAATCGTTTGCGCCCCCACCGGCGAAGGCGATACGATTTTGGCCGCGGGGTTGATCGCAGTGCCGCTGGGGAACGTGCTATTGGGATTGCAGGAAGCGCCCGACGGCGGGCCTTCCACAACACAGCGCGCGTCCTGCTCCATGCGCACCAACTGCGCGGTAGTGGCAAACTGCGGATTCCAGAAAAGCGCAATATTCCACTCGTTCCAGATTTCGAAATATTTGATCTTGTTGTTGTACTGGGTCGCGTTGCGCGTAGCTACCGCCGTGACCCAGTTAATCCAGTCCTGATTGGTGCCGCTTCCATCAGCATTCAGATCGCTTGGAGGATCGCACTGGCCCGGCCCACCCTGTTCGCTTGTGTCGTAAGAACAAGTCGAGTCGGTCGGTTGCGAAGATGCCCAGGTTGGCGTGCGGGCAAGGTTGTAGAGCAAATCCACACCAGCCGGTGCCGCTGCGACAAAGCCATCTAAATTCGTCCAATCGTACGTGCCCGGGCCGGTATTGATCTGCGCCCATCCCGTTGAGGTATCCCATAAGCGCAGGCTGCCGTAGGGAACAGTGACATCGCCGCTCGTGATCAGGTTGGCGCTGCCGACGTGCATGTCCATGTATGTCGAAGGAATTGGCGAGCCGGCCGATGCGCCTGCGGCAAACACGCTCGGAGCTGTCGTAATCGGTGCTCCGATCGCGCATTGCGCGCTGGGGGGCGGCTGTCCCGGCTGGGTTGGCTGCGTGTTATTAGAAGATCCGCCGCCGCAGGCTGAAAGTCCGGCCAGCGTAGCCAATGCAAATATGGAAGGGGAAAACTTACCTACTCCGACCTGTTTCGTTTTGGGAGTACGGCTGGTAGACATGTCTATACGTCTGGAATTCCTTTCCTGACGCGCATCTGTAATCTAACGCGGTTGACGGCATTTAGTTGCGAAGTTTCGCCATGACGGTAACACGTTGGGGCGAGGCTCGGCTCGCCGCCGTTCCTGACCAACCTTCTTCTCTAAAACCTTATTCTCCATGCAAAATCCTTCATCTTGACACCCAAGGGAAGCGGCTGCAAACTAGAGAATCTCGATTTGCTTTATATTCCTCCCCGCGTCGAGCACAGCCCAAAACAATGCAGCAAAGACGGTTTTGAGGCAGCCAGCGGAATTGTTGTGCTAGTAGAGCGGTAGCCGCTCTCCCAGACAACACCCCCCAACCATTTTCACTCTCGGACTGAGGAGATTATTGTGAATACTCGCCAGCAGCATACAACGAAAGTTTTGGGTGCCTTTGCGCGCCGGTTCGCCAACCGTTCGACTCTAATCATGATGGTTGCACTGTCGCTGGCGGCAACCCTCTCGCTGGCTCAGAATGCGGTGCCGTTTATCAATCAGCCTCTCGTACCAGAACAGAAGGCGCCCGGTTCCAAAGGATTCACGCTAACCGTCAACGGCACGGGCTTCGCCTCAGATTCGGTCGTGTACTGGAATGGAACGGCGCTGACCACGACTTTCGTGAAGGAATCGCAGCTAACGGCCGCGGTTCTCGCTTCGAATGTCGCGACTGCGCAAACCGCAAACGTAACCGTTGTCAGCGGCACGGGCGTGCCCTCCAACGTTGCGCATTTTCAAGTCGTAAAGAGCGGCTACACCACGGCGTACAGCAACCTGAACTGGGCGACCGATACAGACCCGCAAGACGTCGCCACAGCAGATTTCAACGGCGATGGTATTCCCGACCTGGCCGTTGCCACCGGCAACAACAGCGTTTCGATTCTGCTTGGCGCCGGTGGAGGAACTTTCCCCACGCATGTGCAATACGCCGTGCCGGGCAATCCGGTGGCCATCGTCACGGGCGACTTCAGCAATAATGGCAACATCGATATCGCCACAGCCGACGAATATCAGAGCGAAATCACAGTGCTGATGGGCAATGGCGACGGAACCTTCCAGGCGCATCAGGAGTATGCGGTCGGAACGCAGCCCGTGGCTCTGGCCACTGCCGATGTCAACGGCGACGGCAACCTCGATATCATTGTTGTCAATCACAACGCCAACACGGTTTCGGTTCTTCTCGGCAACGGCGACGGCACTTTCCAGGCGCACAAGGATTACTCCACCAGTCCCACCGGAGGCTCAAGCGGGCCGATCAGCGTTTGCATCGGCGACTTCAACGGCGATGGCAAGCTCGATCTGGCCATTGCCAACAACAACGACAATGCAGTCGCGATCATGCTGGGCAACGGCGACGGCACTTTCCAGACGCCGGTCGAATATCCCACGGCAATTGTGCCCAATAGTGTCGCAAGCGGCGACTTCAACGGCGATGGCATTCTAGACTTGGCGGTTGGCACCTCGAACAAGTCGGTTTCGGTGCTTTTGGGTAATGGCAATGGTACGTTCCAGAATCATACGGACTATACGATCGGCGGCAACGCTGTGGTCATAGCCGTAGCCGACCTGACTTCGACCGGCAAGCTGTCGATTATCTCCGCGAATTACGCCGACAATTCGGTTTCTACTCTGGCGGGCAACGGAGATGGCACATTCAAGTCGCAGTCGGTGTTTCCGGTCGGCACAGGCCCTACGGGCCTGGCCATTGGCGACTTCAACAACGATGGCAAGCTCGACATCGCTGTCCCTTCCTCAGGCAGTAACGCAGTTTCGGTGCTCCTCGATAGCTGGCTTGTGGTGTCACCCGGTCTGGTGAGTTTTGGAACGCAAACCTCCGGCGAGAAAAGCGCCGCTAAGACCATTACGCTGCAAAACAACGGCACCACGGCTTATACCGTACCGCCAGCGACGTTCACTGGTTCCTATGCCAGCGACTTCTCCGAGACCAATAATTGCGGCAGCACTCTCGCGGGGAGTGGCGCCAAGTGCACCTATTCGGTGTACTTCGAGCCGACTGCTTCAGAAAGCGCCGACGCTCAGATTTTGTTGACCTCCTCCAATGGCAGCTTCATTGGCAACGTGCTTCAGGGTTCAGGCAACATCCCGATCACCCTGTCACCGCGCAATATCACGTTTAACTGGCAGTTGCTCGGCACCAAGAGCGCGGGGAAAAAAGATACCTTCACCAACGATAGCGGCGAGAACATTTACTTCAGCAATATCGATCTGGAAGGGGTAAACCAGAATCAGTTCAGCTTCACCACAACTTGCGCGTATGGCGCCAACCCAGCTCCGCTGGCGCCCGGAGCGAGCTGCACGTCAACCATTTTCTACAGCCCCGCGCAGGCAGGCGACGCCAGCGTGACTCAGGTCTACTATGGCAACTTCACGCAGGTGAAGCAGGGCGTACTGATCCAGGGTGAAGCGACGGCAGTGAAAGTTACTCCAGCTTCTCTCACCCTCAATACCAACGCGGGTGGCACCGCCAGCGGCAACGTGACGTTCCAGAATGCCGGCTCGACGCCTTTGGCGATCACCAGCATTAATTTCCTGAACGGCAATGCGAATCCGAACTGGAGCCAGACCAACACCTGCAACTACCCGAACGGGAGCGTGCCGGCCAACTCCAGTTGCACTATCACGGTTGCCTGCAATCCTGCAACAGACGGGACGTATACGGCGGGCCTGAGCATCGGCAGCTCCGATCCAGATGCGCCCGAGACGGTCGCACTGACTTGCACGGCCACAGACTAAGTAGAAGCTGACAAACAGCTTGAACCGGGGAGCAATCCTCGGTTCGCTTTTGTGTTTGTGGGTCTTTCTCACGGCCGGTAAATCCACGTCTTGGCCGTGCTTACGCCCACCGCGTCGTAGCCGCCGAAGATTCGCGTGCTGCCGTCGCTGAGTTCAATCACGGCGGGATAGAAGCGTGCTGTGTCGAGATTTCCGCTTGCTGTCTGGAATCCCTGCCGGCGCGGGCTGGGATCGTAAATCTCCGCCGTGGACGCGCCGCCGAGAATGAGAACTCTGTCATCGAGTAACGCCGTCGAAGGTGGCAGTTTGAAGCGAGCCTCATGCATGACGCCGGTTGCGGCGAAGGTTGCAGTCTGCGGATCATAGACCTCGGCTGAGGCGAGAATATCCTTCCGCCCTGAAGCCCCAGTGCCGCCGCCGATGAACACTTTCCCCATCCCCAGCAATGCCGAAGTGTGCTGTGAACGTGCCTCGCGCAGGCTGCCGGTCGCAGCGAACTGGTTCGTTTTCGGATTGAAAATTTCCGCACTCGCAAGAGTGTTGTGATGCAGGCCTGTGCCGCCGGCGATCAGAACGCGACCGTCCAAAAGCAAAGTGGCCGTGTGATTGGCACGCGGAGTGGTCATCTTGCCGACAAGAGTCCATTTGCCGGTGAGGACGTCGTAGGTTTCGGCGGAGTCGAGATTTTGCGCGCCATCTTCGCCGCCGGTGACCAGAACCCGCCCGTCGCGCAGGGTGACGGCCGCCATGTGCATTCTTCGAGCATGCATGTTGCCCCGCCGCGTAAAGCGGCCAGTTTCGAAATCGTAATCTTCGGAGCTGGCCAAAGCTGCCCCGCCGGTGGTTTGGCCGCCGGCGATAATGATTTTGCTGTCTTCGAGCACGGCAGCGATGTGACCTTCGCGCGGCACCGTCATCCGGGCGCCTTTGGAAAATTTTTCCGTGTTAGGATCGTAAATCTCGGTTGTAGCCAGGATGGCCCCGCTCGCCTGCTTCCCGCCGGCGATCAGAACCTTTTGATCGGGCAGGAGAGTCGCAGTTGCTCCGCCGCGCGAAGTCGTCATCTCAGTGCCCGGGACGAGCCTGCCCACCGGCAGCGGGGGATAGTTCGACTGTGGCTTGCTCAGCGAAAGAGCGCCAAGCAAAAGAGCGCAAACTGGAACCAGTCCTGCGGAACGGGCGGTCATTTTTCTTTTGGCTAAGCCAGTGGCAGCAACATGCCCTTTTCCAGATGGCGGGTTACGTGCGCGTACGATGCCGCGTGCGGATCATGCGTCACCATCACAATGGTTTTATGGAAGTCTTCATTCAACCGCTTCAGAATTTCCAGCACTTCCGTTGCCGAGTGACTGTCTAGATCTCCGGTGGGCTCGTCGGCCAGCAGTAATGTCGGATCGCTTACGATCGCGCGGGCAATAGCCACGCGTTGTTCCTGCCCGCCCGAGAGCTGCTTGGGCAGATGGCTGACGCGATCCTCGAGTCCCACCAGCTTCAGAGCCGTCATGACATGATCCCGCCGCTGCTGCGCGGTGAGCCTGGTCAGCAACAAAGGCAGTTCCACATTCTCGAACGCGGTAAGTACCGGAATCAGATTAAATGTCTGGAAGACATATCCGATGTGCTCGTTGCGCCAGCGCGCCGCCTGCGCGTCGGAAAAGCGGAAGACATTCTGATTCTGTACCAGCAGCTCGCCGGAAGTAGGCCGATCGATGGCGGCAATCATGTTGAGCAGCGTTGTCTTGCCCGAGCCCGAGGGCCCCATCAGCGCCAGAAATTCTCCTGCGGCAATGTCGATTGAAACGTCATCCAGCGCTTTCACTTCGAAAGCTTCCCGTTTGAAGATCTTGGTGACGCCGCGAGCCTGGACGACTTTGGTTTCAGTAGCCACTTTGTTTTCCATCACAGTATTCATGATTGTCCCTTGATTGTGATCTTTTCGCCGTCCTTCAGATCCTGCGGGCCATCGCTGATTACGCTCTCGCCGCCAACCAGGCCGTCCACGATGACCCCATCCGCGCGCTGGCTCAGCACGTGAACCTCCCGCAGGTGCGCCTTGCCTTGAAACACCAGAAAGACCACTTTCTTGCCGTCGAAATCCCGCAGCGCGGAGGACGGTACAAACACTCCCTGCGGCTGCGTGCCGGAAGTTTTCTTTTCATCGGCGAGAAACTTCACCGTGGCATTCATCTCTGGCCGCAAATACGCGTCCGGATTCAAGACTTGCACCTTCACCTGGACAGTGGCTTTCTGCCGGTTCGCTTCGGGAGAAATCTGCGCGATCTCGCCGTTGTATTTGCGGTCGGGATATGCGTCGGTCGTAATGATCCCCTTCTGCTTCGGTCCCAGCCGCGCAAAATCCGCCTGCGCGATGTCAAGCTCCACCTGAAGATCATTCAGATCTGCCAGCGATACCACCGATCCCTGCGGGCCACCTGCGGCTGAGCTCGCGAACTGCGCGGTAATCAGTTCTCCCTTTTCAGCAGTGCGATCGAGAATTGTGCCCGTCACCGGCGCCTTGATCAATGTGGCGTCAAGTTGCGATTTTGCATAATCCAGTTGCCCCTGCGCCTGCGCCACCGCTCCCCGCGCCCTCTCAATCTCCTCGGGACGCGGGCCAATCTTCATCAATTGATACGCTTTGTCGAGCGAATTCACTTTCTGCTGATCCGCATCGAACTTGGCGATGGCGTCATCCAGCACCTGTCTCGCAACCACTCCATCGGAAAAGAGCTGCTTGGTGCGATCGAGCGTAAGCTTGTCATCAGTAAGCGTGGCGCGAGCTTCGTCCAGATTATGCTGTGCCTCTTGAATTTCTTCCGGACGCGATCCGTGTTCGAGTTCCTGCAGGTATGCCTTGGCATTGTCCAGGGCGCCTTTAGCCTGCTCGTATGAGGCGCGGAACTCCTCGTCTTCCAGCCGCACCAGCACCTGACCTTCTTTCACCTTGTCGCCCTTCTCCACGCCGATCCAAGCGACCCGTCCGGTAACCTTCGAGTTCACATTAATCGTGTGGTGAGCGACAATGTAGCCCGTTGCCGAAAGCACTACGCCGCCCACATCGCTGCTCTCCGCCGCCGCGCGGACAACTTCAACTTCGGGATTGCCGCGTGAGAGCAGACGGTATCCCAGCACCGACACGCCCAACACCGCTACAACCGCGACGCCAATAATGATGTAGCGCCGCGCCCAGGCCGGCGGCTCGCCATCGTTCGAGCCCCGGGCCGAGCGATCGATCTTCAAGCCCCGCAATTCCTCGTGTTTTGCATCAATCGGCATAAATCAAGAGTGCTAAACCATAAACTGTCATCCCGAGCAGAGTATTCATCCACGAAGTGGATGAATGCGGAGTCGAGGGACCTCGGGTTTGATTGCTACCCTCTCAGCGCCGTCAAAATATTCTGCCGCGCCGCGTGCCACGCTGGGGCGAACCCTCCAAACAATCCCATAATCAGAGCAAACAGAATGGCATAAACTGCCACCTGTGCCGTGATCTGCAAACTGAATACAACCTCGCTGAAGGTCACGGCATTGGACGTTCCCGTCTGCATGCCGTTAAATGGCAGCATGAGCAGAATCCCCACCGCAGCGCCCAGCAGAGCCAGCATTAGGGACTCCAGAACAAACGAGGTCAGAATCGCCGGCCGTGAAAATCCCAGCACGCGCAAGGTGGCGATTTCACGCCCGCGGTAGGCAACCGCGGCATACATCGTATTCATGGCGGCGAAGCTCGACCCAATCGCCATAATGACCGCAACTACAATTCCGATAATCTTGATTGGCGTCCCCGAGCTCGTCTGTTTCGCGTAGTAATCCTTTTCGATCACTCCCTCCAGCTTGAGCCGTTGATCGTCGCTTACCCGATTTTTCAGAGCGTCGGCGGCCATCTCGTCGGTAGCGCGCAAGTATGCCGAGGAATACCCCCCCTGCCGGTCGAAATCGGAAGCCATCTGGTTCACGTCGCCCCAAATCTCCGACTCATAGGCCGAACCGCCAGCATCGAATACACCCACAACCGTCCATGATCCCTTGCCGAACTCCATCGTATCGCCAACGTTAGCATGAGCAAATCGCGAACGAATCGACTTGCTGACCACTACCTCACGCTGGCCAGTCTGGAACCATCGCCCCTCGACCAGTTTCACAGGCGGCTTTCCGCCGGGTTCGTCTGGCAGTTGCCGCATTTCCAGGCCATCAGGCATCATGCCGCGAACCGTGACGTTGACCTCGCCCGTACCATCTTTCCGTGGGAGCACAATCACGACCACCCACTCGCCCGAAGCCATCGGCTCGCCACGACTATCTTTGGCAATGCCGGGCAGGACCTTGAGAGTCGGAAACAGCGACGCATCGAATCCGCCCGACAACTCCGCTTCCGATCCTTTTCGCAGGACGAGCACATTCTTCCGGCTGCCGCTGGAGACGAATGCGTGATTCAATCCCGCTAGCAGAGCCATCAGAAAAATTGCTGTCGTGACCGTCAGCGCAATGCCCAGCGCGGTCATGATTGTCAGCCCTTTGCGGAGCCGAAGATTGCGTACGTTATAACTGATCGGTATCGCCATAAAATCATCTACAAGCTCATCTATTTTGTGCTGTCATCCTGAGCGAGACGCTTTATTGTCTCGCGTCGCGCCGCGCCAATCGCCGTGTATGTTCGGGCGCCAAATGGCTTTTGTGGCGCGCTTCCTTACCCGACATGCCTCAACCCCTCCACGATATTCATCCGTGAAGCTCGATAAGCCGGCAAATAACCGCTTACAATTCCTAGGGCCACGGCTACGAACAGCGACACCGCCGCCGTCGGTACATTCACCCGCATATCAAACGGAATTCCTAACCCAATGAATTGATGCGTCATTGCGGCGATCACGGGCATGGCCACCACAATGCCAATCGCTCCACCGATCACCGCCAGCGCCACCGATTCGCTGATGAAAATGGAAAGCACGCGCCGCTGCGTAAATCCCAATGTCTTCAACAGAGCCACCTCTCGCGTCCGGCTGCGCACCGACATCGCCATCGTGTTGGCAGAAACCAGCATGATGGCGAACGCCACCGCGCCACAAATCCCCAGAATGAAAGCTTTTACGTTGCCCAGCGATGCCACAAATCCAAGCTGAAACGCTTTCTCGCTTTCCGTCTTCGTTGGCAGTGGCGAATTGCGAAACATGTCGTCGATCTCTTTCGACGCCTCCGCCACATGGGCGGGAGAATCCACCTGCGCTCCAAACCACCCCGCCTGGCCTTTGAACCAGCTCACTGACTCTTCCAGATATTTCGTGTGGAAATACAGCGCATTCTGCGGCGGATCGCGGTGATAAATTGCGCGAATAGTCAGATCGAGATCGGCGGGGAAAATTGTGCCCTGTATGTGAATGCGGTCACCGATCTTCCATCCATATTTATTCGCCAGAGTCACGTCCACCAGCGCGCCCGCCCTATCCTGCTGCCACGCCTTCACTTCTTCGGGTGGAGTGATCTTGTCCGAGGCTACTTTCAAGTATTCGTCCGGATCGGTAGCCAGCCGCGCGAAGAAATGCTCCGGGCGGTCGTCGATGTACTTGCCCTCAAACCAGGTCATTGGCACGACTGCGGTCACGCCCGGAACGGCGCGAATCTTGTCGCGATAGTAAGAAGGCAGGAAGAAGGCCAGAGAAACTTTGTCCCGGATGATCAGCCGCCGCGCAGCCTCCGGCGCAACCTGATCGATATAAAACGCCCGCCAGATGCAGATCATCATAGTGAGCAGCAACAGGGAAAAGCTGATGCTCAGCATCGTCAACAAGCTCCTGCGCTTGTTGCGAAACGTACTGCGCACGATGAAGCTGCCCAGCGTCATAAATCAACCCGGCCTTAATCAACCAATGTGCCGCAAACCATCAACGATATTTACCTGCGAAGCGTGATACGAAGGCAGTGCCGAGCTTAGCAGGCCGACAATCGCCGACGTCAGCAGCGCGGCAACCCAGATTCCCGCTGTCACCCGCAATGGGAAAAAGCTGAAGAACTGCGGCGAATGCGTGAGCCCATATACCATGCCCCACCCCAGTGCCGCCCCAATGATCCCTCCGGCCAGCGAAAGCGCCACGGCCTCGCTTACGAACAAACCTAAGACATTCTGCCGTGTAAATCCCAAGGTTTTCAGCACGGCTACCTCCCGCGTCCGCTCGCGGATCGACATCGCCATAGTGTTCGCTGAAACCAGCAATGTGGCGAACACCACGGCGCCGCAAATGAAAAGAATGAAAACCTTCACGTTGCCCATCATAGCCACGAATTCCAGCGCGAAGGCCTTCTCGCTCTCCGTCTTGGTGGGCTGCGGCGAGTTGCGGAACATCTCATCAATCGTGCTCGCGATGCGGCTCACATCCTGCGGAGAATCCGCAAGAATATTGAACGTGCCCGCCTTCCCCTTGAACGTTGGAACCGCTTCTTCTACGTATTTGGTATTGAAGTAAACCGATTTATTATCGGGAACCGAATGAAAGATGCCACGGATGTAGAGTTCGAGGTCAACCGGATAAATCGTCCCTTTCAGCACAATCCGGTCGCCCAGTTTCCAGCCGTACTTCGCGGCTAGTGAATCGTCTACGATCACTCCCTGACGGTCCCGCTGCCAGGCAATCTTTTGCTCTTCCGGCATGTCTATGTCACGAAATACTTTGAAGAACTCGTCTGGATCCGTGCCGAATTGGGCGAAAAAATTCTCTGGTTTCTCATCCTTGTAAATGCCGCCAAACCAGCTCGAGGGAACAACCGCGACTACTCCCGGCACCGCGCGAATTTTTTCCCGGTAGTATCCCGGTAACTCGAAAGCAAGCGAAACCCGGTGCCTCACGATCAGCCGCTCGTTCGACTCCGCGCTTCCCTGGTCGAGATAAAACGCTCGCCAGATGGTCATCATCAACGTAAGCAGAAGCAAAGAAAAAGCGATACTCAGCACGGTCAGTATGCTCCGGCGTTTGTTGCGGAATGCATTCTTGGTTACGAACCGGGTCAAGGTCATGGCAGAACCCCAGGACTACTCGAAAATCAAATGGCCAGCGCACCCCAGATCATCAAGCATAAACGAGGGAACTTGTCATTCACAACGCTCGCGCCTTAATTGATCCTGCGTTCACCATATCACCATCAATGCCCTACCAAGCCCTAGGCAACTCCACTGAGTTGATCCTCACTCGCCCCGGAGAACTTCGCCAGTGGAGATCGTCATCGCCGCCGCATGACAAATGTCAGGCTAATCAACACAACTCTCTACGGCCGGCGAAAGTCACGCGCCCAGGAGGGGGCCTGCTCATGTGGGAACGGCCGCCTAAACCTGCCCCAAGCGAGCGCAGCGAGTCTAAGGGTGTTCCGGGCGAGCGGAGCTCGCTTTCTGCCTCGGATTACTGCCGTAACTTGATGCCCCTTACGGCTGTACCTACGATGAGCTCCATGGGTTATCAAGCGCTCCTTTTCTGCCCGGATGAGAAGACTTCTCGCGCCGTTACGCAGGTTCTGAGCGAGTTGGAATTCGGCATTGTTCCCTGTACCGAACCCTTTGCCGCGGTTAAGAAAATGATGGGCGAGCGCTTCGATGCTGTGGTGGTCGACTGCGACAACGAGCAGAACGCGACACTTCTCTTCAAAAGTGCACACAATTCGCCAAACAATCAGACTTCTCTAGCCGTAGCGGTGGTGGAAGGACAGGCAGGTGTCGCCAAAGCCTTCCGCATCGGCGCCAATCTCGTACTGACCAAACCCATCAACGTGGAGCAGGCCAAAGGCACTCTGCGGGTTGCCCGCGGGCTGCTGCGCAAAAATGAGGCCGCAAAATCGTCCGTGGCACCGGGGACTCCAGCGGTTAAGCCGGTTTCACCCAGCCCCGTTCCCGCAAAGTCGACGACTGCGGTGGCCAGCGCAGCCACCCCGCGCCCTGTTCGCCCAGCCATGCCCCCGATTGAAAAGCCGGCGAGCATGCCATCTATGCCGGTCCCTTTGCAGAAGGCGACTCCTGCGGCAAAGACAGCAGTTCCTATCGTGCGGGAAGAACCCGACGACGAGATCGACATCGACATCCTCGATGACAGCGAGGATGTTGCTTCGCCACCGGCGGCAAGCCCCATCGCCACACAGGTTCGCGCTCCGTTCGCCGTAACCGGTTCACAGATATCTGCGAAGGCTGAGCCCAGCAAACATTCCGCAGATACGAAACCGTCGAATGCCGCATTTGGAGGCGGCTTGGCAACTGCGCCCGCACCGGCAAGGGAGCGGAAACCGGCCTTTTCAGCCTCTGAGGAAGAATCCTCTAGGGTCGTGCCGAGCAAGCCCTTTGTTGACGCGCATGCCGCTACCGAAATGAGCCCGAAAACTGAGCCGGCTGGACCTCCGGTTTCGCTTACTTTCGGCGGCGCCGTCGGTGAGGGAACGCAGTCGGCCAGAGGCAGCAGCAAAAGGCCGATTCTGGCAGTGGCTGCGGTGGTGGTACTTGCAGCTGCCGCTTATGGCGCTTGGATGCAATGGGGGCACCCAAGTTCCGTCAGCAACACGGTTCGGCATGGCAGTGCGCAACCTGCGCCAGTTTCTTCCTCCAGCGGATCAACCACGGCACAACCACCGGTGTCGACAGCTCCTGATTCGCTTACGGCTTCAAGCGCAAGCCTCGCTCCTTCGACGCAGCCACTATCGACAAAGACGTTGTCCGAAAAACCAGGCGCAGGGGTAAACGCGCCCACCCATCCGGCGAAAAAGACGGATGAAGCGGAAGAATCCTCGCCTTCAATCTCTGAAACAAAGGCAGCGCATCCCATCGTGATTAAAGGTGGTGAATCGAAACCAGCCGCAAAGCCGGCAAAGTCGGATGCAGCCGCTCCCAGCCTGGAAGGCATTACGGTTGCCGACGCACCCCAGCTGCCCAGCCTTCCGGCCAGCTCCGGCAAAGCGCCGGCTCCGGTGTTGCAAGACGTGCATGTTTCGCAGGGCGTGGCCCAGGGAATTTTGCTCAAGCGAGTGGCGCCGGTATATCCGCCGAATGCGTTGCGCCTGCGCATCGAAGGCAATGTGCAACTCTTGGCCACCATTTCACCGGCCGGCAATGTGACAGCGGTGAAAATCGTCAGTGGCGACACGCTGCTGGCGCACGCCGCCGTGGATGCGGTCAAGCAATGGAAGTACAAACCCTACCTGCTGAACGGTACACCAGTCGAAACGGAAAAACCGATCACGGTAGAGTTCAAGCTGCCGCAGTAACAACATTCTTCAGGTGTCTAACAGCTTTGGCATTTGTAGTACCCATGGGGGAGCAGCCGAGGCGGCTGTCCCCGCATGATTCGATTCGGGCCAGGAACGCGCGTGTCAGGGGCCAATGACCGCGGCTACCATTTTCTTGCCAACCCTGATGGGCAGTCTGACTGGGAAACCCGTGAACACAATGGGGAGCACCAAGTCCGACCATACCGTGCCGACCCCATCGTTGGGTCTTAGAAGGTAAACCGCTCGAGCCTTGCGTTTCCTTCCCGCGTCGGTGATGGAGCCTGCCAAGTGACAGCTAACCAGCAGGCGGTCGAGCTTGATCCATAAATAAGTGTCGTCAGCTACGGCCGGAGCGTCGTCGACCTTAATGCTGTCGTAACTTACCGGGATCTCGTCGATTTTTTCGGGTAGGCTATCCGGCGTGAGCTCCCTCTGCCGCTGCTTCGCCCACTGCGTCCCAGCTTCCGTAGCAGCCTCAGCGGAATGGAAGTCCCGCACTATCATCTCGGCTAGCTCTTTTTTGGATGACATTGGATTATCGCCGCGTTCAAGCAGGAGCCGGCGATTCTTGATCCATTGCAGCGACACGTCCGTCAGCAGCTCGTAATACCTCCACATCATTTCATCGGAGATCGACATGACCTTGCCGTACATCTCCAAAGGCGGCTCGTGAATGCCAATCGCGTTGCCCAGCGACTTCGACATCTTCTGCACGCCGTCAAGTCCCTCGAGAATCGGCGTCATCACTACCACCTGCGACTCTTGCCCGTACGATCGCTGCAGTTCGCGACCAACCAGCAGATTAAATTTCTGATCGGTACCGCCGAGTTC
>JASHQM010000039.1 GCA_030039165.1 Candidatus Sulfotelmatobacter sp. | reverse complement strand
ACTTCTCCCGACGATCTTCGACGCGCCTTTGAAAGCGCGGTTCGCGAGATCCACGAAGCCGATCTTGCCGCCCAGAAAAAAGCAAATCTTCATCCAATGATCATTCCTCATGCGAGGATTTTGCGCTCGCCCCGCGAGGACACGGAAAAACGCGCCCTATCGGACGCAGCTCGCGCACTGGCGCAGTTGTGGAAGATATAACGGCGCTTTCCGGAATCTGCTCGGCGGCCGCTGGAATCAACTTGCTTCCCAAGCCTTGAACCTTTCTGATTTATACCCAATCTTAGATTTCGATTTCCATCACCGAAAAATGAAGGGCCGCCGCCATGAAGGCAGCAGCCCTTTATTCGCCGGCTTACAAACTCAACTTGCTTTGCGCCGCAGGTGGATGTCGGTGTCCTCTTCCCGCTCCTGCGGTTCATCCGTCGCCGGGCGCACCTTCTTGTCGGGCTCGTTGGTTTTCTTGGCCGCATCCTTCGCCTCGCCCCAGGCATTTTGAATCTTCCCTTCCGCCTGTTTCGCTGCACCATGGACCTGCGCTTCGGTGTCTCCGGTCCATTCTCCGGTCTGGCGTTCCACGCGGCCGGCAATGTCTTTCATCTTGCCCTTCACCTCGTCCTTATTCACAGCTTAACCTCCTGAAATGGTTGAATCTCGGTTCAGGCTACTGGGCTTCGCCCCTCAATCAGGCGGACCAGAATCAGAATCACAGCCGCAACCAGCAGGATGTGAATAAATCCGCCGAGCGTGTACGAACTGACCAAGCCCAACACCCAAAGAATCAACAGCACAACCGCGATACTCCAAAGCATGGGCAAATCCTTTCTCTCAAGAATTCCCACTTTTTTCGAGCAACAGACCGCAGTCTATGCGTCTGACGTCAAGTGGAGCTATCCAGTGAAGCATGCATTAGCTAGGCGATTCCGCTTTATAGAAAGCTCCTAAGGCAAATCCTGCAGAAGGGTCGTAACTAGTGTCGACTGGTTCTGTGAGCGCACGAACAGCGGCAAGAATCGGATCAATAGATCTGCACGATTCCGTTGCGCACGGCGTAGAGAGTAAGGTCGGCTACGGAATGGAGATCGAGCTTGCGCATGAGGTTGGTGCGGTGAGTTTCCGCAGTCTTCACGCTCAAGTTGAGAGCGCTGGCAATCTCTTTGGTAGTTTTGCCTTCGGCCACGAGCTGAATGACCTCGCGCTCGCGCGGCGTCAGCACGTGCTGGTTGGCGAGATCGTCAGTCTGGGGGCGCAGATATCCCTCGAGCATCATCTGGGCCACGCGGGGCGTGAAGAAGGTGCGGCGCTGCTGAAGAGCTTCGACGGCAGCAAGAAGGTCGCGGCCGGCATCTGACTTCAACAAGAAGCCGCGCGCCCCGGCCGATAGCACCTCGCGGACCACCTGCTCGGAATCGTGAATGGTCAGGATCAAAATGCGGGCGTCGGGGTTCACGGCCAGAATCTGCCGCGCCGCGTCCAGGCCGTTCAGGTTGGGCATGCCAATATCGAGCAGGAAGATGTCGGGTTTTAATGCGCCGCCCAACTCGACGGCTTCGCGGCCATCTTTGGCCTCGCCGCAGATTTCCCATCCGGAATGCGTTTCAAGCAGGGAGCGAATGCCCCTCCTCGCCACTTCATGGTCGTCCGCGATTAGAATTCGAAGCGCTCCCACGCCTTCACCTCACTGAAATGGTCCGGGACATTTTCGTTTTCTTCTGAAAATTAGACGGAAACATAGTTGCGCTAAAGGTGTCGCAGGGTTGCAAACCACGGCATACAGTAAAACCCGGAGAGAAAACTGGCGCCGAATCCTCGCGCGAAGCTTTCCACGCCTGCTCGGGATAGCATCTAAGGCGACGGAGAGAAAGCCATGTCCTTGCGCGCCTTATTCCTATCCTTGTGCCGACGGATGGTTCGGCTGCCGATCATGATCGCAGTTCTGCTTTCGCTGGCGGCGGCGCAGTCGATCCCCGATCAGCCCCCGCGCAGCTCGCTTCCGGCGGCCACGCAGCCGAATCAAGTCACCCCGCAAAGCGCGCCTGGCAATGGATCGCAGCAGGCTCCGGCGCCGGGGCAGCAGTCCCAACCCGCGCAACAGCCCGTCACGGGCGAGCCCTCCAGCGATCAGAATGGCATGTTCGTTTTCCGCAAGCAGGTGGAAGAAGTTGTGCTGCATGCGACTGTGGTCGACGATCAGCAGCGGCTGGTGACGGGCCTGGACCGCTCGGCGTTCAGCGTGTTCGAACGTGGCGTCCCGCAGACCATCACATCGTTCCGTAAAGAAGATGTTCCCGTGGAGATCGGCATTGTAGTGGACAACTCCGGCTCGATGCGCGACAAGCGGGAAAAAGTGACCGAGGCTGTGCTCAACCTGATTCGCGCCAGCAATCCGCAGGACCAGGTTTTTGTCGTAAACTTCGGCAACGAGTCGTATCTCGACCAGGATTTCACCTCCGACGTGAACCTGCTGCAAGCCGCGATGCACCAGGTTTCAGCGCGAGGAAGCACCGCCCTCTACGACGCGGTGGTGGCCTCGGCGGTTCACCTGCGCAACAATCACCGCCTGGAAAAGAAGGTTTTGCTCGTGATCACCGACGGCCAGGACAACATGAGCCAGGAGACGCTTCAGGAAGCCGAGCGCTACTTGCAACAGGCAAATGGTCCCACGCTCTACGCGATCGGCCTGCTCGGCATTCAGGGCCGCGGCCGCGATGCCCTGCAGGCTCTCGCTGCCGGAAGCGGCGGTGTGGCTTATTTTCCGCAAACTCTCGACGAAGTCGACCGCATTACGCGCGCCATCGCGCACGACATCCGCAGCCAGTACATCATCGCTTACCGGCCGCAAAATCAGAACGTGAAGCCGGGGTTCGAATCGATCCGCGTGGACGCTCACGCGCCCGGGTTTGGGCTGCTGACGGTACGCACGCGCAGCGGTTATTATCCGCAGGAATCACATTAAGCCGAGCCAACGGGTTGTGGGCTCTGCGATTCAGGTGCGGCAAAATCAAAGAAACAAAAACCGGCTCGAACCGAGCCGGTGATAAAGATCGCATTCGCTTTGAAGCCGCGACTTCATGCCACTGTGGTTTCAGTGGGCGGGTGATGCACTTGCGGCGGCATCTGGATCTGAATGATGTTGTTCTTGATGGCATACACCACCAGATCGCGAATGGAGTGCAGGCTGAGCTTGCGCATGATGTTGCTGCGATGGGTTTCGACCGTCTTCGTGCTCAGATTCAGCAGCGACGCCACTTCTTTGGAACTCTTGCCCTCCGCCAAAAGCTGGGTGACCTCGCGCTCCCGCGCCGTCAGCGTTGGCAAAACAGGAGCTTCGTTGCGGGAAATGGCGTGCCCCTTATCCAGAAAACCGGCGAGCACGAGATCGTTGACGCGCGGCGTGAAGAACATGCGTTTGCTCTGCAGAGCTTCGACGGCCAAAACCAGGTCCCGCGCCGCATCGGATTTCAGCACGAACCCGCGCGCCCCCGCATCCAGCGCCTCGCGGATAACCTGGTCCGAATCGGTGATGGTCAGCACGATGATCTTGAAGTTCGGGTCGTATTGCAATAATTGCCGCGTGGTATCCAGACCATTAAGCTGCGGCATGCCGATATCGACGATAATGACATCCGGCTTCAACTGCTTGGCCATCTCAATAGCCTCGCGGCCGTCGGATGCCTCGCCGCACACTTCCCATCCTTCGTGCTTCTGAAGCAACGCGCATAATCCGCGGCGTACGATTTCGTGATCGTCGGCTAATAAGATTCGCAGTTTCACGTTTGTCCTCCAGGATTAAGTGCAAACTGGCCATGGCCAGCACCAGCAAGCGCAACTTGCATTTTTCAACTTGTCGCCGTTTGTGTAGTCCTGGCCAGTGCCGTGAATACACGGTGCTGGCTTACCGCTTCTACCGCCTCCAGCAGATCGCGAGCGGCGTTAGACTTCACAACATAACCCCTAGCCCCAGCCTCGAGCGCTTCGCGCATCATCTGCGGAGAGTCATGCTGTGTGACAAACAGCACTTCCAGGCCGTCGAGCTTACGTTTCTGAATCGAGCGGCAAGCCTCGAGGCCGTTCATTCGCGGCATGGTCACATCGAGCACAACGACGTCCGGTTGCAGAGCTTCGACTTTGTCAAGCGCCTCGACTCCATCTGACGCCTCCCCGACCACTTCCCAACCCGGACGCGCTTCCAAGAGAGTCCGCAGCCCTTGCCTCACGATCGGGTGATCGTCCACCAGCAGGATACGGACCGCCATAGTCCCTTTGTCTCTCTCCAGGAAACTGTCTTGCAACCGATTCGCGACGCTCACGCCCGGATCTTCTTTCCTTGATTCTGGGTATTCGACCAGCCTCACTGCTTAACTTAATGGCGGAGACGTTTTTGCAAATTGCACCCAAAGTAACATGCTATCAAGCCCCGTCGAATACAGGAAATCCTGTATGGCCGAAGGCGAATCCCGATTCCGAACTACTGCGGCATGGCTACTGGCTGACAGCGCCGACCGTGGGGAAGTAGGTTTTCTCGTGCAACAGCGCGTCGACAGCCTCGACAATCGACCCCACATCCGATTTCGCGCATGCCCCGCGAATGCCCACCCGGCGGGCCTCTTCGGCGAGCTGCTGGGACATATGAATCGTGACCATCAGAATAGGAATCTCAGGAAAAATCCCCGAGATCTGCCGAGCAACATCGAGCCCGTTCAGGTCCGGCATTTGGAAGTCAAGCAGAATCATATCCGGAGGATTCTTGGTGACGCGCTGAATGGCTTCCGCACCAGTTCGCGCCTCATCGACTACCTGCCAAGTGTTTTGCTGCTCAAGCAACGATCGCAGATAGTGCCTCACCGCCGGATTGTCATCGACCACCAGGATTCGGACCACAACACCCCCAATTTGACCGAGCAAAGCACTTTGCATTCCGCTCGAAATCGAGCGACCCAAGCGCACCGTTCTTACACAAAATGTGTGACAGCGTCAGTGTGCAATTACCATAGAAGCCACCTCGGTGCATCCGCAATCGGTTGAAACCCTTAGAGTTCACGCTCATATCACCAGATTCCTTTATCGCTGCCAGTAAGCTTCATTTCGAGCGCAGCCGCAGCAGCCAAACCCGGAAGCAGGCTGAGCCGGAAGGTATTCCGCAAATCTCCGTTCAGCAGAAGACGCTGCAACTCAGAGGCGTAAAAGCGTACCGCCTGAGGGAAGATAGGGATACGTAGAAAAGTTCGGCGGAAGCTAACGCGCTCATTTCCGAAGTGAGCCGCGCTGGTGACGATCTTCGGCAAGGCAAGTTCGCGTCCGCGATAGGAGCGGACGTAATCGCCAACTATCATCAGATACGTCGCGAGCCCATCCCATAATCCGGCCGACTCAGCCAGCGACTTGAGATAGACATAGTCGATGGCGCCGGAATCGACCAGCCGCGCCGTATCCGCAATGTCGCACACCCGCAAGTAAAAGTGCCGGTACATGCGTTGCAGGGTGGTGATGATCAGGCGGTCTTCCGGCGCGGGCACGCGCAGCTCATGCGAATCGAAACGGATTACGCTTGAGCGCGCTACCAGGGAACTCGTGACGGAGACCTGCTCACCGGTTTGTCCCAATCTTCCGACGTGCACTTCCACCAACTCGGGCAGGCCGGGGACGATAAAGTTCCATTTGTTGGCCAACCGGTCACCCCAACTGCGCTCGTTGGCCTTTCCGGCAAGGGCCCGCTGCATGATGGCCACGACGTCCGATTTCCTGGCGTTCGTGTAAAGATCGATATCGCTGCCCAGATCGGGCCAGTGATCGAGAGACTTGATCACAACCACATCGCCGGCCTCGCCCAATGCATGGCAAATTGGTGCGAGGAAACCTAATGCGTTCTGGATGCGCGCTCTTTCCCTGGCGAGGGCGCGGTCAAACCACTCCGCGTTGCCGTTAGAGTTGACCGGCATGAGCCGGCGCAAGGTCGGCAGCGCGCGCATGATCACGTGATGGCAGTTCGCAAGTCCCCACAACTCGCCGAAATCCTGCGGGCTGCATTTGGCCACGATCTGAGTTATGTTCTCGCCGTTGTCATGCGGCGGAATTTGCACATTCGGGAGGTCGAAATTCCCTTCCCCCGCCAGTACCAGCCGGGAGAGAAGTCGCAGAGACCATGTGGAGTTCCTGGCGCCATTCATGATTTCCACCGCCACATCCTCTGACAAAGTGCCTCCTGACTTCGGCGACTCTTCGATGTGAAAGCGGGCCATCAGGTTGTTGGCTTCGTGCTGGGGCGTTCGCCGCCGCAATTGCTGGCACTGCGGCGCTCGACCGCCGTGCCTTCTTCGTAGTCGTTCCAGGTTTCGATCATCATGAAAGGTAAGGGATGGGAATCGTCGAAATAGCTGCGATAAAAATTCAGGGTTTCGTCGAGCGTTTTGCCACAGCCGTTGGCGATGTGGCGATTGAGGCTCCAGTCGGCGGCGGTGTCGTCGAAACCGGGCCACGCACCACCCACGGTGATCTTGCCGGGTTGGCTGGCCATGGTGGCGTAGAAGTTTTTCAGATAGCCTTCGCCCCAGTTGCTGCCGTCCGCCGCCCATCCGCCCGGGCCCGGTTTGACCCAGGCGTAGGAACCGGCAAAAGCATCAGCGTACTTCTTCGGTGGCTGGTCCTCATAGAGCAATAACGGTTGCGCCTCCCAACTGCTACAGTGCTCCATCACATGAGTCCAATTGACTTTGTGGTCTTTCGGAAAAACGAAAAACAGAGGCCTGCCGTTGTAAGTCAGGTAAGTTTCGCGGTATTTTGCCGTGGGCCCGATGTAATCGCTGTATGCCTTGTCGAGAGCTGCTACGGCTTCGTCGGTTGAATCCTCTTCGTCCCCTTCCGGTTCGTTATATAGAAGCGCCAGCTGAAAGTGGGCATCGCTTGCCACCGCTTGCAGCAGAGCGAAATTGTGGTCGGAGTAAGGACGCATAGATCCGTACCAATCGACCACAAAGGCGGAAATTCCCATGTGGCGTGCCTGCTCAATCTGTTTGCGCAACACCGCAGGGTCGTCGCTCGAGTATCCGACATCAAGATGCGTGTGGTCGCCAAACCACGGCATGTAAACGGCGAGCAGCTTTGGCTGAATGGATGGGGCCTGGCCTTTAGCGAGCAGGCCGTGGTGCATTCCGGGCGTGGTGCAACCGCCGGCCACAACGAAACAGACTATGCACAAGCTAAGCAGCGCCTTCGACAAATATGGCTCCCAGAGATGGCGATGAACTTTCCCCGATGAAATCAGATGCGACAGGAAATGCGGCGGTTGGCGGGGCGCGGCTCTCGATGTCAAAGTGCGGGCCGAAACGGTTGAAACACAAGAGCATACGACGGCGCCGGGTATGGCGCTCCCGTCCTTTAGCATGCTGTCTGACACGTCAGACACTGGTTCTGCGAAGTCCGCTCAAAAGTGCGGCACCGCTTGCAACTCGCGCACTACCCATCGGTCTGCTCCGGGAGTCATAAGGACCACGTAGCGCACAACGACGTGCTCGTCGTGAATGGCCTTGCCGCCATCGAAGATTTGCAGTTGGTACTCGGCAGTGTCATGCAGTTCCATGACGTCACCTTCCGGCGAGTAGAAAACGGTTTCCACCTTGTGGTTTTGATCGCTAAGGCGCTGGCTTAATCCCGAACGCTGCTGGCTAAGCACAGTGTCTTTCAACCATTGCTCAGCGCTGCCCACAAAAGGACCGTTTAGGGGATCGAGCGTATTAGATTCCAGCGCTCGCGCGATGCTCGCCCAGGCAGCGCGATAATCGCGCTGAATGCCACGTTCTGAGAGCGGCTCCATCTGGCGTGGGCCCGCTTTTTCCGAGTTAATCTCCACTCGCACATCATTATCGGCGGCGTAGGAAGCCAGCACGAACGCGAGCGACGCTAAGACAGCGAGCATGAGCCGCATAGAAAATCGAATGGCCCTGTTCATTGCTGGCCTCCGATGCGCAGTTCATTCCCCATCACAATCCCGGAAGCCACCGTGATTACGGCCGGACCCGAGGCGTCGATCTGAGCCTTGGCGATTCCTGCCTTGACGGGGGCATCGACGGTACTTTTTCCGGTCGCGTCCGAGGCCGTGAACGTGATGATGGTTCCATCGGGCACAACATTGCCCGCGCAATCGTGAACCGGATCGGTTTCGACAACGATTCCCTTGGCCGTTCTCTCGCCTTTGATCCGAAGATTGCAGGGGTCCGAGGCTACCTGCTGAAGGGCGCGTTTTTCAGTTATATCGCCCAGCGAGGCTGTGATCTGCACCGGCCCGGCTGACTTGCCGGAGGCGGTGCGGAACCAGGCGACCCCGTCCTCAGTGCGCGTGGCCTTCGAGATCGCGGGGGCGTTCTTCGAGGCCAATTGAAAGGAAATCGTCTCTGGCGCCAGCACCAGATTGTCGTACTGGTCAAAGGGAAACGCCACGCCACTTACGGCTTCGTTCTCCGCTACTGGCACGCGAGAAGGGTGCACAACAAAAGCCAGGGTCATGGGTTTTGCTGCTGACACGTAGAAAGTTGCACTGTCGCAGGTGGAAGAGCAGAGAACGGCAACATATTCGCCGGCGTGTTGCACGTCTTTACCCGGCAAGCGGATCTCTTCGCCCAGGTTCACATCGCTTTTACGCGAAGCTCCAGGGCCAAGCAGATAGAACGTGGCCTTGCCGCTGCCGGTGGTGGAAATGCTCGCGTCGTCGCCGGCTGTGACCGATGCCGGCACACGAAGCTCTTGCGCCGGGCACAATGCGACGCACACCAGGCTGATTACGAGAGAAATGGGAGAGCGCCACATGGTTTAAGAACCTTCCATGTTGTAGTGATTGACGACCACGTGGAAGTTCTGCACGCGGCTCGCCACCGAGCGCGGAATTTCCACGGCAAACGGCTCCGAAGATTGAGGAAGCAGGGCGCGATCGACGTAACCATCGGAAACCCAGATCACCTTGCCGTTGCTGTCGTAAAAGCTGGCGATAACATGCGGTATATTGACGATGTCGCCGCTCTCGTTCATCAGGTCGCCTTCGAGCACAGCCTTACCCTGGACGTCTGACTCGACTTTCTGATTCATCACGCCGATTACAGGATCGGCCGAAGCGGGAACCAGAGTGGCGTGTTCATCCATGCGGACGCTCTTCACGCGCTTCAAATCGACATTGGGAAAATCGACCCGGTAAGGCGTTACCTGCTTGGGCAGAAGAACGTGGTCGATTTTGTCGAAGCTGGTCTCCTCGTCGATAGAGTTGCCTGCGGCATCGAGCAGTGTCGCATTCACGTTTACAAAAGCCGGGATGGTATCTTCATTCACCACCTCGCCCATCACTACGGCGCCTTCGGCAGTATTCACAGCGGTCATCGAGGTGATGCGTACGTGCGGGGAGTCCACGTTCTTCTGTCCCCACAGATCGGCTGAGCTGCCGGTGACCAGATCCCATTTCAGATAGGTCACGGGCACGACTTGCGCAGGCACAGTGGCGATATGGACCTTGGGCCAAACAGCCTTCCATGTATCGCCTTCGCGCACGAAATGAATGTCGCGGACGTCTTCGATTGGGCCGACGGGCGAGGCGAAACGAATATGCACGCGAATCTCGGCATTGTCGTCGGTGATGTGAAGAGGATGCGGTTCGTATCCTTCCAAAACCGAGTAAGCGCGCAGGCTGCCGTTGGAGCCTTTCCAGTCTTCGATAAACGCCTGTTTGTCGATATCGCTCGACTCGGAAAGCGCAGCATAGGCCTGGTCCCAGTCCCTGCGCTGCACGGCGGTCATGAGATTGGTGAGCGCGAGTTCGGGGGTGGTCGGCTTTGGAGTTAGCGCCGCAAACGACGAGTCTTCTTCCACTGAAATAGTTCCGCCCACGTGGGCGCGTCCAAAACGGGTCAAACCAATGCCCATCAAACCCACGGTAGCTGCGACAAGAATGATTGGCAGAGTAATTCTCATTGCATTCCTCAGGCTGCGAAATGTTGCTCAGATTGCGGAGCCAACGAAATTCCCACCGGTAACAGAGATCGGCGATGTTCCGGCAAAAGCAATTCCAAGAAAATGGCCAGGAAACTTACGACCATCGGCAAGATGCCCCACATCAGTCCCTCCCAGGCCGGAGGGACGGCGTCGCTTTGGATCTTGTGCGCGGGAGGCACGTCTTCCTTCGACCATGCCGTGATCGCTCCGCCGTCGAAACTCTCGATCTTGCGCCAGCCCACGAAAGTCAGCAGCGGTTCATAAAAGGGATCGTGCACGAAAATGTATTTCAAACCATAGCGGTTGGCGTGCGCGAGCATGGCGCGCAACGAAGCCATACCTGCCGAGCCGTAAAACTTGGCGTCCGTAAGTTGCGCCGAACCATAGTGAGTCATCTCGGGCAGGAGGCGGGCGGAATTGTAGTCGCCATCAACGCTGTTGGCGCTGGTGTAGGTGGAGACTTCCGACAACTCGCTGCCAAACCCCAGAGTGATGTAACGGTAAGCGTCATGCCCATCGCGATTGAGAAAGCTGATGACCGGCTGCACATCCGAAGCGCCGGTGGGTCTGGTCGGATTGCCGTTCAGCCACCACAGCGCCGCTCCCAGTGTGGCGACCGCGCAAGTTGCGATGGCTACCGCGCCTTTTGTTTGAAAACGGTCGAGCAAGCGCACGAGCAAAACTCCAAGCAGTGGCATCGCCAGCAGGGTCGCCCAAAAAGCGAAGCGCTCGTAGGTGAGGACTTCATAGGCGCGTCCCAGCAGCCACCGCGGCAAGGGCGTGGTGCCGCCCAGGCCAAAAATCACGGCCATCCAAAAGCCCAGAAGCAACGGGATGAGCCGCCTTGATGCAGCGCCGCGCAGCACGATAAACGGCAGCGCCAGAATCAGCGCGCCATAGGGAATCAGGAAGTTGTTGGCCGCAATCGGCAAGCTAAACAGGAAATTGCTCCGGCTGTCGTGCGGAATCGGCATTTGACTGATCGGGTGTTGAATCATTGTCAGCCAATAAGGCAGCAGCACAATGGCCACTCCCACGCCGACAACGAAGGCGAAAACTGCGGAGCGGGAAAGTACCCCGAAGAGCGATCCTGAGACGCGCTCGTCATGCGCGTCCAGACAGGCAGTCCAGAGCACGGGAACAGCAAAGAAAAAAACCCCGAAGATGAGGGTGACGTGATGAGCCGCGGCCGCCGCCAGGCCGATTGCGACTCCTTTGACCAGCGAGCGTCCACCCGACTCCGTTATCCATTCATAAAAATAGGGTAGCGCATTGAGATAGAGCGCGGCGGATGTGATGGTCGCCAATTGGCCGGCTTGATAGGCTAAGAAGGCCAGCGATCCCAGAAAAATACTTACCAGCGCAGCGTAGCTGGCGGCTCGGTCGTCAACCCAGATGCGGGCGAAACGAAAAACTCCCACCACCAGCAGAACAATGGCGATCATCTGCACCAGCATGTAAGCCAGTTTCAGACCGATGACTTCGGAGAACAGGGCAATCCACTGGTGCACCAGTGGCGGATACGTGGTCTGTGAGAAGCCTGCGAACCATTTTTCATTCCACGGATCGAACCAGTGGTGAGCATAGTGCGAGGCAAAGAACATGTGGAAGTTGGCATCGTAGGAACCCGTAGGGAGCTGCATCAGCAGCAGAGGCCCATGCACGGCGACGGCCGCCAAAATGATCACAAGAAGAGGCACGGGACGAGAGTAGCTCTGTGCTGTGTTCACAGTTGTGGTGGTTCCCATTTGGTAGCGAAAATTTGGATTCTGCTTCAGGGTGTAGGGTTTACTGGATTTTTCTTGCCAGGGCTTGGTAGGCGCCATTGCGAAAGCAGCCTTAGACGAAACCCTTGCATCTGACTGAGACCGCAACAGAAGAAGTGCGGGAGGATACGCCTAAGCTTTGCTTAGTCAGGTGACACCGTGAAAAGCCGATTTCCGCTCACGAGCTTTTGCATCATCCTTCTTTGCAGTTGCGCCTGGGGCCAGACCTTCGAGGTGAACGGAGAAAACAACTCCCAGCCGCAAGCGAAGGCGCAGAAAAGGAATCCCGCCGAAACTCCGGACCAGCAGGATACCAGCCTGGGCTGGGGAACAAGCATTGAAACCTCGCGCGTTGCCCACGCCGCCGATGACGCCCTTAGACGAAATGACTACGCAGCAGCGGTCAACTTCGCCGAGAGCGCGGCGAAATCCGCTCCCCAGGATCCGGAGATGTGGTTCCTGCTCGGCTACTGCAACCGCCTGGCGGAACGTTATCCGGCTTCGATTCAGGCCTACGAGCGCGGACTGAAACTGAAGCCGGACTCCATTCGCGGCATGGCCGGCCTGGCGCAGACCTATGCCAAGATGGGCCGCAGCGCCGAGGCCGAGCAAATTCTTCAGAAAGTGGTTGACGCCAACCCTAAGGACGCTGACAGCCTGCAACTCGCGGGCGAACTCATGATCACGAGCGATCCCAACCACGCGCTGGACTTTCTGAAGCGAGCCGATGCCCTGCATGCCAGCGCGCACACGGATTTGCTGATGGCGCACGCTTACGAGAGGCTGGGGCGGCATGACGAAGAGAACCGGTGCATCGATCGCGCCAGGGCCCGCGCACCGCACGATCCGGACGTGTTGCGGTCAGTCGCCGAGCAATATCGCGATGCCGGGAAATTTGATGAGGCAATCGCTGCGCTGAAAGCCATACCTTCACCAAACATCGATACCGAAGCCGACCTGGCTTACACCTACGAGCTTGCGGGCAGGCCGCAGGAAGCCGCCGAGCTTTACACGCAACTGGCGACGAAGGCAAAAGGCAACATCAATCTCGATCTCAGCGCGGCACAATCGCTGGTCGCGATCGGACAACCGGAGGGTGCGGGACCGTTCCTGGAGGATGCGCGGCGCATCGACCCCAATAGTTACCGCTTGCACGCAACCTTAGGCGCGATTGCCGAGAACGACAACCGATTCACCGATGCGGAAAGCGAATACAATTTTGCGCTCGCTCACCTGCCGGCGATCGTTCCAGAAGGGCCGCTTTATCCAATCGAGCTGCACCTCAACCTCTACGACGTAAGACTTCACGAAGATGACGAGGCCGGCGCCAAACAGGAACTCAATGCGGCGATGGGTCTGATTAACCAGGTCAGCGCGCCGGATACCTCCAAGGCGGAAATGCTGCGCCTGCGCGCCGCGATTGAAATGGGACTGGGCAACACCGATGCCGCCAACAAAGACATTCAGGCAGCTCTGTCGCTGGCGCCGGATAATGTGAACTCGCTCTTGAGTTTCGCCAGCTTGCAATGGAAGCTTGGACAGAAAGACGCAGCGGAAGCGACTTACCTTAAGGTTTTGCAGCTCGATCCAACTAGCCGCAGCGCTCTTTCTTCGCTGGGATACCTCTATCGCGACAAAGGTGATCAGAAGCAGGCGGAAGAATATTTCACCCGCGCCGTCAAGGCGCATCCCAAAGATTACGAATCGTACCTTGCGCTCGGTGACTTATACGGCTCCGAAAAAAGATACAAAGACGCCGAAACCAATTACCAACTTGCTTACAAGCGCATGCCAACCAATCCTCTGATTGTGGCCGGAGGCGCCAACATCGCCATCGAGTCCCACAACTACGACCTCGCCGCTCACTGGTTTGATCGCGCCAAGGGGAAGATGAACGACAATCCTCAGGTCGAGCGCGAACGCGAACGGTACCTCACATTAAAGGGTGACTACGCCGACGCTGCGCCGCTCGGGTTTAAAGTTCTTAACAAACTTCCGCACGACCGCGAAGGCGTCGACTATCTTGCCTACGATCTCTACTATCTCGGGCGGTATCCGGAGGCATTGGCGCTGGTCGAAAAATACGATCCGATGCTGCCGACCGATAAAGACCTTCCGCTGATTGAGGGCAATGTCCACGTACATTATGGCCAGCGGCGGGAAGCGTTGAACGATTTCAATCGCGCTTTGGAGCGCGATCCCAGTATGGCCCTTGGGTACACCGACCGAGGGTTTGTCCAGAACGACCTGCACCAGCCGGCAAGAGCCATCAAAGATTTTCAATATGCGCTCAAGTTAGATCCGGCCTATACCGAAGCGCATCTCGGATTGGCATTTGCGAACCTGCAGATGCACCGTCCAAGGCCGGCGCTGGCACAATTGAACGCATTGCAGAAGGTCACGGGGAAATCGCGCATCATTCATCTGGCGCGCGCGGAAGCTTACCGGCAGGAGCAGGCGTATTCGAAGGCGGAGCCCGAATATCGCCTCGCTTTACAAGAGAATCCCAACGATCTGCCGACCCAGCTGGAGCTGGCCGACACGCTGTACCACATGCGGCGCTACAAAGAGTCGCTTGCCACCATCGCGATCGCGGAAAAACTTGGGCCCACAAACCCGCAGGTTTTCGCCCTGCGCGCCCAGGTGCACGCGCGGGAAAATCTGCGCGATGCGACGATGAAGGACGTGGAATTGGCGGAACGCTACATCAATAACGTTCCTCAAAGCTCCGATGTGGAGGCGGACCTCGACAACTACGAGAAGGTCAAAGGCCAGATCGACATTCTCATGTCTACTGGCGGCGCACTTCTTATGCTGAACGACCGTGACGCCGCCATGCAGCGCTTTACCCGCGCTCTCGACATCCCCAATGGAGACCGAATGGGTGTGCGGCTTGCTATCGCGCAAGTTTTTCTCCGCCAGGGCCATGACGACGACGCCCGCCGCCAGATCGCGCTCGGCTTTGCCGAAGGCCGGATGCAGGAGTCCCAGTCGCAAGTAACCGCGGATGATATTCAGGAAGCCGGCTCGCTCTTTCTGGCCATGCATGACTTCGATCTTGCCGAAACTTATTTCGACAAAGCGCGGCTGGCCGGAGCCAATCCGCGCAATGTCGATATCGGCCTGGCCGATGCATATCTGGCGCAGGGAGACAGCCGCAAGGCAGCTGATGCTCTGTCCGCCCTAGGCCCGCCCAGCGATTACTCCGATGATTTCGAGTACCAGATGGCGGAGGCAAATTTATACCGCCAGCGCCAGGACACAGTTCGTGCACTCTCTTCCTTTGCCGAAGCCAGCAGCGTCGCGGGCGAGACGGATCTGAGGTCAGTGGAAAACGAACAATACGAGGCTCTCGGGGAAGAAGGACACGAGATTAACCAGTACGTCAGCCTGGCTCCTGAAGGTCTGTTCGCTCCCGCGCTGGAAGATATCAACGTGTACACGCTGGACGCCGAGATCTTAGGAGTCAGGAATACGCCGTCGTTGCTACCCCCGCCGCGGCATTCGTACGAGAACCTAGTGGATTCCCACTTCCGCCTGCACCTCTCCAACCTGCCACCCATCACCGGCTTTGTGGGACAAAGTTTTACATCCGGCCTTTTTCTCTACCCGAGCGTCAACGTCATCGAGCCGCGCAATACTTACGACACAACCTTCAACGGCGGAATTGCTCCAGCGATTCATTTCGGGCCGAACACTGTTACCTTCAATGGCGGTCTTCAATTCACCATCCGCCGCGACACGCTTTCACCCCAGTTCATGAACCAGAATCTCTTCCGCCAGTTCCTGTATATGTCGACCAGTTCATTCTTCAATTGGGTTTCCGTCAACGGAAGCGCCATCCGTGAGGCCGGCCCGTTCACCGATAGCGACCTGCATTCGAGGGAGGTCTCCGCCACGCTTGAGTTCAACGTCGGACGGCCCTGGGGCAATAATTCGCTGCTGGCCGGCTATATGATCCGCGACGTATTGTACGGACCTCGCGACTCAGAGTGGTTCGACACCTCCACCTACGTAGGACTTCAGCATAGATTCGGCACCCGCCTCACCGCGGCCATACTCGGGGAAGATCTCCGATCCTGGGAGGTGCAGAACACGCAATTTGCCCTGGCCCAGGCGCTGTTGCCGGGCGCGCGCTTCGACTTTCGCGTGAGCCCGCAATGGGACGTTCAGGGCTCATTCCTGGAGTCGCATGGGCAGGGTTACCACGAATATAACAACGCTCAGAGCGAGTTCCTGGCCTCTTATACGCGCGTGAGCCGCAACAGCGTAAGCAATGGTATTGGCGAGGTCCCGGCAGGCCATCCATTCCGCATTTCGTTCGGGCTACAACAACAAACTTTCTACAATTTCGCGGGAGGGGTCAGAAACACGATTTTACCGGTCGTTCATTTCAACCTGTTCTGAGCGCCACATGTTGCCGATGACCGAGATGCCTGGAAGCGATGCGGAAACTCCGCGGCAAGAAGTTGCCGCCGCGCGAAAGCCGCGAAAGACGCTGAAATCGCAACTTCTCGGCGGGAGCCTGACGTTGTTGGCGGGCTCTGGCGTTGTCGGCGTTACCAATCTGATCTACAACGTGGCGACGGCGCGCCTTCTCGGGCCGGCTGGATTCTCCCACGTTACAGCGGTTTACACGATTCTGATGCTGCTGTCGTGCATCACCCTGTCTTTTCAGGTCGTCTGCGCAAAATACGTAGCCAGAAGCGAATCAGACGAGGAACGTGCGGCCATTTTCGCCGGCCTGCACCAGCGTGCGCTGGTGGTGGGGGTGGGAATCGGGCTGCTGATGTTCTTGTTCGCCGGTCCGATCACGACATTCCTGAATTTGCCCGACCGGGTTCTCATCTGGCTGCTTGCCGTGGGCATGGCTTTCTACATTCCGCTAGGCGTTCGACGCGGCTACATTCAGGGCATTCATGCCTTCGGGCCGCTGGCGCTCAACTTCATGCTGGAAGGCTTCGTGCGCCTGGGAGGAGCGGTGCTGCTGATCGCCTTGGGGATGGGCGTAAAGGGCACAGTTGTGGCAATCGCGGCAGCCGTAATCGGCGCCTACTTTGCGGCGCTGCCATGTCCGGCTTTGACTGCGCTCAGCTTCCGCTCGCTGGCCATTTCGGCACGCGAAGGGGTGCAGGCCATCGTTTTTTTCTCCGGCCAGACGGTTATCAATAACTTCGACATCGTTCTGGTGAAACATTTCTTTCCGCCGGCGGAGGCTGGGTTCTACGCTGCGGTTTCGCTGGTTGGAAGAGTAATTAATATGTGCGCGTGGAGCGTGGTTCACACCATGTTTCCGGTTTCCGCCGGCGACCGCTCCCCAGAAGAAAATGGCACCTCGGTTTTGTTCATCTCCCTTGGGCTGGTGACGGGGATTCTTTCAGTGCTGATTTTCGGTTTGTGGTTGATCCCGGGTTTTCTGTGGAAGACCCTGTTCGGCGCACATTTCGAACTGGGAGGATACGGTTCGCTTCCCCAGTTGCTCATCCTTTATGCAATTACTACGGGCGTCTATTCGTTGAGTTCGGTAATTATTACTCATGAGATGTCGCGCAAGGTTGCCAATACGAGTTGGTTGCAACTGGCATTCAGTGGCGCGATGGCGGCCGGAATCTGCCTGTTTCACGATACGTTGCTGCAGGTGATCCTAGTGCAACTGGTCCTGATGGTTGTTCTGCTCTGCGTTCTCATGCTGCCCCTGCTCCGGCTCTCTTTCCGTTCGGCAGGCTTGCGCAGTACTTATCCTCGCCTTGAACTGCGCAGCCTTTTATCGGAGGAGGAGGTAATCGCCGAATTTCTGCGCAGCGAGTTTCATCATCCCGAGTTCGACGAATACCGGCATGAATTCGATAATCTAGTGCGGCATCCCGATCTCACCAACCGGCGGGAGAATGCGGTTCGCCAGGCGCTGCTCTTCTTGCGGCGTGGGGCCATGTGGCGCGAACTCCCGGAAAACACCAAGTGGTATGAGGTCGAACTCACTAGCGAAGACCTGGCTCGAGTGCGCTTTTTCCCCCGCGCCAACTGGCGGCGTTTCGCCAACGGAAGTTTTTTTCTTACCGACGTGGTGGATCGCATCCGGCCGCAAATGCAAAGCGCTTTCCGCAGCGCTTTTCTCGGCAAGCTGCGGCTGCTCAGCTCTTCCGTCGAGGAGAATCTCGCCAACCCTACCATTCTTTTGATCGGTGTCGACCGGCATGGTCCACTGACAATTCTTGACGGGAACCACCGCATCGCGGCAGCAATGCTTTGCGATTCGCCAGCCGTACTCGAGCGGCTGCGTTTCATCTGTGGCTTTTCTCCGGACATGACCCACTGCTGCTGGTATTTGACCAACGTAAATACGCTTTTACGTTATGTCACCAATCTGGCGCGCAATTTGTTGTACGACCCGGAATCGGTGATCGGCCGCTTTCAGGACAACCCCCAACCCGACCGCCAAATCTAAACAAGATCAGAATATCCCTCAGTCAGGTAGCCGGGGGACCGCAGTCATGGACAAGCGGATGTCAGTTCGAGCCTGTGCTGCTCGCGCACGGCTGATCTTTCTAAGCATAGCGTTGTGCACCTCTCTGATGCTCGTCCGGCCTGCATTCGGTGGCCTGGGCGACGATGCAAGTTCGGTGCAGGTGGATCAGTTACATTTCCGGGGATCGCTGCGCACAACGCATAGCGACGGATACACAGTTCACGAAATTGAATCCGGAAATGGAATCATTGTGCGCGAGTATGTGTCGCCTTCCGGCAAAGTGTTCGCCGTGGCGTGGCAAGGTCCGTGGCTGCCCGACATGCGGCAGCTGTTATCGACTTATTTCCAGCAATACCAGCAGGCACAGCAACAACAAATGAATTCGCATACCGGCCGTAAGCCGCTCGCGATTCGCCAGCCGGGTTTGGTTTTGCAATCGGGCGGGCACATGCGAGCCTTCAAGGGCCGCGCCTATATTCCAGACCTGCTGCCCGCAGGGGTTACTCCGGAAGAAATCCAATGACCGGAAGGCAACAGCAATGACGCGCCGGAGCACATTGACGTCAGGGCTTATCTGCGCCGCGGTGCTGGCCATTTCATCGTGTGGAGGGAGAAGCTCGAATACGAATTCGCAGACGCCCACGACGCCCACGGGCCCGAACGTGCAGGCCATCACCGTCAACTCCGGGCCGGCAGGAAATTATGCTAACGGCGCATTTACCAGCGTCACGGTTTGCGTGCCCGGAACTTCCACCTGCCAAACGATCGACGGCGTGCTGGTCGACACCGGCTCCTCTGGACTGAGAATTCTCTCTTCGGTGTTGACTCTGTCATTGCCGCAGCAGAATGCTTCCGACGGCAATCCTGTTGTGGAATGCCTGCCATTCATCACGAGCTACACCTGGGGCCCGGTGCAAACGGCAGACATTGAAATCGCCGACGAAAAGGCGAGTTCCACACCTGTACAGGTGCTCAGCGACACCGATTTCACCGCGCCTTCGAGCTGCACGAGCAACGGCAGTTCTTCCGACACGCTGGCGAATCTCGGCGCTAACGGACTCCTCGGAGTCAGCCAGTTCGCACAGGATTGTGGCCCAGGCTGCGTGCAGGCAGATAATCCTCCGGGATCCAGTCCGCCCAACGTCTACTACGAGTGCCCGTCGTCTACAGGGACCTGTCAGTCTATTTGGCAGGCGCTGTCTCAGCAACTGCAAAACCCGGTGACTTTGTTCGCCAGCGACAATAATGGCGTGATTATTGAGCTTCCCGCAGCAACTTCACCCGAAGCCACCCTAAGCGGATCGCTTGTTTTTGGCATCGGCACGCAGGCCAATAACGGCTTGAATGGAGCGACGGTCTACACCACCGACGCGAATGGCGACTTCACCACCAGCTACAACAACAATTCCTACAGTCAAAGTTTTATCGACAGCGGCTCCAACGGAATTTATTTTCTAACCGAGAGCCAGACCGGAATTCCCACCTGCCCCGATATGCCAGACTTCTATTGCCCATCGGGCACAGAAAATCTTACCGCAACGAATCAAGGGACGAACGGGGCGAGCGGCGGGGTGAGCTTCAGCGTCGCCAACGCAGATGATCTGCCGGACGATGCTGTGCTCGGTCAGTTGGCCGGTCCAAATACGCTGAGCGGATTCGATTGGGGCTTATCCTTCTTTTATGGCCGCAACCTCTACACAGCCATTGAAGGCGCCAGCACTCCCGGAGGGACGGGGCCGTACTGGGCGTATTAGCTGACATAGAGTTCGGTGCTGGTTGCGTATGGCGGGGAAAGCAGGTTTTTCACGCCGCTTCGGAATGACAGGGTTACATATGGTTTGGAACAATGGCGACTACCTATCGGTTGGCGAGCCGGGTTCCTGCACAGGCGAGTTATCGCGGCGATGCAACAGGATCGGCTCTCGCCGCAACCTGCGCAGCTCGCGCTCGCGATCGACGACAGTTTCGACTTTGGAATCGTTCTGCGACGCTACCTGAATCAACGCCGTGCCCTCCGCCCCCCTTCGGGTCGCTAATCCGACCGGATGGCCGGCGCCAGGCATGCTCTGCGCCTTTTCATAGAAAAACTCGGCACTCTCCTGATCGCCTTCGATCTCAGAAAGGTATCCATAATTGTTCACAGCGAAAGCATTGTTGGGATCGAGAGCATATGCCTTGCGAAAATCCTCATCCGCCGCTTTCAAGTCGTTTCTGTTCAGGGCCGAAACTCCACGGATATTCAGTTCTGCCACCTGAATCTCCGGACTCGTCTGTGTGGCCAAACGCCGGCGCAATTTTTCTGCGTTCTCGGCCGCCAGGCGATTCACCGGCTCGCCGCGCGCGGCAACGTTCAGGGTTACCACGGCCGTGGCGTAGGAATTCACGGCAGCAGCCGAATCGTAGTAACGCAGAGCCTCTTGCGATTCGCCTTCCATTTCCTTGGCAACACCGAGATTGTTCAGGGTAAAAACATTATTCGGGTCGCTCTTCAGCAACTGGGCAAGCAGCAGGTCCGCTTCCGGAGCGCGTCCTTGACGCAGCAAGCGCACCGCCTCGACGTTTTCATGGTTGATTCTGAGCGGCTCATCCGGGATGGCCAGCGCCTCTTTCACCGAGCGCCCGAGTACTCGCTTCGAGCTGGAACGGGCGATCACGGCATCGGTCGGCTCCTGCCCGGCCAGGGAGTAAAAACTCTCGGCCCGTTCGGCCTGGCCCTGCAATTCGGAAATGTAGCCCAGATTATTCAACGTGAAGGGATCGTCGGGATCGAGAAGGTAGGCTTTGTAAAACAGCTGTTCCGCTTTTTCGTTGTTGTGTTTTCGCAACTCTTCCACGCCGCGCCGGTTTAACTTCTGCACTGGCGTAAGACGGCTGTGGCGCGGCAGCGTGATTTTGATGTCTTTGGCCTGCACAGTGCCTAACAGCGTAACGGCGGCGATGATGCCGGCAATCAAGCAGCGGTTCGAGCGCATTTACTCCAACCCCTCCAAAGAAAAGACTTTCGCCCGGAAGCTCAAGTTGGATGCCGAATGCCAGCATCTGTTTGCCGCGAATTTGTGGCATTCCGCAAAAACTGAGTGAACATACCGCCGGCGAATTGCATCCAACCGCAGCGTCGAAAAAACTGGGATTTCGGGCAAGTCTTGGAGTGTTGCTTTTGCCGATGTCGCCTGAGGGAGCTGTATGCGTCAGTTCGCATTGAATATTTCGGGGATCGCTCTGCTGGTGTGCATGTTTGCCAACGCGCACGCGCAACAGCAGAACATCGTCACTCCGTCTTCTTCAAATCATTCGTCCAATGAAGCAATTCAGCCGTCTACGACAGCTATCCAGCCCTCGCTGAATGTGCTTCCGCCAAAGGCAGACGAAGCGCCGCTATCGGGAAACGCGATCGAGCCGGTTGCCAATGAGGCCGCCGAACCTTCGACTGCCGTGCGCCCTGCCAAAATCGACGATGTTCCGGATATCACCCTCGATCCTGCCAGCCTGATTCCCGATCTGCCTCCGCTTCCCAAACAAAACGCGACGCTCATCGGCGGCACGGTTGAAAAGCTGGACCGGGTGCGCGATCAAATCGTAGTGCGGGTCTTCGGCGGCGGGAGAATAAAAATCTCGTTCGACCCGCGCACCCATTTTTTCCGCGGCACGGCTGGCGGTAGCGCGTACGATCTCAAGCCCGGCGATCGGGTTTACGTCGATACCGAACTGGACGGCGACGCTATTTTCGCGCGCAACATACGCGTCAAGGACGTGGCTTCTGCGGGCGACAGCCAGGGGACGGTTATCCACTATCGTGCGGACAAAGGCGAACTGCTGGTTCGCGACGCGCTATCGCCGCGCTCCATCAGAGTGCGCATCACTCCCGAAACCCGGGTTACAGAAGGCGACCACCCGACCGCCGCGTACAACTTGGAAGAAGGCGCCCTGGTGTCCGTCAAATTCGGGCCGCAGCAAGACGGCGCCGAGGTCGCGCGGGAAGTTTCGATTCTCGCGCTGCCCGGTTCCAGCTTCACCTTCGCGGGCGAAGTTACAGCCATCAACTTGCGGATGGGCATCATCGTGATCACTTCGTCCACGGATCACAAGACCTACGAAATTTATGTCGATCCATCATTGCTGCCCGCCGACGACAGCCTGCACGAATCTGCAAACGTCACAGTGCTGGCACGCTTTGATGGCAGCCGCTACGTCGCCCGTAATTTGACCGTGAACGCGCGTTAGGGATCAGGGTCAGAGGTCAGGGATTAGAGATCAGAAACTCTGATCCAGGACCTTAGATTGTGAATACACACTGAGGGAAACCAAGGGTAGGTATCGGTATTAGAGATTGATCATCCGAACTCTGATCCCTGTCCCCTGGCCTCTGACCCCTGCGTTGCAATACATGCTCTCACGTAGAGCAGGAGGTGTGCTCATGGTAGAAACCGGATCAAGCACCGCGATTCGCGCATGTTTCAGCGATCGGCGAAGACAACTAGCTTGCGCGGGACTACATCCAATTCCTGCTCGTCGGAGAAGCGCCGTGACGTCGAAAATTCTCTTCGCTCTTGCTCTTTGCAGCGTCCTGTCCAGCGTGTTTTTTTTGAACGGTTGCCAGGGCCTGACTGCCGCAGCACCAACTTACCAACTTACCGTCACCGCTCCGCCCACGGGATCCGGCACGGTCACCAGCATGCCTGCGGGAATCAATTGCCCCGGGACGTGCACGGCCAGCTTCGCGCAGAACACACAAGTCACGCTGACGGCGACACCCGCCGCCAACTATACCTTTACGAGCTGGGGCGGCGCCTGCTCGGGCACAAAACCATGCACCCTGACGATCGAGGCTAATGTCACGGTTTCGGTGAGGTTCACCGCTCAATCCAGCCTGACTGTATCCGTTACCGGAAATGGCACGGTCACCAGCACGCCGGCGGGAATTAATTGCAGCAGTGGATCGTGTTCGGCCGCCTTCCCTCAAGGTACTCAGGTGACGCTCACTGAGACACCGGCCTCGGGTGACAATTTCACCGGCTGGAGCGGCGCCTGCACGGGCACCAGCAATTGTGTTGTTACAGTCAGTGGCGCAACCAGCGTAACCGCGGCCTTCGCCGGAGCCGATACGTTGAGCGTTACCCTCGCCGGCTCGGGGACAGGCACTGTCACCAGTTCACCTGCAGGCATCAACTGCACTACGGGAACATGCACCGCCATCTTCCCCTCGAACACTGAGGTCACGCTTACCGAAACGCCGAGCGGCTCGAGCGTTTTCAATGGCTGGAGCGGCGCCTGCACGGGCACCGGTGACTGCGCGCTCACCCTCACCGCTAACGCGACCGCGACCGCGACGTTCAATCCCGGCGGCACGATCATGAGCATCAACCACATCATATTCTTTGCCCAGGAAAATCGTTCCTTCGATCACTACTTCGGGTACTTGCGGCAGTACTGGGCGAACAATGGCATCCCCGATCAGTCGTTCGACGGCTTGGCGCAATTTAATCCCACCTCAGGAGCCGCGCCGCTGCAAGGGCCGGCGCCCACGAACCCGGGTTGTGGTCCTTCATCGACGCCTGATTTCTGTTCCGCCTCAGGGGGCTCGCCGGTGCCCTCATTCCACCTGCAGTCGGTGTGCACGGAAGATACCAGCCCTTTCTGGAATGAGGCGCACGCCAGTTGGAACTATGCCTTCAGTTACCCGGACACCATTGCATGGATGGACGACGGATTTGTTCAGGCCGCCGCCAATGATGCCATTGGAGACAACCTCCAGGGAAACCCGACCAATGACGTGAACGGATATCGCGGTATGGGGTATTTTACCGATGCCGATCTGAATTACTACTATTTCATGGCCACGCAGTTCGCGACCTCTGATCGCTGGTTCGCGCCGGTCATGACGCGCACTCAGGCCAATCGAGCCTTCATCTGGGCCGCAACTTCTCAGGGTCACGTATACCCTCAAAATGCCAAGTCGAAGGATAAGCCAGACGATAGCTCATATACCGCCGTGCCCATCGTGGAGGAACTTCAGAATGCTGGAATTACCTGGAGGGATTACATGGACCCAGACGGCCTGACGTGGCAGGACTCGGGCCCTAACAATGGGCAGCCTTGCAGCTCGTTTACCGGCGTCGAATATAACCAGTGCCTCGCTCAGAACTCTTATGTCAACGAGTTTACTTACGAAACCACAATTCAAAATACTCCAACGCTGGCGCAGAATTTCCAGCCGATTTCGCAGTTCGCCACCGATGTAGCCAATCAAACGCTTCCTCAAGTCGCGATGATTGAGCCGCCCTCCGATGCGGGCCTCGACGAGCACCCCAACGACACGGATCAGTATCCGATAAACATCCAACAGGGAGCGCAGTGGGTCCAGAACAATGTCATCAACACCCTGATGTGGACGAACAGCACGCCGGGTAGCGCACCAAGCCCCTCTTGGCACGATTCTGCCTTGATCTTCACCTATGATGAATGGGGCGGCTTCTTCGACCATGTTCAGCCGCAGGCTGTTCCGCTGCCCAACAACCCCGCCGGGGATTCTCCCTATCCGGTTGATTTGCTCACCAACGATATGTGCGATGGCGCAGACCAGTCATCCGGCGTGTGCAGCTTTGCCATGACGGGCTATCGCATTCCAATGATTGTGGTCTCGCCGTATGCGAGAAAGAACTACGTTTCGCATGTGGTAAGAGATACGACGGCGTGGTTGAACTTCGTGGAAGAGCGGTTTAACGTTCCCGCGCTCGACAGTCGCGACGCCTACTGGTCCACCGCTCAGTCTGGTTCGAACGGGTTCCAGAATGCACAAATGGACGAGTTCTTCGACTACTCCAATCCACCGTGGATGACGCCACCGTCGCCGCCAACGCAGAATACCGGCGGGACGTGCAGCGACGCGGCGCCAAACCCCTTCGGAAGCCAGTAGGAAGGTTGGGGGAAACGACCGCGAATGTTTCTGGTAGATGCTGTCGACGGTGGCCATGCCTACCGCACGAGCGATTGCGGCTGACGTAAGATCCCTATCGCGGCTGGCGCCGCGTTGAGGACGAAGACGACAGTACTCAATTTGAGATAATAAACTTTGTGAGCATCTCCCGCGCTGCTGTGCTGGTTTTTATCTTCTCCTCTGTCTCCAGCTTTGCCGCCGCACGCCACTATTACATCGCCGCTGAAGATGTCACATGGGACTACGCTCCCAGCGGCCAGAATCTGCTGACGGCCACGCCCATCCGCAGGGGCTTCGCGAAGCTGCAATGGCCAAAAACGCGCTTCATCGAATATACCGATGACACTTTCACCACAAAAAAACCGCAGCCCGACTGGCTGGGAATTCTCGGCCCTATTATTCGCGCCGAGGTCGGTGACGAAGTCGTTGTCGAATTTCTGAATCGCACGCAAATGCCGCACGACATGCATCCGCACGGCCTGCGTTACGACAAAGACAGCGAAGGCTCGTTTTATATCCCGTTCGGTCGCGGCGACCGCGTCGCCCCCGGTCGAAAATTCACTTACCACTGGTTCGCCAATGCCGCGAGCGGGCCGGGACCGGGGCAGCCCAGTTCGATCGTGTGGTGGTATCACTCGCACGTCGATCCGGGGATCGAAGTCAACGCAGGGCTTCTGGGGCCGATCATTGTCACGGCCAAAGGCAAAGCCAAACCTGATGGCTCGCCCAAAGACGTCGACCGCGAATTCGTTACCTCGTTTCAGATCTTTGACGAGCGTGCGGGCAAGCCGGAAGGCCTGTTCTACGCCATCAATGGCTTGATCTTCGGCAATCTTCCCGGCCTGCAGATGAAGCAAGGAGAAAAAGTGCGCTGGTATCTGCTCGGCATGGGCAATGAAATTGACCTGCACACGCCGCATTGGCACGGCGAAACCGTCAGCGAAGAATCACGCCACACCGATGTTATCGAGCTTCTTCCCGGCAGCATGAAAACCGTCGATATGATCGCCGATAATCCTGGTACGTGGATGTTCCACTGCCACGTGGAAGATCACATGGAAAATGGAATGATGGCCGTCTTTACGATCGTTCCACCGCCAACTCGCCCCTGCCCGATCGTCATTAGCGGCGGCGATTTCTGGCAGCATCCGGGGAATTTCTCGCTCACCGTCAAGAACGCAACGAAGAAGCCGATCGACAGCCTGAGCTTGATGTCTGAAATGTTCCTCGCGCCGCAAGACCTTCGCCGCCCCAACAATCCGCAATGGACATCAACGCAGGCGATCGCCCCGGGCCAGGAAGCAACGCTAGACAGGGCTGGCCCGCCTAAAGAAAGCGCGGCCCGCGTGATGGGCTGGGCCGTGTACCCCGCATCAGTTCATTTCGCGGATGGTAGTGTCTGGAATTCCGAGCAGCGCGGCGAATGCTTTGCCGCCTTCTGGAGGGATGCCGAGCATCCCAATCTTTTGGCGCTGCCGCCAACGCAGCGGGAAATCAATCCCGACTAGACGTGGCGCCCTTGAATGATTCGTGCTAATCCCTGTAGTCCGTGGCAAACAGTTTCTAGATGTCCAGGTTCTTTACATCCAGCGCGTTCTCTTCGATAAACTTGCGGCGGGATTCGACATCTTCGCCCATCAGGGTGGTGAAGATGGCTTCGCATTCGGCGATGTCTTCCAGCTTTACCGAGAGCAGGGTTCGGCGTTCGGGGTCCATGGTGGTTTCCCAGAGCTGCGGCGCGGTCATTTCGCCGAGTCCTTTGTAGCGTTGAATGTCGTAGCCACGGCTGCCTTCTTTCTTCACATATTCGAACAGGTCGCGGGCGCTGGTTTTCTCGACCGGCTCAGGCAGTGCGCGCGGCTTGGCTGCAGCTTTAGCACCATCAGATTTCGCGGCAGCCTCTTTCGCAGCCCTCGAAGATTTCTTTGCGGCATCTCCGTCGGCAGACGAAGCTTCCTCCTCTTCGGATTCGTCGCCATTCGCGCTGGCGGCCGCCTTCGGCAAGGCTTCGACGACAAAGGGCGGCTCGAGATACGGCTCGATCTGCTTGAATTTGGCAATCAACTGCCGGCACTCAGGGCTGGATGCGAGCTCCCAGTTGATGACGTGCTCGGAACCCTGGGAATTTACGAAGCGCACCTCCCACAGGTTGTGCTCTTCGTCAAAGCGACTCTCGACTTCTTTGAACTTCCGGTCTTTTTGCAGGCGCTTCAGTTCGCGCTCTAGCTTCTCGATCTTTGGTGGAGTTTTCTTGTCGCCTTCGAAGTCGGCGTGCTTTGAGAAATCGAGGCGCGGAAGAAGTTCGGCGACGGCCTCGTCGCGCAGGCGCTTATCGACCTTATCGAAGAAATTGAGATAGTCCTTGAGCACGGTCATGAAGCGCGTGAGGTGCGCTCCTTCCAGCTTGGCTGCGCCTTCGCCATAGCGCACGATCAGCCCGTCGGCCGCGCGCTTGAGCATGATCTTGTCGAAAGCCTCGTCGTCTTTCACATACTGAATCGATTTGCCCTTCTTGATTGAATATAGGGGCGGCTGCGCGATGAAGACGTTGTTGCGCTTGATCAGCTCCTGCATGTGACGGAAGAAGAAGGTCAGGAGGAGGGTGCGAATGTGCGAGCCGTCGACATCGGCATCGGTCATCAGAATGATTTTTCCGTAGCGTACTTTCGTGGGATCGAAGTCGTCTTTGGCAATGCCCGTGCCGAGCGCGGTGATCATGGCGCGAATTTCTTCATGCGCCAGCATCTTGTCGTAGCGCGCTTTTTCCACGTTGAGAATTTTCCCTTTGAGCGGCAGGATCGCCTGGAAGCGCCGGTCGCGCCCCTGTTTGGCTGTGCCTCCTGCGGATTCACCCTCAACTAAGAAGAGTTCGCAGCGGTTCGGATCTCTTTCCGAACAATCCGCAAGTTTCCCTGGCAGCCCGCCGGAATCCAAGGCGCCCTTGCGGCGGGTTAAGTCGCGAGCCTTGCGCGCGGCTTCGCGAGCACGCGCGGCATCGATCGCCTTGTTAATGATCTTGCGCGCAACTGTGGAGTTCTGCTCAAAGAACGCGCCCAAACGCTCGTTCACAAACGCCTGCACGATGCCAGCGATGTCGGAATTCAGCTTGCCTTTGGTCTGCCCTTCGAACTGCGGCTGCGGCAGCTTTACGCTGATCACCGCGACCAGGCCTTCGCGAACGTCATCGCCGGTAAGATTCTCTTTTACGTCTTTGAACAGGCCCAATTGCTGGCCGGCATAATTGATGGTGCGGGTAAGCGCCATGCGGAAGCCGGAAAGGTGCGTCCCGCCATCGACGGTGTTGATGTTGTTGGCGAAGCTGAAGATGGATTCGGAGTACCCATCGTTGTATTGCAGGCCAATCTCCATGTTGACACCGCTGCGTTCGGCCTCCATGTAGATGGGTTTATCGTGCAAAACCTGCTTACCGCGGTTGAGGTGCTTGATGAATTCGGCGATGCCGCCGTTGTATTTGAACTGTGTCTGCTTAGCTGCTCCGGTCTTAGGATCGTTCACACGCTCGTCAGTGAGCGTGATGAGCAGGCCTTTGTTGAGGAAGGCTAGTTCGCGCAGGCGCTGGGCGAGCGTGTCGTAGTTGTACTCGGTCGTGGTGAAGATGGTGGAATCGGGCAGGAAGTGCACCTTCGTTCCCGTCTTCACCTTGGCGACGCCGGTTTTTTTCAGCTTGCTTGTCGCCTCGCCTTTGGAATAAGTCTGCTGCCAGGTTGCGCCGTCGCGCCAGATCTCGAGTTCGAGTTCTTCGCTGAGTGCGTTGACGCAGGAGACGCCGACGCCATGCAATCCGCCAGAGACTTTATAGGTGGACGAATCGAATTTGCCGCCGGCGTGGAGCGTGGTCATCACCACTTGCGCGGCGGAGACTTTTTCGCCGTCGATATCCATGTCGTCGACCGGGATGCCGCGGCCATCGTCCACAACAGTGACCGAGTTGTCGATATGAATCGTGACTTCGATTTTGGTCGCGAAGCCGGCTAGGGCTTCGTCGACCGAGTTGTCGACAACTTCATAAACGAGGTGATGCAGTCCAAGGTCGCCGGTCGAGCCGATGTACATGGCCGGGCGCTTACGCACCGCTTCCATGCCGCCGAGAACTTTAATGGAGTCGGCGGTGTAATCGCTACCGTTTCCGTTACCGGCGTTTTTCGCCGTGGTGGGCGATGCGATCGGCGTTACTTTTCCGTTTTTTGTTGTCGTCTCTTCGATGGGAGTGATCTCTTTTGTGGCCATTCCGCTCCGCGGGAAGGTGCCCCGAAATTGTTTGCCAACGTAAAGCTTTTCTCGTCAGCCGAGACTCAGAAAAATTGCTGCAGCCGAGCCCGAGTCGAATCTCGCAAATCGACTTCAAGTGGTTGAAATATCTTATAGTTAGCTTCGGTCGGCGACTGATAAAATTATACCACGGCGGCGACACTTTTGGGGTGCCGTCCGGGGATGAATCGAGGCGGTAAACATCCCGTTTTGAATGAGTTCCCAAGTACCATTGGCGCGCTGCTTTTCCACTCCGTTTCTACCGTGCGCCCTGTTGCATCGAAATCTAGCGCGAGCTTGCTAAGAGGGGAGCCTGATAAGATAAGCGGAAGGACTGCTTCGACTGAAATGGCTGTTCCCATATCCCAAATGTGGACTGTTTCGTCCTACGTGCTTCGCCAGAAGCTCGCCGGGCGGAAGCAGTACCCACTGGTGCTCATGCTCGAGCCGCTGTTTCGCTGCAATCTGGCTTGCGCGGGGTGCGGGAAAATTCAATACCCGGCCCACATCCTGAAAAAAGATCTTTCGCCCGAGGAATGCTTCCGCGCGGTCGACGAATGCGGTGCGCCCATGGTTTCGATCCCCGGAGGCGAGCCGCTGATGCACCCGCAAATCGACGAAATCGTAGACGGCCTGGTCGCGCGAAAGAAATACATCTATTTGTGCACCAATGCCCTGCTGCTGCAAGAGAAGATTCACCTCTTCAAGCCCAGCAAGTATCTGACCTTCAGCGTGCACCTCGATGGCAACCGCGAAGAGCACGATCTCGCCGTCTGCCGCGAAGGCGGCTACGACATAGCCGTCGGTGCCATCAAAGACGCGCTGGCGCGCGGCTTTCGCGTCACCACGAACACGACTCTGTTCGACGGCGCCGATCCGAAGTCCGTGCGGGCTTTCTTTGACAGCATGATGGAGCTTGGCCTGGAAGGCATGATGCTTTCACCGGGCTATTCGTACGATAAGGCTCCTGACCAGAAGCACTTTCTGGGGCGCGCACGCACGCGGCGCATGTTTCGCGCGATTCTGTCAAATCGCAAAAAGAACTGGCGATTCAATCTGTCGCCGCTGTTTCTGGAATTTTTGATGGGCAAGCGGACCTATCCATGCACACCGTGGGGTATGCCAACCTACAACGTCTTTGGATGGCAGAAACCTTGCTACCTCTTGCAGGATGGCTACGCGGAGACATTCACCGAATTGCTTGAGACGACGGCGTGGCAAAACTACGGGACGGAGTCGGGCAATCCCGCCTGCGCGAACTGCATGGTGCACAGCGGATATGAGGCCTCGGCGGTAAATGCCACATTCAGTTCGTTGGGCGGATTTCTGGCCACGGTGAAGGCCACATTGTTCACGGGCTATCGCGATGAAGCAGCCTTGCGCATGCTGGAGGAAAAACAAGCTCCGGTGCATCCGCTGATTCAGATTGCGCCGACGAGCGAGCCACAAGAAACTCGCGCCTGACTTGCCTTCGGCGTGGCCCTTCGTCGCCTCCTGCTAAAGTTCTTGATGGTTAACTTATGACTGGCAAAGAATCAGGCCATGTCGATCACGAAGCTGCGCAGGCCATTCCCCACGCGGCCTTAAACCCTGACGCCCTCGAAGTCGCCCCTGGCACCGAGCATGAGAAGCTCGAGGGCTGGATCCCTCCGCTGGCCAGCGAGGAGGAAATTCGTGTCGCCCTGGAAAAAGCCTTCGACTACCGCGGCGACGTCACCATCACGCGCAAAGACGGATCAAAGATTGAAGGCTATCTCTTCGACCGCCGCTCCGGCGCAACGCTGAAAGATTCCCTGGTTCGTCTCTACCCGAAAGATTCCAGCGAGAAGATCTCCATCTCCTACGCCGACATCGCCGCCCTTGTCTTCACCGGACGCGACACCGCCGCCGGCAAAAGCTGGGAAGCCTGGATGAAGAAATACGCCGAGAAGAAGGCGGCAGGTGAAAAGAACATTGGATTGCAGCCGGAGCCGCTCGAGTAATAACCATAACTGGGCGTCATTCCGAAGCCCCGCGCCTTCACCAGCGGGGCGAGGAATCTCGCGTGCACCCACTACTGTGAGCCCGTGGTATCCCATGGGACCGTTCTTCTCCCCGAACTAGACGCCAGCGGCCGGCATTCTATCGCGATTTCGCCACGACGAAACTCAGTCCCCCGATCAGCTCCTCCACTTCATCTTCTGTCCCGCCAATAAAGGTAAATGATACCGCGTAGCCGCGCGCCAGCATGACCAGCGTGGACTGGTGCATCACGCGGCTGCCTACATTTTTTTCGAAATCGCCCCGCACCAGAGCTTTGCTCCCTACCGTGAATTCATAAGGCTCTTCGTCGACTTCAAATCCCTGCGCCTTCGTGACCTCGGTCAGCGGGCCAAAGTATTGCGCCGCTTCTTTCAGTCCCGGATATGAAGCCGTGCTCTCGGCGGCGACCAGAATCGAAGAATTCACATCTTCGCCGTGCGCCAGCGGAGGCCGCGAGAACGCCGCCAGCAGCACGCGCCCGGACGATTTTCTCGGCGATTGCGTCCCGGCGCCCGCATCCGGCTCTTGAGAATTCATCTCTTCGGTTCGCAAAACCCATCCGCTGGGAATTTTGCAGGTGAATCCGAACCACGGATTGCGGTAAACACCATTGTTGATGGAACCTGGGTCGATGGATCCACTCGCTGAAGACTTTTGAACTGCTGCTGTCGAGGCTTGGCGTTGGGAAAGCAGGGGTTGGCAGGCCACCAACGCAAGCAGCAGCCACAATACCGCGGCCCGAATCCTCATGCTTTCATGTTACGCCGCCTTCCCCATGACCGGCTGTGTGCAGTGCGCGCAGCGGCGAGCCTCGATGGGAATCTCGCTGAGGCACTCGGGGCATTTTTTGGTGGTAGGATCGAGTGGCTTGTCGCCCTTGTGCATGCGCGCGACCAGGGCATTCACCGGCAGCACTACAAAAAAATAAACCGTGGCGGCAATCAGCACGAACGAAATCACCGCGTTAATGAAGTTGTCGAGGGGAAAAGAAACTCCGCGAACCGTGAACTGTAAGCTGGAAAACTTCTCTCCTCCACCGGTAGCGAGCTTGATTAGCGGATTGAGAAACGCTGAGGTCAATCCGCCGACCACGCTGGCAAAGGCCGCGCCGATGACCACCCCCACCGCCATATCGACCACATTGCCGCGCAGGATAAATTTCTTGAAGCCGTCAAGCATAGGAACCTCCGCAGATGGCGATAAAGGTAAGACAGATGGATAGTTAGGTCAAGCGTGGGGATAGTTCAACGCACCCGAGAGAACTCCGGAGGACACAAGGGAACGCAGGGTAAACCGTTTTGTTGCTGAGACAGAGCTTCAGATCCGCATCGGCATCACGATATACCGGTAGCGGTAGTCATCCCCTTCGGCGGGGCGGAGCTGGCCAGCGGACTGCGCATCCTTCAGTTCGAGCCGCACATCGCCGGAAGCGGCGGACTTGAGGAAGTCGAGCAGGTATGCGGCGTTGAAACCGATCGTCATCGTCTCGCCGTCGTAGGGCGCGTCGAGCGAATCCTCAGATTCCCCGGCTTCTGTGGAGGACGCCGAAATTTTCACTTCGCCCTTTTCCAGCTTCAGCCGCACGGCGCGCGAGCGTTCATCGGCAAACTGGGAGACGCGTTGAATCGCCGAGTTCAGCTCGTCGGCATTGAGGGTAATGATTTTATTGTTGTCTTTCGGCAGCACCGCTTCAAAGTTGGGGAACTGGCCGGTGAGCTGGCGCGACGTGAGCAGGCGTGAGCCGATGCGGAAAAACAACGTCGATTCGTCCTTGGCGAACTCGACGGTTTCAGAGTCGGTGGAGTCGAGCAGAATCTTCAATTCATCCATCGCCTTCTTCGGCACCAGCGTCTTCATCTCGCCCGAAACGCCTTCAAACTTTTCGCCACTGCGCTCACAGTGAGCGAGGCGATGGCCGTCGGTGGCAACCATGGTGATCGATTCCGGCTTGAGCAGCATGAGCGCGCCGTTCAGCGTGTAACGCGACTCTTCGTTGGAAATCGCGAACACTGTGCGCGCAATCAGTCCGCGTAATATCTGGCCGGGAATCTTCACCACTCCAGAAGTTGGAAATGCCGGCAATGTCGGGAAATTCGACTTTGCCATCCCAACCATTTTCGTGTTCGAGCGGCCGCAGCGGATGCTGACCCAATGGTTTTCCAGCAGCTTGATCGTGATATCAGCGTCGGGCAAAAGTCTTACGTAGTCGTAAAGCTTGCGCGCAGGAATCGTGCACGAGCCTTCTTTTTTGACCTTGACGTTACACGACGTGCGCAGGCTGAGATCGAGGTCGGTGGCTGTAAGCGCAAGTTTGCCATCGGCTGCTTCAAACAAATAGTTGGAGAGGATGGGAATGGTGGTCTTGCGCTCGACCACCCCCTGCGTGGCCGTCAACTCACGCAATAGTTCGGCCTTGCTGACCGTGATTTCCATCGTTCCCACCGCGACGGCGGCTTCCACCGGCATAAACTTAATCCCCCGTGGCGCGTACTGCTTTTACCATCCTTATATCAAATACAAATGCTATAAAACCAGCCGTAACAGCAGGCGATGCGCAGAAGTGGAAATCTTTGGCAACCTGCGTCGCTTCACCGCGTTACCCCCGACCCTTCGTGTGAGAAATCATTTTCATTTCCTGCGCTCGCGATGCAAGCCGCGCATGATCTTGCAAATTGTTTGGGCCGTTGCACAACTTCCACATCCTGTTCACAGATTCAGAAAAGAACAATTCGGAAAAGGGAACAGCTACGTCTTTCTGGACGCCGATTATCCGCCTAACTGCTCGGTCAGCTTGTTCAGCAGTCTGTTCAAATCTTTGTCGTTCTTGCGAACCTCTTCGATTTTTTCCACCGAGTGCAGCACCGTGGTGTGATGCTTACCCCCGAACTGCCGCCCGATTTCCGGCAGCGAAGCCTCCGTCATCTGCTTGGCCAGGTACATGGCAATCTGCCGCGGATAAACGATCGCCCGCGAATTATCCTTGGCTTTAATCTCCACCAGCCGCAGGCCAAACTGTTCGGCAACCATTTTCTGAATCGATTCGATGGTGACGCGCCGTGCCTGCGAATCGATGAAGTTCTTCAGCACCTGTTGCGCGTAGGGCAGAGTAATCTCGGCGCCGATCAGCGACGAGTGAGCTACGAGCCGGATCAGTGCGCCTTCGAGCTCGCGCACGTTCGAGCGAATGTTCTGCGCCACATACAAAGCCACATCTGTAGGCAGCGTCACTTTTTCCTGCTCCGCCTTCTTTTGCAGGATGGCAACTTTGGTTTCGAGATCCGGCGGCTGGATGTCGGCAATCAATCCCCATTCGAAGCGGTTGCGCAGCCGGTCTTCGATCTCCGCCAGCTCTTTGGGCGGGCGATCGCTGGCGATCACGATCTGCCGCATGGTTTCGTGCAAAGCGTTGAAGGTGTGGAAGAATTCTTCCTGCGTGCGCTCTTTCCCGGCGAGGAATTGAATGTCGTCGACCAGCAAGACATCCACGCTGCGGAACTTGTCGCGGAATGAGGTCATCTTGTCGTAACGCAGCGAGTTGATCATGTCGTTGGTGAACTTCTCGCTGGAGACGTAGCAGATGGCGGCCTGCGGCTGGCGGCGCTTCACCTCGTGCCCGATCGCCTGCATGAGGTGCGTCTTGCCCATGCCTACGCCGCCATAGAGGAACAGCGGGTTGTAGGCTTTCGATGGACGCTCGGCCACCGCCTGGCAGGCCGCGTGCGCGAACTGATTGCCGCTGCCAATCACGAACGCGTCGAAGGTGTAACGGGGATTGAGCTGCGCAGCTCCATCCCAATCGAACCGCGACTGCGCCGGGCCCGGAGCCGCCGCCGCTCCCGACGACGAAAGGCCGCCGTTGTGGCGCATAGGCGTGGCGGCGGGATCGTCCTCGGGTGTGACAAACTTCACATCGTTAAAGTCGAGGCCGAGGTTGTCGATCGCCTCCTGAATCAGGTCGGCATATTTATCGCCGGCGTGGCGGAACTCCGCGGTGGGCACGCGCACGAACAACACTCCGCCGCTAGAGTGGCTGTAGCGCGTGGGCTTCAGCCACGTGTCATAGGAGTGGCGGTTGATTTTCTTTTCCAGTGCGTCGAGAATGCGCGTCCACGGATTGGGGGAAAGAGTTGTGCCTGGTGCTGACATAAATTATGAAATACCCGCCGTGGCGACCCTGGCGGCTGGTTTGAGGGCGCCTGTCTATGTTGCCGTTTTCCTACTCGCTGATGGAACCGCTGCCTGGTAGAACTTTGAGTTTACTGTGGATCACGCCCGCCTTGCTGTGTGTGGTTGCCATGGTGAAACAGACTGTTGAAAACTGACCGTGCCGCATACTAGCACAAAAGTTTTTGGCCGCACGGAAAATTTCACGCAGAAAATTTTTCCGAATATGCATTCAGAACCCGATTGGGCGCGGCTGTCAAGTGTCAAGGATATAACTGCAACGGGCGCAGTGCAGGGCGGTCAATGGGAATTTTGTCGTGTCCGCCGCTCGACGACGAGAGTGGCGGGAAAATTTCGAGTGCAAAGCGGGTCGTGGGCCTGCAAACATCACGGAGAGCATCACTGCCCGAGTTGGCGAAAGAATCGGCTATAACGACGCAAGCCTCTCCGGATGACGCTTTGATTTACACGCAGCAGGCAAACCAGACGAATCCGTAGGTCTGCTCGATATCTTCGATCCAGGCACGGGCAGGCGAAAAACAAAGCACTGATGCGGTCACGCACCATTCCGTCCGGTCCTCATCGCACTAAGGGTAAGGTTCGACCGTCACGCTGATCGCTGGGCTTTGTGTTAAGTTGTCGCTGCCCGCATGGTTGGCATCGCCTCCGTAGGAAGCATTGATAGTGTAAGAACCCGCGTTCGTGAACGTCAGCTTGCAGTGTCCGCTTCCTGTACTGGACGCCACCGTACCCGTACAGGTTGGACCGGGCGGCGTCGTGGTCAGTGTTACCGTCCCTGTTGGTTTGTAGCTGGTTACGTTGAAGTCCACAGTTGCGCTCGCGCTGCCTATTCGGTTCAGCGTAATCGTTTGATCCTGCGACGTGACCGCCGTTGTGGTCTCTGCTTGTAATACTTGCAGGGGCACCGTATCGGTCGTGGTGGCGTAGACGCTATTGCCGTGCGGCGCGAAAGTTACCTTGAGCGTAACGTTGCCCACCGCCTCGATCTTCCCTGACGCTGGCGAATAAACGGGCGTGGTGTACACGTTCGCGGGAGTGGCGGTCGCATCCAGTTGCGTGCCACTTAAAGGCGTTCCGTAGTAAATCGGAGCCGGCGCCGCCCATGTGATCGCCGCCTGGCCCTTTGCTGCCGCACCGGATTGCGTCAGCGACGCCGCATTATAGTTCGAATCCGCCGCCCAATTCGCAGTAACCGTGCACGTGCCCGTGTCCTTCACGATGCTTACCGTCGCACCCGATAGCGCGCAAACCGCCGATGTCGAGTCCGAAATCGAAGCCGTCGTGCTGGCGCTGGTCGTCGCCGTTAGTGTGTACGTGTTGCCATACGGCAGGTTCGATGGCAAACCTGTGAACGAAACCGTCGGGTTAATCTTTGTCGCCGTCACCGATTGGTTGAACATTGGCGCTGCCGAGTAGTCGGCGTTGCCTGCCTGCATCACGATCACTGAGCACGCCGTCGTCCCGCTCGTCATCGAGTAGCTTGCTCCCGTGTTCGAGCATCCTCCCGAACTCGCGTAGCTGACGGGCAGACCCGAGCTGGCCGAGCATGACGGGGTAAAGCCGCTGCCATAGGCTGCGCTCGAGGGAATACCCGCGCAGCTGATCGTCTGGCTTGCCTGATTCACCACCTGCCCGCCACTCAACGTGCCCATGCTGCCCGCGTTGTTGCTGTCGCCTGAGTAAGTTGCGGTGATCGTATCACTTCCGGCATTCAGACTCGATGTCATACATGTCGTTGTAGCTGGACTACCCGCTGTCACCGGACTCGTTCCGCAGCCGGTATTTGCGCTCCAGGTCACCGTTCCGGTGATAACCTGCGCCCGCACTGCTTTCCGTTTCGTGTGTCGCTTCACGTCTCCCGACTGGCTGTTGCCGATCGTCGCTGTGAACGTCACTGCCTGGCCATAAGTGGAAGGATTCAGGTTCGACGAAACCGATACGGTGGTTGCTGCTAACGGGCTGGCCACTTCGAACACGGTTCCCCAATTATTGCCGCCTCCAATAGTCGTGCCATAAAGGTTGCCCGATCCGTCCATGATTAGGCCAGCTTCAGGGTTCGCCCCGTCCCCTGGATAGCCGGTGAAGCTGTACAGCACCTTCTCAGTGTAGGTCCCGGAAGAATTGACCAGCTCGAACACAGTTCCTTTGTCGCTAGTGCCGGCGTAAGAGTTGGTGCCGTAAAGGTTGCCCGATCCGTCCATGATTAATCCGGCGTAGGGGTGCGCCCCATCTCCTGGATGGCTGGGGAAACTGTATAGTACGTTCTCAGTGTAGGTCCCAGAAGAATTGACCAGCTCGAACGCAGTTCCTTCGGTGGTAGTGCCGCCGTCATAGGTAGTACCGTAAAGGTTGCCCGATCCGTCCATGATTAGTCCGGCGTAGGGGAACGCCCCATCCCCCTCAGTGAAAGTGAAGCTGTACAGCACCTTCTCAGTGTAGGTCCCGGAGGAATTGACCAGCTCGAACACAGTTCCGTCCTGGTTAGAGCCGCCGCCGCTAGAGGTGGTGCCGTAGAGGTTTCCCGATCCGTCCATGATTAGTCCAGCGTAAGGGTTCGCTCCATCCCCATCGGAGCCAGTGAAGCTGTACAGCACCTTCTCAGTGTAGGTCCCGGAAGAATTGACCAGCTCGAACACAGTTCCGTTGAAGGCAGTGCCGCCGTAAGAGGTGGTGCCGTAAAGGTTGCCCGATCCGTCCATGATTAGTCCGCCGTAAGGGGTTGCTCCATCCCTATCGCCGGTGAAGCTGTACAGCACCTTCTCAGTGTAGGTCCCAGAGGAATTGACCAGCTCGAACACAGTTCCGTCGTCGCCAGCGCCGCCTACAGCAGTAGTGCCGTAAAGGTTTCCCGATCCGTCCATGATTAGTCCGGCTTTAGGGTCCGCCCCGTCCCCCGGATAGCCAGCGAACGTGTACAGCACCTTCTCAATATATGTCCCGGAAGAATTGACCAGCTCGAACACAGTTCCGTTGTTGCTAGCGCCGCCGCTAGAAGTGGTGCCGTAAAGGTTTCCCGATCCGTCCATAATTAGTCCGGCGTAGGGGTACCAGCCCTGACTACTGGAAACTGTGAAGCTGAAGAGCCCCTGCTCGCTATAGGTCCCGGAGGAGTTAACCAGCTCGAACACGGTTCCACCATTATTCCCGTCGCCATTGCTGGTGCCGTAAAGGTTGCCCGAGGCATCCATGATTACACCCGCATCGGGGGATGACCCGTCCCCTGCATAACCAGTGAAGCTGTACAGCACCTTCTCAGTGTAGGTCCTGGAAGAATTGACCAGCTCGAACACAGTTCCGTTGAAGGTAGTCCCGCCGTCAACAGTAGTGCCGTAAAGGTTGCCCGATCCGTCCATGATTAGTCCGGCGTAAGGGGTCGCTCCATCCCCATCGGAGCCAGTAAAGCTGTACAGCACCTTCTCAGTGTAGGTCCCAGAAGAGTTGACCAGCTCGAACACAGTTCCGTTGTTGCTAGCGCCGCCGTAAGAGGTGGTGCCGTAAAGGTTGCCCGATCCGTCCATGATTAATCCGGCGTAAGGGGTCGCTCCATCCCCCGGATAGCCAGCGAAGGTGTACAGCACCTTCTCAGTGTAGGTCCCAGAAGAATTGACCAGCTCGAACACAGTTCCGTTGAAGGTAGGGCCGCCGTCAACAGTGGTGCCGTAAAGGTTGCCCGATCCGTCCATGATTAGGCCAGCTTCAGGGTTCGCCCCGTCCCTTGGATAGCCAGCGAAGCTGTACAGCACGTTCTCAGTGTAGGTCCCAGAAGAATTGACCAGTTCGAATACAGTTCCGCTGTCGCCAGCGCCGGCGCTAGCGGTTGTGCCGTAAAGGTTGCCCGAGGCGTCCATGATTAGTCCTGCTTCCGGGTTCGCTCCATCCCCATCGGAGCCAGTGAAGGTGTACAGCACCTTCTCAGTGTAGGTCCCAGAAGAATTGACCAGCTCGAACACAGTTCCGTTATCGCTAGTGCCACCGCTGTCGGTTGTGCCGTAGAGGTTGCCGGATCCGTCCATGATCAGTCCGGCGTAAGGGTACCAGCCTTGGCCGCCCGGATTTGTGAAGCTGTACAGGATTTGATCGCCGCCAGCCTGGGCCGCGGCCCCCGAAACGCATAGCGATGCGAAAAAAGAAGTAGCCAAAAAAAGCGATTTTAGAGAAGCGGACTGCATTGAGCCTCCGCGCTGCGGCCCGAGGAGATTCATTTGAACCAGCCGCATAGAACTGAATTGTCCCGTGGGTTCAGAAACTGTGCCCTTGTAGGAGGACCCTACCAGTTGCCCGCCCCAAAGGCCTTGGCATTTTACTATTGCGGACCCCGGCCTTCAAAACAATTTCGCGTGAATAGGACTAAGAGCCCTGTCCGTCGCATGGGCGGCCCGAAGCCGGGGGAGGGGGCATTTTGCCGTCGCCATACACCTACCCCGTTCGTCTTTGCCCTGCAACCTTCCCGTCATTTATACTCACTGTTTGCCTATACACTGTCGCACAAATTAGGAGCAGCTATCTTTCATGCCCAAGCGTACATTCCAACCCAACCGGCGCAAGCGCAGCAAGAAGCACGGCTTTCGCGTGCGCATGAGGACCCAGGGCGGCCAGAAGGTGCTTTCCCGCCGCCGCGCCAAGGGGCGCAAGCGGGTCTCGGTGAAGCCCGGCTTCCGCGAGTAGCATTCTCAGTGTCGCTTACTTTTATGGCCGCAGGTGTCGCCTGCCCGTCGTGGGTTAAGGGTGCGGGGGCGAACGCAAGGATAGGAGATCGACCCGATTCCGTGACAGCTGCGAAGAAAGCGGCGCGGTTTCCCCGGGCGATGCGGCTTTTGCGGCATGCCGATTTCGAGCGCGTGTACAAGCAGGGGCGCCGGCAGTTTTCGGCATTGATGACGGTTTTTTACCTGGCCCGGTCGGAAGCGCAGAGCTCAACCGCGCGGGCTAAGATGTCCGCGCCACACCAGACGTCCGCGCTACAAGGGCCACGAATTGGATTCGCCGTTGGACGCGTGCTCGGCGGGGCGGTGCAGCGCAATCGAATGAAGCGCCGGTTGCGGGAGGCGGTTCGTTTGTCGCTGCCGGCGGTCTTGTTGCGCGCCGATGTGGTGATTCATCCCAGGAAGCCGCTACTGAGCGCCGGCTTTGACGAGATTGTGAACGAGGTGCGGCTAGCCTTCGCAAGGATTGAGCGCGGGTTATCCAATGACTCTCAAGGAAATGCGGGAACAAGAGCCGCCGGAGAGAAAGATTGAATTAGTAATGACCCAGCTTCCCAAATACTCCGTGCTGTATTTGCTGCGGGCTTATAAATGGGCGATCTCGCCGTTGTTGCCCGCAGCCTGCCGCTATGTGCCCACTTGCTCCGAGTATGCGATCGAGGCAGTCGAGCGCTACGGTGCACTGCGCGGGGGATGGATGGCGTTGATGCGCATTTTGCGCTGCCATCCATTGGCTGGATCCGGTTATGACCCGGTGGTGAAGCAGGCATGCTCCCATCCCAGGTAATCAGGTAAGACTTTGGCGGAATACCACAATCCTCAACAGGACCCCGGCTCCGAGCGCAAGCTTATGCTTGTGCTGCTCCTGACATTTCTTGGCTTCATCGTTTTTGAGGGACTGGTCAAGAGGTACGCGCCGCCATCACCCACGCCGCAGAAAGAAAGCACAAAAGCCCCCGCGCAGCCGGCGCCGGTGCAGCCGACCGCGGTTCCCGCGGTCTCTGCGCCTTCGATTCCAGCCTTGGCCCCACCGGCCAAGGTGGTTCAGAAACAAGCCTCCACCGAAAGCGAAACTGTCATCGAAAACGATCTTTACCGGATTACTTTCAGCAACCGCGGCGCAGAGGTGAAATCGTGGGTCCTGAAAAAATTCAAGAACGATGCGCAGAACGGTCTGCTCGATCTGGTCAATGTCGCCGCGGCCGAGAAATATGGGTACCCGCTTTCGTTGTGGACGTATGACCAGGCTCTAAATGATCGCTTGAAGTCGGCACTTTACGTCGCTTCGTTTGAAGGGCACGCCAACGCTCCGGCGACGATCACGTTCGAATATGCGGACCAGGATCTGGAGGTACGCAAGAGCTTCCGCTTTGACAACACCTATGTGCTGGATGCGGACGTATCGGTGGTTTACAAAGGCAGCCGAATCTTCGCGGCTCCGGCGTGGCCATCGGGATTCGGCGACCAGGTGACGCCTGCCTCGTACGCAGCGGCTCGCCTCGATTACCACAGCGACGTCTCGACCGACAAGACAGCGCTGATTTTTCCCAACTACGTGTTGCGTGTGCCGGCAAAGAACATCAGCGGCGGCAACACGATCAAAGGGCCCTCCAACACCTTCGAGTGGAGCGGCCCGGGGGATCAGTATTTTGCCGCGCTGTTTATTCCCAGCGACCCCTCGACGGCCGCCATGGTTACGCTGCGCAATCCATTGCAGGTTCCCCAGAAGCCGGGAGCAAAAGAGACCAGCAACGTGGATGTGCTCGGAGTCGCTGTTGGCGATCTGCAGGGAGCGACGCGTGAACGGATCTTCGTCGGGCCGAAAGAGATGTCGTCGCTCGAGGCGGCGAAGGTGCCCACCATCCACAATGGCGATGCCGATCTTCGCGGTACGGTCGACTACGGCTGGTGGGGTGTACTGGCCCGTCCACTGTTTATCTGGCTCAAGTGGACCTATAAGTACATCCCTAACTGGGGATGGGCGATCGTAATTCAGACGCTGATCATTACCGTCGCCCTGCTTCCCTTTCGCATCGCGCAGATGAAATCCATGCTGAAAATGCAGCGCGTGCAGCCGCAGATTAAGTCGATCCAGGAGAAATACAAAAAGTACAGCCTGCGCGATCCGCGCAAGGCCGCAATGAATGAGGAAGTGGCAGCGCTCTATAAGAAAGAAGGAGTGAATCCTGCAGGCGGCTGCCTGCCCCTGCTCGTCACGTTCCCATTTATTATTGCCTACTATCGAATGCTGGGCGTGGCGCTCGATCTGCGGCAGGCGCACTGGTTGTGGATCAAGGATCTTTCAGCGCGCGACCCGTATTTCATTTTGCCGATACTGATGGTGATCAGCATGTTCGTCATGCAGCGCATGACGCCTCAGACCGGCATGGACCCGGCGCAGCAGAGAATGATGAACTGGATGATGCCGCTGTTTATGGGATTCATCTTCTTCAATCTGCAAGCGGGATTGAACCTGTACTACGCGGAATCAAACTTAATTTCGATCGCCCAGCAGGCGATTATGAACCGCACCAAGCTGGGCCGTGAGATGCGCGAAATGATGGAAAAGCGGGCAAGGAAGAAAGAGAAGTAGTCTGCCACGAGCTGTGATTAGGCAAGCTGAACCCGTTTCCAGGTGTCATCCCGAAGCTCGATAGCTGAAAGTTGAATTTATGGATAAAGTCGCTGCCGCCAACCGCATCAACGAATTCCTTCAGACCCTGGTCAGCAAGGGGGGACTTCACCTGAAGTACCGCATCGTGGTCGACCCTCCGCCGCAAAGCGAATGGGAGAAGCCGGAGATTTTCGTCGACTTCTCCGGGCCGGACTCCGTTCTGCTGCTCGATCGCGGCGCCGAGCTGCTGCGCGCCCTCGAGCTGCTCGCGTATGAGATTCTGCACCTGCCTTCGGCGGAGCACGAGAAGATTATGTTCGACTGCCGCAATCAGCGCGCCGCTCGTTTGCAGGAGTTGCGCATGGCCGCCGATGTTGCCGCCGAGAAGGTCCGGCAGACGGGAACGCCTTATCAGTTCGCTCCCATGTCGTCGCGGGAAAGGCGAGTGTTGCATCTGGCGCTGCGCGATCAGACCGATCTGAAAACGGAAAGCGATGGGGAGGGATTTAACCGCTGCGTGGTGTTGTATCCTGCCGACTACAAGACCGCTCCGAAGCCCGCGCGAAGGACAGTGCCGTAGGTTTTCTGTTAGTGCTTTCCCGGATGTCATTCCGAACGCGCGCGAAGCGCGGATGAGGAACCTGTTTTTCCGCTTACGCCGCTGTGGGCGGCCGCGCTCGTTGACCCTCGCTGTACTTCCCCGTCCAATCTGAGGCAGAATAGATCGCTCCACCGATTTCTTCCCGAGGATTGCCATGCGTCTCATGCGCCAGGTTGCAGGTCTTTTCCTGTTACTATTTTGTTTGCCTACCGTTTTAACCACTGCCCAGAATTCATCCACGCCTCTGGTGTATCCGCAGGCGCGCCGCAGCGATCAGGTTGACGACTACCACGGCACCAAAGTCGCCGATCCCTATCGCTGGCTCGAAGATACCGACTCGGAGGAGACCAAGGCGTGGATCGAGGCCGAGAACAAACTAACGTTCAGCTATCTCGACAAGATTCCCTACCGCAATGCGATTCGCGACCGCTTGAGCAAGCTATGGAATTACGAGCGCTTCAACGTGCCTTTGCAGGAAGGCGGCCGCTATTTCTACCAGCACAATACCGGCCTGCAGAACCAGAATGTGCTTCTTGTCGCGGAGTCGCTCAATGCCGAACCACGCGTGCTGCTCGATCCCAATGGGCTTTCGAGCGACGGCACGGTTGCCCTCGCCGGCGACGCGATCTCTGAGGACGGCAAGCTCATGGCTTATGGCATCGCCGTCTCAGGCTCCGACTGGAACGAATGGCATGTACGCGACGTCGATACCGGCAAGGATTTACCCGACGATCTGAAGTGGGTGAAGTTTTCCGGCGCTTCCTGGAGCAAAGACAACAAGGGCTTTTACTACAGCCGCTACGACAAGCCCAAGGGCGCGGCGCTGCGCGAGACCAATTATTTTCAGAAACTGTACTATCACCGGTTGGGCACTGATCAATCTGAAGACAAACTCATCTACGAGCGGCCCGACAACAAGGAAATGGGATTCGGCGGTAGCGTTACCGATGACGGCCATTATCTGGTCATTACCGTCTGGCAGGGCACCGAGCCGAAGAACCGGCTCTACTACAAAGATCTGACGCAGCCCGATGCTCCTGTGGTCAAACTGCTCGATGATTTCGACGCGCAATATTCGTTCATCGACAATGACGGCCCGGTTTTCTGGATTCAGACCGATCTCGATGCGCCGCGCGGAAAATTGATCGGCATTGATACCCGCCATCCCGAGCGCAGCAACTGGAAAACCATTGTTGCGCAGGGTGCCGACAAACTGGAGTTCTCGAGTGTGGTCGACAACGTGTTTCTTCTTGGCTACCTGAAAGATGCGAAGACCGAAGTGCGTGTCTACGACTTGAACGGAGAATTCCTGCACAACGTCGATCTGCCCGGTATCGGCACTGCTGGCGGATTTTTTGGCAAGCGCAAAGACAAAGAAACCTTTTACGCCTTCACCAGTTTCACTTCTCCGCTAACGGTCTATCGTTACGAGCCGCAGGCGGGCAAGAGCACGGTCTTCCGCAAGCCCAAGGTCGATTTCGACGCCACTCAGTACGAAACCAAGCAGGTGTTCTACCACAGCAAAGACGGCACGCGGGTGCCGATGTTCATAACCTATAAGAAGGGAATCAAGCTGGATGGGCAAAACCCCACCTTATTGTATGGATATGGCGGCTTCGATATCTCGCTCACGCCAAATTTCACCGTTCCCACAATTGTCTGGCTGGAAATGGGCGGAATCTACGCTCAGCCCAATCTGCGCGGCGGCGGCGAATACGGCGAAGATTGGCACCAGGCGGGCATGAAGCTGAAGAAGCAAAATGTGTTTGACGACTTCATCGCTGCCGCCGAGTGGCTCATCGACAACAAATACACGTCGACTCCAAAGCTGGCCATTCGCGGCGGAAGCAACGGCGGATTGCTCATCGGCGCCTGCGTGACCCAGCGTCCTGATCTCTTCGGCGTAGCACTGCCGGAAGTCGGTGTGATGGATATGCTGCGCTTCCACAAATTCACCATTGGCTGGGCGTGGGTCTCAGATTATGGTTCGTCGGACAATCCCGAGGATTTCAAGGCGCTGTATGCCTATTCGCCGCTGCATAATCTGAAGCCGGGGACAAAGTATCCGCCAACGCTGATTGCCACTTCGGATCACGATGACCGCGTCGTCCCCGGCCACAGCTTTAAGTTCGCCGCCACCATGCAGGCCGACCAGGCCGGCCCTGCACCGGTGCTGATTCGCATCGAAACCAAGGCAGGCCACGGCGCGGGCAAATCGATCACAAAGCTGATCGATGAGACCGCAGACACCTGGGCCTTTGTCGCGCACAATATGGACATGAACGTGTCGTTCAACTAATCAGGGCGCCCCATCCCTTTTTGGCCCCATGTCTTGCTTTTGCGAGACATGGGAGGATATTTCGACCCCATCCTTTCGCGCCTTTTGCGAAGGGGTGGGAACCACGTGCATCGGAAGTCGGCGCAAGCACCGGAGAGTGGGAACAAATCCCACTCGTGCCAAATCTTGAGCAGGCAAATAACGGGTGGCTTCAGCCGCTGAATTTCAACTCCGCAACGGTTCTTCCTATTACCCGTTTGGTGCGGGGCCCGGTCGGCCTTCGAATCGAATTCTGCAAAAAATCCCACTTTGCGTTAGCGAACGACGAGAATGCGAAATTCGAGGTCTGGATGAGAAGGATTTGTCCCACCTGTTAACCACTTGAATGCCGCATGACACCAACTTGAATTCCACGGTTGTGCCAATTAACGCTATTAAGAGTCGCCGACCCCTTGCGGCGAATCCACAGTTGACAAGACCAAAAGTATTACCATACAGTAATGTATTACCCAAGGGTAATGTATTGGAGATTCTATGCCGCAAGTCGTCCGGTCGATTGAAATTCAGGCTCAACCGAGCGCCGTCTGGTTCTGGTTGGCAACTCAGGAAGCACTGCGACAATGGATCAGCTCAAACATTGAGATCGATCTGCGCGTCGGCGGCGCATATCGCTTTCTCGGTCCCGATCATAAAACGTGGGTCAGCGGCAACGTGCTGGAGCTACGGCCAGAGAAGTGCCTGATTCTGTCCTGGCTCGAGGAAGGCAGTGGATGGTCACATCCCGCGCGATTAGTCATCACGCTGGCTCCCAGTGCTGCCGGCACACGCGTCACCCTCATTCACGATGGATTCGAGAACATAGGCCGTTCGGACTGGGCTGAGACGGTACAGGATTATGAACGTGGTGCTGACGCACACGGGATTCTCGAACGGTTGGCCGATTTAGTGAACGCGGGTGATGCCCAGCAATGCAAGTGATGTCCAACAGTAGCGATGCCCTCTTCCGGATCCTGGCTGACCCAACCCGCCGGATCATCCTTGATCTGCTGGCCGAACGTGGTCCCTTAAGCGTCGGTCAACTCGCCTCTGAATTCCCCGAGCTGGTGGCATCGGGCATTTCCAAACACCTCATGAGCCTGCGGGCGGGGGGTGTGGTATCGGCAACGCGTCGGGGTCGACTGCAGATTTATCGACTCGAACCGGATGCCCTCGCCGCCGGATTGGCACCGTGGATTGCGAAGTACGAACAGTATTGGTCCGCCGCCCTCGAACGACTGCGTGACCTCGCCCAAGAGGGTCACGGAAAAGACAAGGTCACGCCTAAAAAAAATGTTCGACGAAAGAGCTTGAAATGAAATTCAGCAGCAGCGCTCTGGTTTCGCGTTTTTTGTGAGGTCACAAGTGCTATAACGCTCTCGCCGCGAGGTCTCAAGTGCCGGCCACAATCAAGCGGACTCAGGAGGCAATGGCTGGAGGGTCGCCAGCCCGGATTCAAGCGGCCGTTGAAGCGGCAATCAAGAGTGGCGAACTGCATACGGCGGCACCCGGATCGATGTCCTACATGCTCTCCAAGCAAACCTATCTCAGTCATCGTGTCGGTCACTGGCGTCCGCATCTCATGTTTTTCACTCCCGAAACCGATCCCAAATCCTGGGGCGCTGGACTGCCAGACTCACCCATTCTCGGAATCAAGTATCCGGAAGAGAACTTAACAGTTCTTCTGATTCCAGTTGGCCGATGGTCGGATGGGACCCCTTCGCTATCGGAAGAGCACTAAATCCTCAGCGTCATCGATCAGCACGGCTCAGGGAACACGACCGGTTGTTCCGTACCGAACCGAATCTAACTTCATGCTATCTTCCCGCCCCCGCTCCCGCCGCTGCCGGCATCATTCCCGCAATGGCCATGCTTTCGATGCGGGCGAGAACATTCTCAATGCTGGCGCCGGTGTCGGTGCAGGCATCGACATAAGGATGGCGGCTGCCATCGGCATGCATGACCAGCACGCTGATTTCCGCCTGCGCCTTCTTCGCCATATAAGGAAGATGATGACGGTCATTGCGGCTGAGTGACGGCCCCAGAACCACAAGATCGAACTTGTTCTTGCCCAGCGCGGCTTCCACCGCTTTGCGCCCGATAGCTTTTTCTACCGCGTGGCCGGCCTTTTCAAATGCTGATGCGGCCGCTTCCTGCGCTTCGTTGTCTCCCTCGCCATAAAGAATCTTCAGTTTTGCTGCTTTCGCCATGAGTGTTGGTCCTCGTTCGTCGCCGGAATAGCATCCGGCGCTCGACCACTCACGGTAGCAACCGCTCCTGGCGGGGAATACGTCACCGAAGACCAACGACGAACGATGGATAGAGGTCCATGAGCACACAACGGAGGATGTCCCCCTTTCGCGGTTTTCGAAAGGTGGGCCGTGTTGGCGCAAATGTACTTCCCCTGACCCCCGTTTCGGAGCTACACTTTTGCCCCGAGGGTCTCCCATGTTCCGCGCTCGCTTCGCTACAGGAGTGGTGGTCGTTCTGGCATTGGCTGCGATCTGTGCAGCTCAATCAGCTACAGCCAGCTGCAATCTGGATGATGGCCGCCAAGTTTACATCCGTTATAACCCGGTCAGCGGCAAGAGCGAGAAGCCGCAAAACGGCAAACCGTGGACTCCCGGCGGCGCTCCCATGACGCTGTTTACCGAGGCAGACCTTACGCTCGGCGGCTCTCCGGTTCCCACCGGGGCGTATACGGTGTATCCCATACCCGCGAAAGACAAATGGACGCTGGCGGTCAACAAGAACGTAACCGCGGGCGCCCCCTACGACGAAAAGGAGGATCTGGCGCGGGTTGCCATGGAAACAGACCAGGTACCTGAGCCGGCAGAAACTCTGGAAGTCGCCTTTGCCCACTACCAGAACAAGTGCACGCTCCGTATTTACTTCGGGAAAGTCGCGTCCTTCGCCGATTTTATGGTCAAGTAGCATTCGCGTGCATGAGTCCCGCGGAATATCGCTCGGAGAAAACGAGGTGACAGCAAGCTTTTCAGCCTTGACGCAAACCCAAAGGGCGTCATCCCGAGCAGAGCCGTTTTCAGCATGCGAAGCGAGGGATTTCAAAGCCGCCAACACCCGCCGCGAAATGTAGGCGGCAACGAAGCTTCTGCGACAATTTAGTTATGCAACCTGGATCACGCACGACTCTTGCCCTGTCTCTGATCATTGCGGCCATTCCTGTTTTCGCGCAGCGCTCGCCCCGCACGCAGCTCTCTCACACCACTGAAAGCCTGCGCGGCGTAAGCGTAGTTTCGCCTGAAATCGCGTGGGCGTCGGGCACGCATGGCACTTATCTCCGCACTACCGATGGCGGATATATCTGGACGCCGGAGCAGCTTCCTGGCGCGGAGAGCCTAGACTTCCGCGCGGTAGTCGCATTTTCGGCTGACGAGGCTTTTCTGATGGCGGCGGGGCCGGGAGAGCAATCCCGGATTTATCACACTACCGACATCGGCCGGCACTGGCAGTTGCAGTTTATGAACAAGAATCCCAAAGGGTTTTTCGATTGCATGGCGTTCTGGGATCGCACGCATGGGGTGGTGGTGGGAGATCCGGTGCCCGATGAAGGCGGCAAATTGAAATTTGAAGTATTGATGACTTTGAACGGAACTACCTGGACACAGATTCCACCGGCGCGGCTTCCCCCGGCAGCAGAGGGTGAAGGCGCGTTTGCCGCCAGCAATTCCTGCCTTGCAGTTCTGTCTGCCGGTGGTGCGGCTGATGATGGAAACATCTGGTTCGCCACTGGCGGCAAAGTCGCGCGCGTGTTTCACTCGCCCGATCGCGGCCAAACCTGGGAAGTTCTTGCAACCCCCATCATGCACGGAGCAGACTCGACCGGAATCTTCTCCATCGCCTTTCGCGATCCGCTGCACGGTGCAATTGCCGGCGGTGATTACAAACATCCGGAAAAGGACGGGCCGAATCTGGCTTTCACAAACAATGGAGGAACGACCTGGAGCGTTTCGAAGATTTTCCCGCAGTCTTACTATTCCGCCGTGACATACGACCGCGGACGAAAAGACCCGCGCCGTCCGCGCTTGTTCATCGTCGGGCCCAAGTTCGTGTATGACTTTCGGCCGCCGCGAAATCCCACTCGAGTGAGTGAGCATGGCGTGCAGTTCAATGCAATCGCGGCTTTTCCCCAAGGCGGGGCGCTGGTGGTGGGGCCGAAAGGTACGATTGCGTCGATCCCGTAAGGCGGTTCGGTTTAGTGTGGCCGGTGGCCTGATGTTTCGAAGTTGAGCGGTTACTCCGTGAGACTCTGTGCCCTCCGTGGTTGAGATCCCGCTGGTGACCAAAGTTCCATCCTTTCCCTAGTCCTTCCTATCCCTATTCAGGTTGTCATTTCGCCGCGAAAATGAAACAGAACTAATCTTTGCCGATGTTCTCCCCCAGACTGAGAACGTCCGTGAAAAATCTATCTCTGGCCATCTTGTTTGCCGCTTCAGCCGCTTTCGCCCAAACTGCGACGCCAGTACCCTCCGCCCAGAGCGCGTCCAGCCAACAATCAGCACCGGCAACCCAAGCTGCAGCGACGCCTTCGACGAGCGCGGCTACTGCTGAGCCCACTGTCTCGCGCACGACGAAGGCCGTCCACTACCGGCTGCAAGGAGGGTCAACCAAAGTCGACTTTCACGGCACCGACTTGCTCGAACACGCCACCGGCGAAGCGCGCGTAGAGGGCAAGAAAACGAACTTTTTGATCGAAGTCAAATTTCAGGGCATGGAGGACGCGACCAAGTTCGGCCTGGAATACCTGACGTATGTGTTGTGGGCGGTTTCGCCGCAGGGGCGTCCAGTCAATTTGGGTGAAGTGACGCTCGAGCACGGCAACGCGCACCTGAAAGCCTCCACCGATCTGCAGACCTTCGGCATGATCGTCACCGCCGAGCCATATTTTGCTGTGACGGCTCCGGGCAACATGGTAGTGATGGAGAGCGCGCCGGTAACTGAAACGGGCACGGAGAATATCGAAGCCAGGTACGATCTGGTCAGCCGTGGCACATACTCCTCAACCAACACGCATATCCAGGATGCGATTTTCGGTATCGACAACAAGACCCCGCTTGAGTTGTTCGAGGCTCGTAACGCCATGCGCATTGCGCGCATCGCCGCGGGCGACAAATATGCGGCGTTTATCATTTCGAAAGCCGGTCAGCAACTGATGCAGGCGGAGAGCGCCTACCGCCAGAAGCAAAACAAAGCCGCTGTCGAAGCCCTCGCCAAAGAAGCCACCGAAACCGCGGAAGAAGCGCGCTTGATGGCCGTGAAGCAGAAGGCCGAAGACGATGCGCAGGCGGCAGCCGCCGCCCGCGAGGCCAAAGCTCGCGCCGAGGCTGACGCCGAAGCTAAGCGCCGGGCTGACGCCGAAGCGGCACGCGTGGAAGCGGAGAAAGCCAGAGCGGAGGCCCTCCGGATGAAGCAGGAAGCCGAACAGGCCGCGGCAGAAGCGGCGCGCCAGAAGGCGGAGGCTGAGAAAGCCACAGCCGAGGCGGTCGCTGAGCAGCAGAAGCTGGCGCAAGAAAAAGAGCAGGCACAGCAGGCGGCGCAGCAATCGGAGCTATTACGGCAACAAGCCGAAAAAGAGAAGCAGCAGGCCGAGAACGAGAAGCAGGAGCTAAGGGCGCGTCTGTTGCAGCAGCTCAATAGCATTCTGGCCACGCGCGATTCTGCCCGCGGCCTGGTCGCCAACATGTCAGACGTTTTATTCCGTAGTGGCAGCTTCGAACTGCTGCCGGGAGCGCGCGAGCGCCTGGCCAAAGTCTCGGGCATCGTCCTCGCTTATCCAAGCCTGCATGTGACCATCGAAGGTCACACCGACAGCATCGGCAGCGACGAATACAATCAGCAGCTTTCTGAGCGGCGGGCGCAGGCCGTGCGCGACTACTTCGTTCAGCAGGGCATTAACTCGGCCAGTGTGGAAGCCCATGGCTATGGCAAGAATGAACCAATCGCCTCGAATGAGACGCCCGAGGGACGCCAGCAGAACCGGCGGGTAGAGCTGATTCTGGCTGGAGATGCCATCGGTACCGGCGAACAGCAAACCTCCTCGCAGACGGTTCCGAGCGTGCAGCGCCAGTAGTCGATCGTACGACCCCGAGGGTGGTAATTGGACACGGGATGGCCATTCCCAAGGTCTTCTGCCTTACGTTTTCAGGCGGTTACAAACAACCCTTGCCGAGCGGAGGGAAACCCATTACTCTATGCAGAACCCGGCTATGTTTTTCCCGCACCCCAACCTGGCCGATAATGTGAACAGCGCCATCGTTCAATCGGAGATTGAAGGCGGGGTCTTCCTGCACGATCTGCCGCCAGCCACGGTTCTGCATATTCAGACCATGCATCATTGCTATAAAGCGGTTCTGCTCGGTGGCAGCGACGCTTTGATTTCCGGGCATCCGGAGTTCTGTCCCGACCCGGTGCATGTCGCCATCGCCGGCTCGACCTGGGGCGGTTCCATGCTCAAGATGCAATTCGTTGGGCGCGGCATGCACCTGGAATTTCACCACCCCGAATACGACACGCCGATCATCACCTCGCCCATTCAGGAAATCCGCGACTATCAACCGGTTGCGCCCGTGCCCGCAGTAATGGATTCCCTGAGCTATTAGATTCGGCACCATTGACTTACCGGGCCTGGCACTCTACCATTCCCGCGAAGGCCGGAATCGGAATTCCGAAAGCCCCACTCCATGACCATCACAACGCGTGAAGTCAGCCACGTCACCATTGTCGACATCACCGGACGCATCACGCTTGGTGATGAACTCGACCAACTGCGCAATACTATCCGTGAGCTCGTGGCCGCGGGAAAAAAGAAAATCATTCTGAACTTCGCCAACGTCGACTACATCGATTCTTCCGGAGTCGGTGAACTGGTGGGCAGCTACACCACCGTGCGCAATGCCGGCGGCGAACTCAAACTCATGAACCTCACCAAGAAGGTCCACGACGTGCTCAACGTCACCAAGCTCTACACCGTCTTCGATATTAAGGACGACGAATTCACGGCCGTGAAGTCCTTCGATTATTTCTTCGCGAAATAGTGCCGAGTCCCTAGAATGTCGCGAAGTGCTGCTTTCATGCGCGCATGCTGTCGTCTGTCTCCCACTTTTCTAAAATAATAATCCCCTAGAGCGCCATGATACTGTCAGGCGTTGGCTCCGTATCCCACTATTTACGACTCTGATTCTTAACTTGACCGCTTCGGGAATGCAGCGCCCCGTGCTTTCATGCTTTTTGCGAAAGCTTGGAACTCATTTGCGTGCCTTCCCGGCGCCGATCACTCGCAACAGTGACAACCATCACATCACTGTGGGCACGGTTCATAGTATTCTCGCAAGCCACGTAAGTTTCGGGTGGGGAATGAACAATCCAGGCGAGGTGGGGCATGGCGGAATACGGCAATCCTGAGCATGCACTGGCGCGGCTGAAGTGCGCTCATTGCCAGTCGCTCGTCGATTGCGAAGCACTGGCTCTGGAGGTGATTGGGCAACTGCGGCGTCGCTACCAACTGAATTACCGGAGGGGTGATGGCATTTCAGAGGTTACCGATTCCGAGCTAGTGGCCACCGTGCGCGGGGCAATCGACTGCTTTTTTCTCTAATCCACAAGGCCCCAAGAACCCCGACGACTTGAACTCATCCGCGGCGTGATCTAGGGCAACGAAAAAGCTATGCCGCGGGAATCCCTACTTGTTCCCCCTTAGCATCTCCACCACGCGCTCGTAATCGTCCACGCTGGCGTACTCAATCACAATCTTTCCTTTGCCCTGGCGGTCTTTGATCCAGACTCTCATGCCGAGAATGCGCTCCATATCCATCTGCGCGGCCCGCACATTGGGATCGACCCATCGCGCTCCCCGCGCCTTCTTCTGCTCCGCCGACTCGGCGGACGCCGGTACCGACGTCGTCAGCTGCATCACTCGTTCTTCAATCTCGTACCAGCGCAGTTGCTGGGCAACGATTTCATCGGCGAGTTGCTCGATCTGCTGATCGCTTTCGAGGGCGAGCAGCAAGCGGGCATCGCTGAACGTGAGTTTCTCTTCCAGCATGTACTTCATAACTTTTTCCGGCAGGCGCAACAGGCGCATGTAATTGGCCACGGTTTCGCGCGAGACTCCAATGCGCTCGGCGATCTGCGCCTGGGTCAGATGAAATTCCTGGCTGAGAACCTTGAAAGCTTGGGCCTGCTCCAGGCAGGTCAGATCTTCGCGCACGACATTTTCCAGCACCGTCATTTCCGCCGCCTGTTGCGGTGAAAGGCGGCGAATCAATGCTGGAATCGTCTCTTTACCTGCCATCCTCGATGCGCGCAAGCGGCGTTCGCCAAGGACCAGAATGTAGCGTCCCGGCTCTTCCGCTGGACGCACGACCACCGGCTGCACAACGCCGTGTTCCTTGATCGAATCGCACAGTTCGATGAGCGTTTGCTCGTCGAAAACCTGGCGCGTCTGATAGGGATTTGTTTCGATGACATCCAGCGCAATGTGTGTGATAGCGTCTCGCGAAACAGGCCCCTCGGCCTGCGCCTGAATCGAAATTACACCAGCATCCGCCACTGCCGGGACCTGCGCTTCCGTTGGAGCCCGGCCATGACTTGCAACTCGGGGCTCAGGACTCGGGGCTTGGGACTCAGGACTAGGCACTACCACGCGCGGCCCCGGCAGCAACGATTCCAGGCCACGCCCCAAGGCGCGGCGTTTTTCCGGCTTCTCTTCTTTTTTTTCGAGTGCGTTGGTCGCTGGCGTCATCTGAACTCCGTAGTTTGATCTTAGAATGCTATCATTTCTAAAAGATGTTATCAATTATATAGAGTATATCTTTTAGAAACAAGCTATGCGCTGACGGCTGTAGGCTGAGAGTTGATAGCTGCGAGATGCTTTCCAATCAGTTCTTTCGCCAAGCGGATGTAGCTTTCCGCGCCTTTTGATCGAGGGTCGTAGACCAGCGCTGGTTTGCCATGGCTGGGAGCTTCCGCCAGACGAATGTTGCGCGGAACGCTGGCGGCACATAACTTGTCACCAAAGAAATTCTTCAGCTCGGCGATAACCTGCTGCGCCAGATTCGTACGCTCGTCCAGCATGGTCAGAACTACACCCTCGATTTCCAGGCCGGGATTCAGTGCAGCGCGAATGCGTTCAATGGTATCGAGCAGCTCACTGATGCCTTCGAGGGCGAAATACTCGGCCTGCATGGGTATCAAAACCGAATCGGCAGCGACCAGCGCATTGAGCGTGAGCAGATCGAGCGCGGGAGGACAATCGACAACAATGTATTGGAAGCGGTCGCGCAGCGGCGCAATCGCATCGCGCAGCCTGTACTCGCGCCGCTCTGCCTCGACCAGCTCAATGTTGGCACCAATCAGGTTCTTGTGCGAAGGAATCACCCACAGTTGCTCCAGGCTGGTACCGGCGAGAGCTTCGTCGCTCGAAGCCGCGCCGAGAAGCAAGTGGTAGGTTGAAACGCGGTTTGGATCCTTCATCAGTCCAAGCCCGCTGGAGGCGTTCGATTGCGGATCGCAATCAATCAGCAGAGTGTTTACTTCGGCAGCAGCGAAGGAGGCAGCCAGATTGATGGCAGTCGTAGTCTTCCCCACGCCGCCCTTTTGATTGGCAACAGCAATAACGCGTCCCATGAAATTGTCGTGGAAAGCCAGAGCTGAGGGCAGCATAATGCGAAGTGAGTTTCGATTGCAATGCGGAATCGCTGTGAACGGCAAGAATTGTTGTGCAAAAGAAGGTTCACTGTTCCGGTGGGAACATTCGTGATTGTCTGTGGCCAGCAATATAAATAATCTGCCGAGAATCAGATTCTTGGCTGGCAAGAAGATTTGAAGCTTGAATTAATGTTCCCATCGGAACACTTCGCTCTGATGACTTTGCCGCTGGCAGAAGCTTCTGCGGCAATCTGAGTTCGCGCCGATCTGATCATCGCATCCCACTTTTTACGTCGAAGATAGAGCAACCTGTGGGCTATGCAGTAGTTGAGGCGATGGATTTCGAACCCTTTGTTCCACCTATTGACAATCTTGGTTCACCTTGCTGATCAGCAGCCATCGAGACTGCGACCCAGGAATCGGAACGGACTGCCAAGAGAAGTTTGGCAGTGTGGAGCGGATAAGGTCGGCGCGATTTCTAGTCGTGAACGCGACTAATCGCCCTTTCGGCATCAACAGACGAGCGGCAACTGGCAGCATCGACGAACTCCGCTCTACGGCTCGCAAGGTAACAACACCGAAACTAGAAGGGGCAAGAGTTTCGGCGCGCACGTTTTCTACGCGAATGCCAGTCAGTCCCAGGCTGCGCACAACCTCGCGAAGAAACGCTGCTTTCTTGTGGTTGGATTCGATCAGTGTAACCTCGATCTGTGGGGCCCAAAGTTTTATGGGAACTCCGGGAAAGCCAGCCCCCGAGCCGAGATCGGCCAGGCGCGCTTTCGACGCAATTTGTTGGTTGTCAAGAAAAAGGTGGCGTGCCGCAAAAATCGACTCGCCGAAGTGACGCGTCACGATTTGCTCGGGATCGCGAATGGCGGTGAGGCTAATGCTGGCGTTCCACCGAATCAGAAGATCGGTGTACGTCGAGATATTCTGTAGCTGCCCAAGCGAGAG
>JASHQM010000038.1 GCA_030039165.1 Candidatus Sulfotelmatobacter sp. | reverse complement strand
TCCAGGCGGGCTTCGGCGAGGCGCTTTTTAGTTTTGAACTTCGTGATTCCGGCCGCCTCTTCGAGGATCGCGCGGCGATCCGTGGGACGGCTGCTGAGAATCTGGCCGATGCGCCCCTGCTCGATCAGGGCGTAGGTTTCCGGGCCCAGGCCCGTGCCCATGAACAATTCCTGAATATCGCGTAGCCGGCAGAGTTTGCCGTTGAGCAGATACTCGCTATCGCCCGAGCGGAACAACCGCCGTGTGACCACAATTTCGCCGGCATCGAACTGCTGCTGATTGAATTTGCGGCGGCGGATTTTCAGCACTACTTGCTGCGGCGTGCCGACTGACGGCGAGTCGATCGGAGTTACGCTGGCGAGCGTGCCGTTTGCTAAAGCGAAAACAGGCTCGTCGTCGGGGAAAGCAACCGCGATCATCGTGATCTTCGAACGCGGAACTTCCACCTCTTCCGTTTTTCCCGGCTGAGCGTCATCGACAGCGCGCTCGGTTTCTTCCGCGGCGCGGGCGCGATTAGCGGCTTCATCCCAGTCGCCGGTGAAGCGGGAGTCAGAATCCCCAGTCGGGTCGTCCAAAAGAGGGTCGGCTGCAGATGGGCCGTCCTCAGCCGCAGTGACAGGCATTTCGTCCTGAATATCGATCTCGGTAGGAGTATCGGCGTCGGCGCCGGAACATTGTTCGGGATCGATCAGGGTCAAGGACACCTCGGCCATGCCGGTGGGCTTGCGGTCGCGGGTGCCGGCGAAGATTACATCTTCCATGCGTGAGCCGCGCAAAGTCTTGGCCGATTGCTCGCCAAGCACCCACGAGATGGCGTCGGCAATGTTCGATTTGCCGCAACCATTGGGTCCAATAATGGCCGCCACTCCCTCGCCGTGAAACTTGAGGTCCGTGCGGTCGCAGAACGATTTAAAGCCGAGAATCTGAAGCCGCTTCAGTTTAAGCAACGTTGACTCCTTGATGGCAGCGACCACGGTTAGCGGCCAGCTGCCGGTTTTGCCGGGGCGGAACGCTATTTACCAGACGAATACCCCCGACTGCGGAACCATGCATGTTCAGATTCAGTCCGTCCCAGGCTGGCAAGGGAGGACACAAATTTAAGCAACTGTAACGTCGAATTGGGGGCGGGGTCAAGCAATATAACACTATATATTGTATGGCCCTGTGCCCGAGCGCGTTAAGTTGCACATGCATTGCAGCAAGTTGGCAAGTTTTTGGTGAGGAAAGAAGGAGTGGGAAAAACCGCGAGAGCGGATCAATGCTAGCGCAGAGCAAGGGCGCGCGCAAGGGAATCAGTGCTTAGAAATGTGCCGCTGTGGGCCTGATGTCGGCAGCCGACGAGGTCGTCAATCGGCAAGCAACCAATGAGGTCATACGAATACTCAACAATACGCTATGCCAACGACTCTGACCTGGCACGCGAGCCGCGCAAACTGCCGAAGAGGGCAAAGGCTCGCACCAAAGCAATGGGGCCGGCTGAAAGGCGTTGCCGACCGGGCAGTGGCGTTCGAAGACTCTTCGGGGACAATCCGTGTTCTCGACCTTGGACCGTGCGAGGCGAGACTTAGCTCATTGTCAAAATAAACCGGCGATGTGCTTGGCGGGGCAATGCCACTGTGTTTCCGTTCGCTACTGCTCGTACGCTCCAATGTTGATTTGCCCACTGCCGTTAACCCGCGGATTGCCGGCATAATCCACGCTGCCGTAGATCGAACTGCCGCAGCCGCAGTAGCCTTGGCTGCAAGTCAGATTGGTGCTGCCGGCATTCACAGCCGGAGAATTCGACGCGATGTCAAGATCCGGTGGCGTCGAGGTCAGATCATCGAATAGCGGATCGGCGTTGGGCGAGTTTGCGTCCTCGCCGCTGCCCGATTGATAGTCGGCGTAGGTCTTGTAGTTGTATTTTCCCGCCCAATCGATGGAAGTGCTTTGCACGTATCCCGCCGTCGAATAATAAAGATTCCAATTCAGAGTGGCGGGAGGAGCCGGGTATGAAGAAGTCGGCTTGACGTAGCTGTAGATCCAGACATTCTGCTTGCCCGCGTAGACGATGTTGTTTTCGAAGATGTTGCCGGAAGACGACCCGGAGTGATACTGAATCTGAAACTCCGCGCCCTGGTTCTTAGTGTTGTTGTTGTAGAGCGCATTGTTCACGATCACCACGTGGTCGCTGCCGCCCACGGCATTGGAATAGCCGCCAATCGAAATACCTACAGTGTTGGCATCGTAGAAGACATTATTGCGGATGGTGACGTAGCTGCTGTCGTGCCCGCTGTGTTCGCTTGCCGCTTCCATGTTCAAGTCGCACTTGTAGACGGTGTTGCGCTCGAAGATAACGTATTCGCAGCCATCACAGTAGAGCCCATCGGCGTCGTACTCATCACCTTCGCCCGCATTGTGAATGGCGCTGATGTTGTAAACCGTATTGCCGCTGATTTCGCCATACCGGGCCTGATCAGAACCGCTCGGGCCGACACCCTCGAAGCCAATCGCATCGATGCCGATGTTGTCGTTGTCGTGAACGATGTTGTTGGATATCGTGAAATAGGTCACATTTCCATCCACATTCACTGATTCGCTCTCTCCGGTCTTCAGTTCATAAACCTGGTTGCCGCTGATCGTAAGATTAGAAATGGGCGTGCTGGAAGTGCCGTACACCGCAATTCCAAAGGCGTTGCCATTCTTTTCGGATGTCGTAGTTATGTTGTGCACTAGATTGTTCAGGACTTGCACGCCCGTGCCTGAACCCGTGATCCAGACGCCTGCTGGAGTGGGAGCAGCGCTGGAGGTGGTGAAATTGCGAATCTCAAATCCGCTTACCGTGATGTAGCTCCCGTTCACGATTGTGATCAGGCCTTGTGTCTCGTTACCGCTTGACGGCGGATTCGAAGTGCAGCACTTCACGCCAGTCCCGTCGACTGTTGGAGTCTGCCCCGGATAATTCTCAAATGTAATCGGCTCGCTGGGCGTGCCAGAGTTTGGAAAGTTCACGGATTCGTTGTACGTACCCGCCTCGACATAAACCGTCGCCCCGGCCGTGACCGTGTTTGCGGCGTGCTGAATCGTCAGCCAGGGAGATGTGTAGCTGCCATTGTTACTGTCGCTGCCGCTCGTGGAAACATAGAAGGTTGCGCCCGATTGTGCGCAGAGCGACGGGGCTACGAAGATGACGAGGGCGAAACATAGTGTCCAGAGGCGGGCCATTTTGGACCTCCTTGCGGAAGGATTTCGGGTAGGATATTTCTAATTACGATTTATTGTCAATCATTGTGTTATATTTCGTTTATGCTGGCGACTGCTTTCGGTTCCTTATCGGCGAAACGCAGCCGAGGGCTATTTTTTCGATTCGGATAGCTTCAGGCTCACGGTCTCGGAGGAGCCGGCATCGACGGTTACGTTTTCAGCGTTGTTCAGACGATCGGCAAAGTCTGGGTCGAAATAGGAGTGGTCGGCGCTCGGCGAAACTGCGAACACAATGTAATGCGCGGGTATCACATCTGCGATCTTGAATCGGCCGGCGTTGTCCGTCTTGGAGGTCAACGTATAACGGGGAACTTTGCGCTGTTCACTTGATGCTGGAACCGCCGCCACTACAACGCGCGCTGCGGGATCGTCGTGCGCCATCACCTTCCCTTGAATCGTGCCTGTGTCGGCGGCAAGGGTAACGTCGCAGTCAAGCCTGGAGTCTACGGACAGTTTGAACTCGCGACCCGCGTAGTCCTGCCCGTCGCAGAGGGCCTTCTTTACGTAAACGGACTCATCGCCGCCGGACACGGAGAACGTGAAATCTCCCGGAGGAATGTCCTTTATTTCGAAATGCCGATTCGCGCCCAGTTCGGATGATTGGTGCAAAAGATAGAAGCCCGGCCCGAAAGTCCACAGTGTGATTCGCTTTCCCGACAACGAAACTCCTTGCGGCGCCTCGATAGTTCCATGGACTACAGCGGCTTGCCCCAGTGCGACGTCGGCGCGCGCATCCCCGTCAGTGATGTGCACCGAAGCAAATCCGGGCTCGGACTCTATCCCGTTATCGACGGCGACTGCCGTCAGCGTGTACTCACCCGGCGACAGCCCTCGAAACTCAAACGAACCATCTGCTTCAACATTGGCCGAATCTTCTCCATTGCTGAAGTTGTAGCCGGTGTCGTCGGGACGCTTGCAGCGAACCTCCTGCACCCGCTTTCGCTCAAGCCCCGCGCCGGAAAGCACCTTTCCACGCAGCTTGAACGTTTTTTCCGGGGGAACAATGAAACGCACATCGCGAGTTTCCGCCAAAGGCCCCACATTCACAGCCTGCGCCTCCGTGAGCGAGCCCGCGCCCGGAAAGAACGTATTCTGATACTGAACCCGCCCGGCCGGACTTTCCTTCAGGCCAACTTGCTCCATCTGGCGGTTCATCAAACCGCCGGCGCGTACATAGTAAGAGCCGGGAGAAAGATCAGCCATGCGATAGTCGCCGAGATCGTCGGTGAACGTTTGCCGCGCTAACTGAATCTGCCGCTGACCTCCGCGTACCCAGATTGTCCGCAGCGCGAACACCTGAAGTCCGGGAACCGGATCCTGGTCCTCATCCAGCACCTGGCCGGAAATCACACCGGCCGGGTAAAGACGCACGGCAACCTCTTCAATTTTTTGCCCCGGCCGCAGGGAAAATGTGCGGGCACGAATCTCCGATTGACCTTCGTCGCCCTCCGCTGGATTCCACGAAGCATACCCGTTGTGCCAGGCATGAATTTGATAGTTCCCGGCAGGAAGATCGGCGAATAGAAACGCGCCATCCGCGCCAGTGCGAACCATGCGTTGGCCGGCGGCTTTCGTGGTGTCGTCATCCGTGCCGAAGAGCTGAACCTGGGCCTTGGGGATCGGCTCTCCGTTATCGGCTCGATAAACATGCCCGGAAATCTGCCCGAAATGTTGGTTGGCGAGGTCCTTTGTTTGACCTAAGCAGAATGACGCAAACAGGCAGATCAGAAAGGCTGTCGTAATGTAGGCAGCGCACCGGAGGCTTCGTTTGGCGTATCCCGGGAACATCATGAAATCCCGGCAATTATGATACAGCTTTTCAGTCGCGGGACGGCCGCCGGGCGCTAAGCTGTGCGGTATTCTTACGCTCCCAGCTTGTCAAAGAACAGGCAAATCGTCTCGATCCCGTGGTGGAAGTTGGGAATGTGGAACTTCTCATTGGGCGCATGCAGATTATCGTCGGGCAGCCCGAACCCCATCATGACGCTGGGAATCTTAAGCGCCTGGTAAATATCGTTGACAATCGGAATCGATCCGCCGCTGCGAATGAAGACCGTATCTTTTTTGAATGTTTCATGCAGCGCCTCGGTCGCGGCCTTAATGTAAGGATTATCTGTTCCCACCACGCTTGCCGGCCCTTTACTGTGAACCGTGATCTTCGTCTCAATACCCTTAGGCGTGAGCTTTTTCACAAACGCCGTGTATTTCTTCAGGATGTCGTCAGGATTCTGGTTGGGCACCAGCCGCATGGAAACTTTCGCCCGGGCTTTGGCCGGAATTACTGTTTTCGCGCCAGCCCCGATAAACCCTCCGGGCATGCCATGAACCTCAAGAGTCGGCCGCGCCCATGTCCGATACAAAACTGAATATCCGGGCTCACCGGTCAAAACCTTCGAGCCGACTTCGGTTTTGCGATAAGTCTCTTCGTTGAATGGCAGGCGCTTCCAGGCTTTCAGTTCGTCTTTGCTCGGCGCCTTCACATTTTTATAGAACCCGGGAATGAGAATGTGACCCTTCGCATCCTTCAGCTTGCTGATGATTTCGATCAGCGCGAAAAACGGATTCGGCGCAGCGCCTCCGTATACGCCGGAATGGAGATCGGTCATGGCTCCGACAGCTTCAATTTCGGTATAAACCAGGCCGCGCAGGCCCACGCACAACGTGGGCAGGCCGGGTGCGAACAGTTCCGTGTCGCAGACCAGAGCGAAGTCGGCCTTAAGCTTGGATTTCTGCTTGCGCACGTATTCGGCGATTGATTCGCCGCCTACTTCTTCTTCGCCTTCGAAGAGCACTTTCACATTAATCGGCAGCTTACCATTGCCGGCCTTCATCAACGACTCGAGTGCTTTGACTTCCATCCAGAGCTGTCCCTTATCGTCGACCGCGCCACGAGCGTAGATGTTGTTGTTTCGCTCGGTAGGTTCGAAGGGAGGCGTGTGCCACTCGTCAAGCGGGTCGGGTGGCTGAACGTCGTAATGGGCGTAGCACAGCACGGTGGGTTTGCCTGGGGCGTGTAGCCAGTCGGCATAAATAAGAGGGTGGCCCTTGGTGGGAATAATCTCGACGTTTTCCATGCCGATACGGCGCAGTTCGTCGGCGATGAAGTTTGCCGCTTTCTCCACGTCGGATTTGTGCTCTTCCAGCGTGCTCACACTGGGGATGCGAAGCAGATCTTTGAGTTCGCCCAGAAAGCGCTGCTGATTATTGCGTGCAAAATCGACTGCGGGGGATGCCATAGGTGATCCTTTCTGTTTTTCGCGCGGGGAGTAGAAATGCTGGAGGCGCGATGATTGCTGAAACGCACCAGTATACGCCCAACGCGGAGGGGACGCTGCACGCCGCATAGACAGAGGGATGTGCCGCGATTACGAGAACCTTGCGGGCGAAAACGGGCCGAGATCGTAAGCGCAGTTTCTTCCTTCCATCACCTGCGCCATGGCTTGCGCTGTGATGGGAGCCAACAGAATTCCATCGCGAAAATGCCCGGTCGCAATGTAGTAGCCGGGAGTGTCGGTCTCACCCAGAATCGGCAACGCATCCGGCGTTGCCGGGCGCAGCCCGGCCCAGTCTTCGAGAATCTTTGCATTCTTCAATTCCGGAACCAGGGCGATCGCGGCGCGATGCAGCCGCTGAATGGTTTCCACCTGCGTTCGTTTATCGAATCCGGCCTCTTCGACTGTCGTGCCGACCACGATTCGGCCATCGCTGCGGGGGATCAGATAGACCTCCGGTGAACGGATCACATGCTGGAGCAGATTGCGGCGCGGCGAGAGCAAGCAGAGCATTTGTCCTTTGACCGGGCGCGTGGGGAAGGCGTAAGGCGCAATCTGGCCGGACCATGCGCCGGCACAGTTGACGACTTTCGATGCCAGAAAAGATGTTTTCCTCGTGACGGTTCCTACGGCGTGGCCCTTGTCTGTTTTTACCGCCGTCACTTCGTCACCGGACGAAATATCGACTTCGCGCCGCTTCGCCGCGTGCAGCGCGGCACTCGAAAGCGCGCGCGGATCGACGCTGCGTTCTTTCAGATAAAAGGCGGGACGGTCGCCAGCATCGAGTGCGGGTTCAAGCTCGTTCAGGGGTGCGGGCAGCAGGGTATTTGGAGAAAAGCCCGGCCGCTCGTAAACATGTTCAGGCGGAGGAAATATAATCGCGCCGTGATCGCGAAGGTCGACCGAGATTCCAGATTCGACTTGTAACTCGTGGGCAAATTCCGGATACATGCGCGCACTGGCAATGGCCAGCGGCTGCAATGCGGGAAGGGTTTCAGCGCTGCAATCGACTAACATGCCGCCGGCCGCGAAGGAAGCTTCGCACCCCGGCTCGCCCCGCTCGACTACTAGAACCTTGGCATTGCTCTTGCGCAACTCAATGGCCAGCGAAAGCCCGATAATGCCTCCGCCAATAACGATGACATCCCAGCTCTTCACGTTGACATTGTAAAACTTTGTCATTGTCAAGAAGTACCGCTCAGCCGCGCGCAAAACAACGCATGATTGACGTTGGCTGGTCCTGTGCTAAACAATGAATACAACCCGCAGGCGAGAACGATCCATTGGGGAGGAGCAATGCCGGAAGAGGGCGAGCAGACGCACATCGAACAATTCGAACAGCAACCGACCACCGGGAAGTGGATTTTGACCATCCTGGCAATTCTTTTCGTTGCCGCGGCAGTGTACGGTTATGTCACCACGCAACAGAAGGTGAATCGTCTGACGCAAGATTTGGGCGACAGCCAGACGAAAGTGGACGAACTGCAAAAGCGCATGCGGTCGGCCGAGGCTGAGGAAGAAACGCTGGGCAAGGCGCTGGGCATGACCAAGAAGGAGCTGGCGCAGCGCGCCGCCGAATTGCAGGCGCAAGAAAGAGTGGCGGAATCGCGGCTGCAGCAGGAGCAGGAACAGCAGAAGGAACAGATTGGCCAGGTCAGCGGGGAAGTAGCGGGCGTCAAGACGGATGTGGGCGGGGTGAAAACGGACGTTGCTTCGACCAAAGCCGATCTCGAATCCACCAAGCAGAAACTGCAGAGCACCATCGGCGATCTCGGAGTGCAGAGCGGATTGATCGCCAATACCCGCAGCGACCTCGAAGTGCTCAAGCACAGGGGAGATCGCAATTACTACGAATTCACCCTGCTCAAGGGAGCGAAGCCTCAGCCGGTGGCGACAGTAAGCCTGCAACTGAAAAACGCCGACCCGAAGCACGGCAGGTTTTCCATGAACGTAACTTCCGACGACCGCACGATTCAAAAGAAGGACCGTAATGTCGCCGAGCCGATTCAGTTTTATTCCGGGCGCGAACACTTGCTGTTTGAAGTGGTCGTGTGGACGGTTGATAAGAAGAAAGTTACGGGATACTTAAGCACACCCAAGAGCGCTCCAGTTCCGGTGACCGCCAATTGAGGGTGTCCTGTTTGCGGCCGGGGTTTCTATTGCCTGCAAATCGCGCCGCGCACAGTGGCTGTGGCTGACCCCCGCTGCAAATAGAGTTGCGCCTTCCTGCTCTATCCCACAGTCAATTTAGATATGTTCCGTTAATTACGAAAACCTGAATCCCCGCCCTTTGCTACTCTAGCCATTCCCATGGAACCCCAGCCAGAACGTGCGGCGCCGTCTATCTCGCTCGCGTCCTATTGGTCGCTGCTTCGCGGCAACCGCAACTTTCGCCGCCTGTGGCTGGCACAGATCGTCAGCGAGATCGGGGACTGGTTCTACACGCTCTCGATTTACACCCTGCTTCTGCAACTGACAGGTCGCGCCAGTTCCGTGGCTCTCGCATTAGTGCTCCAGGTTCTGCCACAAACCTTTGTGGGGCCGACGGCTGGAGTGGTCAACGACCGCCTGCGCCGGAAGCACGTAATGATCGCTGCGGATCTGGCTCGTTTCGTGATCGTACTCTCCATGCTGCTGGTGCGCTCGCCATCGATGGTGTGGATGGTTTATCCGCTGTTACTGGCGGAAACCGTGATGGCGGCATTCTTCGAGCCGGCGCGCAATTCGGTGATCCCGAACATTGCCGCCAAGAATGACGTTCTCATCGCGAATACGCTTTCTTCCGCGACTTGGTCGGTGAACCTGCTGATTGGCGCTTCCGTAGGCGGCGTGGTCGCCGCATTTTTGGGGCGCGACGCCGTATTCGTGCTGAACGCGTTGTCATTTCTGGGTTCGGCCCTACTCATTCGAGGGATGCATTTCACTGAGCCACACGCAGAAACGGCGCCTCCATTGCGTGCTCGCGATCTGGTGGACTATTCGCCAGTGCTCGAGGGCATCCGCTACATAGCGAACCACCGCACGATATTGCCAACGGTATTCGCCAAGGCAGGCGAGTTCATGATCGGGCCGAGTTGGGTAATTTTCACGGTGCTGGGTGCTCACGACTTTGCCGTCCATTGGCGCAACATTGATCCGGCAGGTGCAGGCATGTTGGGGATGAGCATTTTGCTCGGCGGGCGCGGCCTAGGCGCACTGTTTGGCCCCATCGTTTCCGCGCGCTGGGCCGGGCGAAGCGATCGCCGTCTACAGCTGGGAATTTTCTTCGGCTATCTCACTATTGCTCTCGGCTACGGGACGCTCGGCGTCAGCCGCACCGTCTGGATGGCAAGCGCCTGTGCCTTGCTTGCCCATGCTGGAGGGTCCACCGTATGGGTGTTCTCGACGACTCTGTTGCAACTGCACACCGAAGACCGCTTTCGCGGACGTGTTTTCGCTACTGACCTTGGGTTTTCTATGCTCAGCATCGCCACTGGCGCCTACCTCTGCGGAAAATTCATGGATGCGGGCATAACGGCTCGGGCTGTGGCAAGCTGGACTGGTTTGGTCATGTTGATTCCCGCTGCGCTGTGGGTGCTTGCGACGCAGATCGGGCATCGCAATACTGAACGCTTCAACTCCGCCGTCGAGTAAGAATTGGGAGGGAGATCCTATGATTGCACGCACCTGGCACGGACGCACGCGTCCGGAAGATGCCGACGCTTACGAGAACATGCTGAAACCGGAGGTGCTTCCCGGCATCGGGAAAGTCAGAGGGTATTTGGGCAGTTATCTTCTTAGAAGAAACCTTGGCGACGAAGTTGAGTTCATGACCATTATTCTGTGGGATTCGATCGACGCAGTTCGCGCCTTCGCAGGGCCAGATTACGAAACATCCATCATCCCCGAGGAGCGCCGGAAATTGTTATCAAAGCATGATGCGAGGGCCGCGCATTACGAGATCGTGGCGACTCACGGGCTAAGGTGAGAATGATAATCTTGCCGGCCTGGGCCTCGTTTCTAAAAATCTGGCGAGCGACGGCCTCGCATGGGCGAAGCGCGAAGCCTACTTCGGGTCTAGCCGGTCGATCTTCGCCGCCATGATGAAATCGCTTTCGGTCAGCCCATCGATCTTGTGGGTCCACAATGTGATTCCGGCTTTGCCCCAGGCCAGCAGTATATCGGGATGATGACCCTGCTCTTCGGCCAGCGCCCCCACCCGGTTCACGAACTCGAGCGCCTTCGCAAAATCGGGAAACTTGAATTCGCGCACGATGTGGTGCTCGTTAACAACTTTCCACTGCGGCACAGATTTGTGCAGCGCTTCGAGTTCCTTGCCCTTAAGCGGAGGCACTCCGCCTTTGCAGGGCACGCATTTCTTGTCGGCAAGTGGTTCGGCCATGAACAAATTCTACTCGCAGACGAATCCTAGAACGGAATATCCTCGTCCGTAATTGGCCCGGAGGCCGCGCCTGCTGGCTCATGCTCGGGCACGCGCTGATCGAACCCGTTGCCGCCCGCCGATGCGCCCGCCCCACGCGAAAATCCGCCACCCTCTCCCGCTTCGCCGCGCCCTCCAAGCAGAATCATGTCGCTGGCCACGATCTCGGTCATATACTTCTTCTGATTTGTCTGCTTGTCATCCCAGGAGCGGGTTTGCAAACGGCCCTCGATGTAAACTTTTCCGCCCTTTTTCAGATACTCTCCCGCAATCTCGGCCATGCGCTGCCAGAGCACCACGTTATGCCACTCGGTGCGATCCTGCCACTCGCCACTTTTATCTTTGTAGCGTTCATTTGTGGCGATGGTAATTCTTGCCACCGGCGTGCCCTGCGGCGTGTACTTGATTTCTGGATCTTTCCCCAAATTCCCAATCAATTGAACCCGGTTCAAGCTTCGTCCTGCCATGGGAGACTCCTTTTAGCGGTCAATATAACAGAATAGGCGAAAGGCTGATGCTGTGGATGCCTATATTCTCTGGTGGAAATCCGTTTTGGGACGATCTGGAGCAGCGATTCGACCTTTTCCGCAGCGCTTGTGTTAGCTTTTTCGCGTGGACCCACAAAGGAAGAAGCGCATCGCCGTCATCGCCGGTGACGGCATCGGCCAGGAAGTCATCCCGCAAGCTCTCAACGTCATCCGCGCGACAAAAGCGCCGGTCGAATTTACGGAACTCGACTGGGGCGCCGACCGCTATCTGCGCGATGGCACCACCGTTCCTCCTGACGGCTTCGCGATGCTCGCCCGCGACTTCGACG
>JASHQM010000037.1 GCA_030039165.1 Candidatus Sulfotelmatobacter sp. | reverse complement strand
CTATAAGGATCCCGCTCCCACTGTTTCACGCCACGCGGCGAAACATCGACATGTCCGCACAGCGACCGTTCATCCGCCTGCTCTTTCTTCTCGAAGCTGTCGTAGTGATCCGACAAGAATGCCTCGGCAAATTTTACGTCGATGCTCCCCTTCGCCCGCTGCACCATTTCCTCCGCGCGCACATGCCGCGCATTCATAGATGACGACATGTCATTCACATCAAATCCGTCAGTCTCATCCCGAATCAGCTTCGAGTCACGCGGGAAGTTCGAGCTGACGTAGTAACCATTCTTCGTACGCCACAACGGCGTATTCTTCAAACCCAGCTCGAGGTAAGCAATCTCTCCCGTCTTGCGGTCGCCGATCAGCCAGTCATTGGCGTACCCGCCGTTGTTGCCGTCTTTCATGATGCGCACGTAGTCGTCGATGCTCTGCGCATATTGCAGAGCCTTGCGCGAGCGCACAAACTCCGGTTTGCCGTTCGGGTCCCAGCCTTCGAATTGGGTGATGGTCGTTTCGGTGATCATGATTCCTGCGTCGTTGATGCCGAAATCGTCGTCGCTGGTGATTACGCCCGGAAAACCGTCCATCAGAATGCGCCGGCCATGTTGCGGCACGATGTCAAAGATGACCACCCATCGCTCTCCATCCAGATATCCAGTCCAGTTATTGTGCGCGATCACAATTTGATGATCTCTCGTATAACTTCCGGTGGCAATAAACGCGCTGCAATGCCCAGGCGCTTTCAGCTTGGGCGCGCTCGCGCGCTTTTCCTGCTTGTTCAGCCAGGGAACGTAATAATCCGGCACTTCTTCAAACGCATTGAGCGCCACAATGTCATACAAATCCAGATCCACTCCATGTGCTCTTACTCCGTCGGCTATGCCCTGCAATTCCTGCTGATACTCGGCATCGATGTGCGGCCAAAGCATCTCGCGGGCGTTCGCACGATAGAACTCCCAGTCGCGCCCGGTGTCGTGCACATTCATCAGCTTCACCACATCCATCGCGTCGGCGATCTCGGGAGCCAGCAGATACCCATGCTGGAAACCGATTTCAGCTGGCGAGCCTTCCAGGTGGACATAAGTCCAACCGCCTTTTTGAAAGCGGTAGGCCTTCTCCAGGCGCGGATCAGCCTGATGAGCATCGGCTGCCATGACTGCCGTGGCGGCCAGCATAATCAGAATGCCTGCAGAAATCAGCGAACCGAAACTCTTGTTGGACATGGCAACTCCCGAATCAGAGTGAGTGCCCATTGTACTATCAACAGGGGACCCCGCTTCCGCCGTGTTTGCGAGAGGCACGATAAGAATAAAAAACGGCGCGCTTTCGCGCGCCGCGATACCGATGAGGCCTACGGAGCCTTAGCGTCCGTGACCGCCTCCACCGCCGAAACTTCCGCCACTATGGAAGCCGCCCCCACCCTGAAATCCACCTCCTCCGTGAAAGCCAGTAGCTGCATGCGAACCGCCGCCATGGAAGCCGCCGCCTCGTGCCATCATCGGTCCGGAGTGAAACGCTCCACGCGAGGCCCCTCTGCCGGTGTAGACGCCGTGAGAATAATCGCGGCTGGTTGCGTAATGTTCTCCCGGCCCCCAGGCACGCACGTTAGCGGCGTTGAAGGTATGGAAATAGTGCCCGTTGTAGAACGGCGCTCGATAAACCGTCCCGGGCGAATAGAATCCCCAGCCATACGGGCTAAAGAACGTCCCTCCCCAGGGCATAAAAGTGTAGGCGCCAAACCAGGGATCCCAACCCCAACCACCCCAGCCCCAGGCGCCCCAACCCCAGCCGCCCCAGCCCCACCACGGACTCCATTCCTCCGCGGCCAGCAGGTTCGACTCGTCCACATTGGCTTCTGCCAGATAAGAGGACCGCAAGCTGCTCCATTTGTAAAGATCGCCGGTTTCGTTTTGTTTCTTATCGAAACTCACCGGTTTCACCGGCGTAGTCCGGGCGACGTTTAATTCGTGCCCACCTTTCAACTTCACTTCCTTGTCGCCATCCTGCACCATGGCTTCGCCGTCGAACACGCGCATTTCGCCCTGGCGCAGATTGAAGTCATACAACCCTGGCTTCATCAACCGCACCACCGCACCGCTTTCGATCACACGCAGATCGTTCTGCGGATAAATATCATCCACTTCCACGAGGGCATGTCCGTGTGTCAACCGTACCTCGGTATTGGTCAGGCTAGTCGCCATCATGGTCACCGAACCGGCTTCGCCAACTCGCAAAAACACTCCAGGAGTCAGCAACACTTCTACTTTCCCCACGTCGGTATTCAGCGTCTGCCCAACTTCCAGATTGGTTTTGCCCACCGATTTTTGTTCAAGTGCCTGATCGCCAACGTAGGCCTTCCCCTCCACATAATTGATCGTTCCCGGAACAGCTGAATTTTGATTCTGGCCCGTAGTAGTCCCCCATGCGGGTAGCGATAAAATTGCTGCCAGGAACAAGCCCCAGAAAGCTTGAACCTGCAACTTCATAAGCCTCCTCCAATCCACTTCCTTCATCACTCCATTAGATGATCCGCAGCAACCCGCCGATGCCACGCCGAGCCTATGAAGGTCCTCGACTTCAGCAGTCATTCACATCAAGCCCAGGTATGCGCCGCACGAAATCGAGAGAATCGAACTCTGCGCAATCGGCGGACTTAACTTCTTGTTCACCAAATATTCATCGACTCTTAACAAATCAGGGTCTTTCACGATGCAATAATTGCCCGCTGCGCAGCACTTGACCCTGGGCGAAGCCTGCTTGCGCAAGCCTTATTAGGTGCGCTTAGGGGCAAAGGTCGTCTCGGCTCAGCGTCGCGGCTATGTAATAGTCCCTCCTGACCCGTGGTCCCGGTGTGGGGTGTCGTCCGTTATGAAGAAGATTCTGTTCCCAGCTTTCCTGCTCGTAGCGGCCGTAACCATCATCAGTTGTTCGAATCCAAATCTCGCCTCTTCGCCTTCATCCGCTACCATACCGAACGTCAGCGGTTCGTGGGAATTCATCCTCAACTCCACCACCCAGCCTGGATATTCCACCGGCCTCGAAGCCGCGCTTCAGGAAGGCCAAACGTTGAATTCCAGCAGCGGAATCTATACCTACAATGGGCAGATCTCAGCCTCTGGAGCACAGCTTAATTTCGTCGGCTTCACTCCCTCGAACCAGATCGTTTTTGGCGGAAATTGCACACCCGCAGCCGACAACACAGGCAACACCCTGACCGGCAGCATTTCCGGCACGGGAGGATCGATGAACTTCAGCTTTACCGAAAGCGGCAATGAGTTTTCCGTGACTGCCACTCTCGATCCCTCAGGGACCTTTATCGACAGCGGCACTTACACCGCCCAGTCAGGCAGCACGTGCACTGACAGCGGCACCATCTCCAGCGGAATGATTGTCCCGAAGCTCTCTGGCATGTACAGCGGTTCCCTGCTCGTCAACGAGAATACCGATAACGCAACGGCAACCCTAAGCGAAAGTTCCAGCAATCTCACTATGGATCTAGTACTCACTGGCGCTGACAATACCACCCTGAGCTTGACTGGCCCCGTCACCGGAAACGAGTTCCAGGTGCAAGGCACCTACCAGGGGATCGCGCTCACTTATTACGGTTACTTCGAAGCCACCACTCAAACTCTTTACCTTTCCACTACCGCCAACCCTTCGCAAAAAGCCGGCCTGCTTACAGTTCAGCAATAGCGCTGGCTTTGGGTGTGCAGCCTTTCAAGCGTGCAGTCAAGCTTCCCCGTTTTCTGGGTGTGCCCCGGGGCGCTAGCGCCGTCAAAAATTCGTCTGCGCCTGAGTGTGCTGTCGCAGATACCAGCACGGCGCGTACCCCTGGCGTGGAAACAGCGCGTTCACGCAGGTCTCCACTTCGGGCGCATTGAAAATGAACTGCGTCTTCCCGCTCTTCTGAGGGACGGCATCGTAGCTATAGACCGTATATTGCCCGTAAGGCTGATGATTCTTCGTCACTCTGTAGTGAAACACGCCATAATCGACAACGTAGGCGACGGCCATGGTGGCAATCGCGGACAGCATCGAGCGGAGCAGCAACCGCTTAAGGAACAATTTGATCCGCGCTCTTATTGCAGTACTCACGGCGAAATTATATCTAGGAGACCAGCGGACAGAGGTAGTGGAACCGGGGTCACCAGCGCCAAGAGGTCAAGGGCTCGCTTCCTCGTCAAACTGCACCACCACCAGGGATCAGTAAAAATCGACGGCCCCTGATCCCCGTCATGTGATTCACGTCGTTGACAATTCCCTCTCGCAACAGGCAAACTACCGCATCCGCCGAAAACAGACTTTGGCGAATACCTGCGGCGGCAACAGAACATAAGTGCGGCCCTGAAATCGATCACTCATGGAGCACCCAGTCTCCTATACCCTCGATTCCACCCTGGAAACCGTGGACCGTGCGGAGGAAAAAGCCACCCGCATCGCCACGGAGCTTGGCTTTGGCGAGGATGAGGTGATGCAGATTTCAATGGCCGTGCGCGAAGGGGCGGTCAACGCGGTGTTACACGGCAACGCCTATTCGCCGGACAAGAAAGTCATCCTCGCCTTCGAGCGCACCGGGGAAGATCTGGTCATCACCATTCGCGATGAAGGCAGAGGCATCAACCTGAAAGAAATTCCCAACCCGCTAGCCCCCGAAAATCTTCTCAAGACCTCGGGACGCGGTATCTTTCTTATGCGCTCTTTTATGGACGTGGTGGAAATCCGCCCGTCCCATACGGGTACGGAAGTGAAAATGATCAAGCACGTCCACGGACCATCCGCGGGCGGCAAGGAGGGTTCTCAGTGAGCATGAAACTCAGCACTCGGCAGGTGGATGGCGTCACCATCGTGGACTGCAGCGGCCGCATCACCCTCGGCGAAGGCAGCGTCATGATGCGCGACACCGTGCGCGACCTGCTTTCGAAGGGCAACAAGAAAATCATTTTGAACCTGGGTGATGTCAACTACATTGACAGTTCCGGCATCGGCGAACTCGTCAGCGCTTTCACGACCACCAAGAATCAAGGCGGCGAACTGAAGCTGCTGCACCTGACCAAGAAGGTGCATGACCTGCTGCAGATCACCAAGCTGTACACCGTCTTCGACGTGAAGGACGACGAAGCCGCTGCAGTAAAGGGCTTTAAATAAGAGTTGAGTCACATGGCGCGGACGTATTCGTCCGCGCCGCCGGATGCCCATGCGCGGCGAGTCATTAAACGCCGGCCAGAAGACGATGGTTGAAGACCCGATTCCTTTCGTGGGTTGGAAAGGAGACGGGCTGAAGTTCAAGCGGGGCTTGTGGTCCTCGGTGTCGGCCACTTCGACGAAGGATAATCCTTATTTTACGCGACGAGTCTGCTTGAGTAACTCCCCCGGCTTTTCCACAGCCCTATGTGACAGCTGACCTTGCCTTCCACGGCTTCGCTCGCTCATGATTCTGCGGCGAACCATGAAGATTATCTTCTCTGTCGTTGCGGTGCTGCTCGCGGCGGCCGCAGGCTTTGCCTCCGACTGCCTTCCCATCGCGCAAGCCGCACAGCATGTCGGTGAAACCAAGTGCATCACGGGAAAGGTGCTGCGTGTCAAAGCCGGCGCCAGAGGCGTTCACTTTATCGATTTTTGCGAAGATCAGATGGCGTGCCCGTTCTCGGTTGTGGTGTTCCCTTCCGACCTGAAAGACGTCGGCGACGTCCGCCGCCTCGCCGGACAAACCATTGAAATCCACGGCCCGGTCAAGCTCTATCACGGCCGCGCCGAAATCGTCCTAAGCCGCGTCAGCCAATTGACCTCTGGTTCGACGCTGATGCCGCCGCTGCCGAAAAACTACGACGTGGAAAAGCAAGGGAAATATAACGCCGGAAGAATTCGTCCGCCGAAAAAACTCAAGCCGCCCAAACCCACTGTCTCACCCTCCTCCACCTACGGCAACGAGGCCGATGCGGAAGAGCCCTAGTCCAGAACTCGGTGAAAAATTACAGAACTATCCCATTACCAAATCACAAAGCTTCCAATCCCATCACACCATCCCCTTCTTCAGCTCTTCCAGTGGATATCTCGTCCCGCGCCACGTTATGCCATCATTTTGCAGCGTTTGAAACATCGAGCGCAGCAAGGTATAGACAAACAAAACCGTGCTGATCGGGTGTAGCACGAAATAATACGCCGGCACTTTCGAATGCCAGGACATGCCAAGATAAATCAGAAACATCGACGCCAGCGCGATGGCGTAAGGTACCCGCTCCCACCCGTGCGCCAGCCATACGCCAAAGAAGGGGACGAGATTCAAAAAAACCAGGCCGAAGGCTGAAAGCAATGTCCTCCACGGCTGGAACGAAAGCACTGCAAAGAAGTTTTTCGTCAGATTGTTCACCACGCCCAATGCGCCGCGCGCCCAACGAATGGAAATCAGATCGCCGCCAAACACGTTGCGCTGCTTGAAGCCGGCATTCTTGACGATCTTGCCCAGCTTCATGTCGTCCAGCACCTCCATGCGCAAGGCCGCATACGTACCCACTGCGTCGTAAACACTCCGTCGAACCAGATTAAAAGCGCCCACTCCCATGTGGTCATCCGCCTTCGGGTCAGCTACTTTCCACGGCCTATGCCCAAAGACGAACATGGTCAGGAAGAACGCGATCATCATGCATTCGCCCGGTGTCTTCACGATCATTTGCGGAAACAGCACGAGGTGATCGACTTTCTCCGCCTCCGCGTACGCCAGCGCCCGCCGCAACGAGTCGGGCCTGAACAAGACATCGGCATCAGTAAACAGTAGCCAGTCGCCGGTTGCCACATTTGCCGCCGTCCACATGGCATGAGTTTTTCCCAGCCAGCCGGAAGGTAGTTCGCGATGGTGAATGATCTCCACATTCAGGTACCCAACTTCCCGCCGTTTTTGCGAGAAGTGGGACGCCACCTTCCCCATGATTTCGCCCGTGCGATCCGTCGATCGATCGTTGACCGCGATCACTTCATAATTGTCATAGTCGAGCGACAACAGGCGGTTGAGCGTTTCCTCGATGTCGCGCTCTTCATTGCGCGCCGGGACGATAATTGAGACCCGCGGATGGGCTGCGTCGGTCGCAGGCTTTCTATCCCACGCGGAGGTAGAAATATCGGCCACCGCCGGCATTCCAATCGCGGCATCGACGATGCGCGAAAACCATGCCAGCGCTAGAATTGTTCCCACGATCCAATGGAAGTAATGCATTACGGCTACGGCTTTCCCGCCTGCGCCACAGAACCCTCGAATCTGACCGGCGGGGCGAACTTCATTCCGTAAAACAGTATGACAGACGACAATCCCGTGGCGACGACGGGCGCTACGAAGGCTGCCTGCAAAGAGCGACGATCGGAAATGTAGCCGATTAGCGAAGCCGAGGGGACGTCGCCCAGCAGATGAAAAACAAAAATGTTCACCGCCAGCGCGGCCGCCCGAATGTGCGCGCCAACCGAATTGATGACCGCCGCATTCAACGGGCCGGTATTCAGCAACAGCAGGAACTCGGCGATAAAGATGGCGGCAACCATGCGCGTTCCTTCGGCGTGGATCGCAATCCACATGGCGGGGATACCCAAACCCAAACTGGCGGCGGAAACCAGATAATGCGCCGCTTGCGTCCGGCGCAAGAGATAGTCCGACAACCAGCCGCCCGCCAGTGACGCCACCAGGCCGTTCACTGCAATGCTCAACCCGAATAAGTTATTGGCCTCGCCCAGCGTGTAGCCGCGTACGCGATGCAAAAAAGTCGGCATCCAGACCTGCAAGCCACCCAAAGCGAACGTCATCATCGCCATCCCCAATGTCGCGGTGATGAATGCTGGGTTTTTCGCCAGGCCTTTCAGTGTGTCGCGGTCGGGCGCGGTTTCCACGTGATCAAACTGCCCAAGTGGAGGCTCCGCAAGAAAAAGCAGGCAAAGCGCCAGCAGAGCGCCCGGAAAAGCCCCAACATAAAAAGGTGCGCGCCAACCGTAACTCGGTCCCATCAGTCCGCCGAGAACATAGCCCATGGCGGTGCCAACCGGAATCGCAAGATAGAAAATTCCCATGACGCGCCCACGTTGATTCTCGGGAAACATATCCGCCACGAAAGTTGGGGACAGGATCACGAAGCTGGCTTCTCCAATTCCCACGACCGTATGCCGGATCAGCAGTTCGGCGAAGTTGTGGGTAAATGCCGTGAGCAGCGTTGCACCGCTCCACACCAGCGCCCCGCCGATAATTACCGATCTGCGCGAGAAGCGCACTGAGAGAGGCCCCATGAACGGCGCTGCGCACATGTAGAAGATGAAGAAGACGCTGGTGAGCATTCCAAAGGCGGCGTCGCTGCGGTGAAACTCTGCTTTTATCAGGTCCTGCACCGCGAAAAGCACCGAGCGGTCGATATAGTTCAACAGATTCAGCGCCGTCAGCAGGGCCAGCGCCGTTCGAGGATAGAGTTTTCCGGAAGACACGGGTCGAGCGAATATAGCATGCGCCCGATTTATGGATTGTTACGATGAACCAGCATTTTCCCGCGCGGCCATCGCGCCACAATTGTGGTAGAAATTCCGCCGCGCGGCCGGAACTCGCCTTTTACTTCGGCCCACGCCGGTTTTGCCCAGCGCACGACATCTTTCAAAATGCGGTTCACAACGTTCTCCTGAAAGATTCCCAGATTGCGATACGCTTGCAAATATTCTTTGTACGACTTCAGCTCGAGACACACTTTGTGCGGCTCGTAGCGAAGTGTGATGGCGCCGAAATCGGGCAGCCCCGTCTTCGGACACACCGAGGTAAACTCCGGATCATCGATCACAATCTCATATCCCGGAAACTGGTTTGGCCAGGTTTCGATCTCGGGAAATTTGGCGTCCAGGCCTGCAGCAGCGTGCTCAGGCGTGTAGCGTCGTGGTTTGGGCATGGGAGTATTGTAGCGGCTGGAAACACGAGGCACCGGCTTGTACATTTTTACAGGCATCTAACACTTACCGCATCCGCCTTCACGACCCAGCATCTAACTCGGTAATGGGTTAAGCGTGTGGCATTCTCCCGGACCTACCTCGGTGGTAAATTAATTCTTGCAGTTGTCCTCGCCGCGCGCTGAAAGAAAACACCTTGCCCGCGAATCACAATTCGAATGGTCGCCCTGCGTTGCGTAAGCCCCGAACGTGGGTTACCGTGGGAATCCTCGCGGTTCTGGCGGTCATACCTGTTTTTACTCGTCCTGGACCGCTGAAGGTTCGTACGACTACGGTGGCGCGCGGACCGATACGCAGTTTGATTTCTACCAATGGCAAGATTGAGCCCATTCGCAATTTCGAGGCCCACTCCCCCGCCGCAACTACAGTCAAACGGCTGCTGGTAAAGGAGGGCGATCATGTGCGGCAGGGGCAGTTATTGCTGCAGCTGGATGATGCCGATCTTCGCAGCCAGGCAGCGCGTGCCCAAGCCCAGATCAAAGCCGCGCAGGCTGAGCAGTCGGAACTCAAGATCGGCGGCACGCGTGAAGAGATGCTTACCCTCGATTCGCAACTGGCCAAGGGACGCACTACACTCGACACCGCTCAGCGCAATCTTCAGGCGCTCAAACGCCTTCAACAGCAAGGCGCTGCCTCTGACGGTGAAGTCAAACAGGCCGAGGATAATGTAGAACGCGCCCAGGCCGATTACACTCTGTTGCAGCAAAAACAAAAAGACCGCTATTCGCAGCCGGAGGTTGCCAGGGTGCAGGCCCAGGCGGCGGAAGCGCAGGCTGCCTATGATGCTGCTGAAGACGCGCTCCGCAAGTCCAGCGTGCGCGCCCCTTTCGATGGCGTCGTTTACGCGGTTCCGGTCAAGCAGGGCGCCTACGTCCAGACTGGAGACATGCTCCTGCAGGAAGGCGATCTTTCCAGGATGCTGGTACGCACTTTTGTGGACGAACCCGATATAGGCCGATTGGCCATTGGTCAGAAGATCGAGGTCACCTGGGACGCTTTGCCTTCTCGCATCTGGAATGGTGTAGTCAGTACTGTCCCTTCTACCGTCAAGCTGCGCAGTTCGCGCAATGTCGGTGAAGTCACCTGTACCGTTGACAATCACGATCTGCGCCTGCTGCCCAATGTGAATGTAGGAGTGACTATCGTCACTGCCGAACATAGCGGGGTGTTAACCGTTTCGCGCGAGGCCGTCCGCATGGACGATACGACGCCCTACGTCTATGAAGTAGTTGATGGCAAGCTCGAGCACCGTCCGGTCGGAGTCTCTTTGCAGAATCTCACGCAAGTGGAAGTTACTTCCGGTCTTTCAGAGAATGCCGTAGTTGCGCTAACCTCGACTGATCCCAGACCGTTGACGGATGGAGCCCGAGTACAGGTGGTTCCTTAATCCGGTAGTTCCTTAATGACGATAGTGATTAACAACGACAATGAAGTTCTTTAGCTTATTCTTATTCACGGTTTTATTGTTGATCTCACCGCTTAGGATGAAGGCGGAGTCGGCGGAGCATCTTCTGGCCTCGGGCCGCGCCGATGAAGCCGTTCAATCGCTTGTCCAGCAGATTCGCAGCGCTCCGACAGCGGAAAACTACAACCTGCTCTGCCGCGCCTACTTCGAGCTGGGAGAGTGGGATGCGGGAATCCCAAACTGCGAAAAGTCCGTTTCCCTTGCGCCTGATGACAGCATGTACCATCTTTGGCTCGGTCGCATCTACGGCGAAAAAGCCGACCACGCAGGTTTCCTGAGCGCTGCCGGACTGGCAAAAAAAGTCCGCGGCGAATTTGAACGCGCGGTTCAGCTCGATCCCAATAATTGGGAGGCTCGCACGGACCTGGCGGAGTTCTATGTGGAAGCGCCCGGCATTGTAGGTGGCGGCAAGGACAAGGCCCGAACTCAGGCGGAAATCATAGCCCGTCTAAATCCCGCCGCCGCCGATTGGGTAAGGGCGCGCATCGCTGAAAAAGAGAAGGACAGTGTGACCGCGGAGCGCGAATATCAAGCGGCAGTCGAAGCCAGCCACGGTGGTGCGAGGGCCTGGCTTAATCTAGCCGGCTTCTACCGCCGCGCCAACCGCTATGACGAGATGGAGCAGGCTTTGACAACCCTGGCGTCGCGCCCCCTCGATCACCCCGCTGCTCTGGTGGATGGCGCCAGCATTTTGCTGCGCGTCGGTCGCGACTACCCGCTCGCCGCCCGCCTTCTGGAGCGCTACCTCGACTCGCAGACCGATGAAGAAGTACCCGCGTTCAAAGCTCATTGTCTGTTAGGTGAGTTGCTGGAGAGGCAAGGCGATCGCAATGCCGCAGCTGAGCAATATCGGGAAGCCCTGGCAATGGCCCACAGCTTCCGTCCCGCGCAAGAAGGGTTGAGCAGGGTTGCAGGTTGATCACAGGCCGCAACAGGCTGACGAGGACGGGAGACCACCGTTGTAGCTTTTATTTCGTGCCTGGACTCAGCGACTTTAGATAAGCTACTACCGCCTCCGCGTCCTCGCTTGTCATACGGAATTGCGGCATGGGCTGGCGTAGGTATTTCCCGTCCTTCCACACCCCAGTGGTTAGCAGCCTGACCATTTCCTCATCGGTTCCCGGAGGGTTCCCCGCCAGCCGCGGTGCTTGCGTTGGCCAGTTTTCGGTCAGCTCCGCAGACTTTAGCCAGACGGGCGCCCCTTCCAGCTTCTGGCTGCTATCCGGATTTCCCGAAGCGTCACGTGGAGTATGGCACTGCTCGCATCTGGCCACGCCTTCGACGATGTATCTTCCGCGTGCCGCCAGCGCTTCGTTGGGGCGCGCGTTTGTGTTTTTCGCGGACTGCTGAGCAGAACAAAACAGCGCTGTGCTGGCTAAGATAATCAAAACGCTCGTCTTGCCCGCGGTACGCACTGCGCTCCATCGCGTCTCTGGCCTTGCCGAAATCGCGCCGGGATCAGGCCGCCCTGAAGGCCCACGGACCGCAAAGAAACACCGTACGAGATGCTCCATAGAAGTCTGTATTGGCATGAATTCATTCTAGAACGACAATCGGCACAAGGCCGAACTATTAAAGAACTCTGGCACCGCTTTAAGTTCTTTGAGAGTCGATTGTGTAACAAGGTGCGCCACTCGAATCGAAATTCAATGCGAGGTGCGCAATGCGACGTTTACTGCTGTTCTCGGTTTTGCTGCTGGGCACATCCTGGGCACTGGCCCAAAACGCTCCAGCCCAAACAAGTTCTACTAACTCGGGCCAGGCTAATACCACTTACCAGGCGCAATCCCAAACGTCGAATGGGAATGCGGCTGCCAAACAGACTGTCGAGGGCTGCCTGAGCAACTCCAACGGCAACTACATGCTGACGGCCAAAGACGGAACGATGTATCAACTTATGGGCGACAGCTCCAAGCTAAGCGAGCATGTCGGCCACACGGTAAAGGTTACCGGCACGGTTTCGACTTCATCGGCAGCGCCCAGTGGGGAAAATAGTGGAGGCATGGCATCCAATTCTGGCCAGCAGACGCTGCAGGTGAGTTCCGTGAGACATATTTCCAAAACGTGTAGCGGCGGCGGAATGTCACACTAGCGCTGGCCGTCACGTTTCTTTCGCCTGAAGGCCGCTTTTTCTGGTTCTGGTAGGCACACCGCTGCACCCGTGCCTCCCAGAACCATTGATTCTTTCGCACCGTTAAACGCGAGCCACCTTCCGATTCCCCCTTGCCTGCGGTATCCCTCGTTATCATTCTCTACGGTACAGAATTGTCCGTAGAATCGTCACACTAAGTTTGCGAGGAATGCGATGAGATCAAAACCGTGGGTTGATGGCTGTGTGCGCAAGACTGCGCGGCAAGCTTTGAGTGAAATCCTGCTGATCGTGCTGCCTGTTTTCGCGGCCGCCCAGCCAGTTCCATTGCGCCAAATGGTCGATCTCGCCCTCAAACATGCCAACGGCGCAGCCGTGGCCGCGGCCGACCAGGACCGCCTCTCCGCTGTTTACCGCGAGTTGCGCAATAACTATATTCCGCAACTGAACTTGGGCGCAGGAATCGGGTATTCGGACGGTTTTCCCCTCAGCCTCGAGGGGGCCGCGCCTTCTTTGATCAACGTGACAGCTCAATCTGCCGTTTTCAATACGGCCCTCATGAATTTCGTGCGTGCCGCTCGCGCCGACATTAGCTCCGGCGCACTGAGCCTGCAGGACCAGCGCAATCAGGTGATCGAAGATACCGTGCTCAGTTATGCCGAGTTAGCGAAATGGGAGCGCCGCCTGAGCAATCTGCATGAGGCGGAAAGCGCGGAAGAAGAGACTCAGGCCGCCGTCTCCGAGCGCGTCAAAGAAGGCATCGACAGCGAGTTGGACGAAACCAAGGCACGCCTTTCGGTAGCGAGGGTGAAACTCCGAATTACCGAAGCCACTGGCTCGGCGGATGTCGTCCGCGAACACCTTTCCAAGCTTACAGGCCTCCCTATTGGCTCGGTCGAAATCGATCCCGACTCAATCCCCGCTCTGCCTACATCTCAGGCGGAAGAGGGTTCCCCGGACAAAACCGCCGATGGTAGTCCTGCCGTCCAGTCCGCGGTTGAACATGCCCGAGCGCAATTTCTCCGCTATGTGGGCGAGCGCAAGGGCTTGTGGCCAAGCATCGATTTTGCTTCGCAATATGCCAATCTCGCGTCCTTTAATAACTACGAACGCTACTATGCGAAAGGTTTCCAGCCTAACAACGTCACTGTCGGTGTCGCCATCCGCCTGCCGTTTCTAAACATCGCCCAACATGCCAAAATCCAAGAGGCCAAAGCGGAGGCTTTGAAAGCCACAAAACAGGCCGAACAGACGCGCGACAAGGCTTCGGAAGATACTCTTCGGCTTCAGCGCTCCGTGACTCAAATGCAGGCCGCTCGCGACGTAGCCGATCTGGAATACGAAATCGCCCAGAAAAACGTGGCTGCCGTGCGTACTCGAATGGAAAGCTCAACCGCAAACCTACACGATCTGGACGCCGCCCGAACCCAGGCGAACGAGCGCTTTATCGCTCTCCAGGATGTCACCTTCGAACTGGAGCGCAGCCAGGTCGAACTGCTGCGGGCCGAAGGTCAAATTGAAAGCTGGGCGCTGGGAACGAGATAGAAATGCTTCTTCAACTGAACCCCGAACCTCCATAAATACGATCGGCTGCCCCTCAACGCTGCCGAATGTTAAAATATAGTGTCACCTCAACTATGCCTCTAAAAACGCTGTTCCTGAACCCGCCCTCTTTTGAGAACTTCGATGGGGGCGCTGGCTCCCGCTGGCCGGCCACGCGCGAAATCGAGAGTTACTGGTATCCAGTCTGGCTGGCTTATCCCGCCGGAATGCTCGAGGGTGCCCGTCTGCTCGATGCCCCTCCGCACTATATTTCGGCCCAACAGACTATCGAAATTGCTAAGGAGTATGAGTTCCTGGTGCTGTTCACCAGCACTCCCGGCTTCCCCGGCGATATTGGGCTGGCCCAAGCCATCAAGGCCGCCAATCCAAGGATTAAGATCGCTTTCGTCGGGCCGCACGTCAGCGTTCTGCCGGAAAAATCCCTGCGTGACTGCTCCGCCATCGATTTCGTAACCCGCCGGGAGTTCGACAACGCCGTCGTCGATTACGCCAATGGAAAGCCCCTGGAAAAAATTCTGGGCGTCTCCTATTTGAAGGATGGCAAAATCGTCCACAATCCTGATGCCTCGCCAATTCAGGATCTCGATTCCCTGCCCCACGTGACTGACGTTTACAAGCGCGACCTCGATGTCACACGTTACAACGTGCCCTTCCTGCTGCATCCCTATGTTTCGCTCTACACGACCCGCGGCTGTCCGGCGCAGTGTACTTTCTGTTTGTGGCCGCAAACGCTGAGCGGGCATCCCTGGCGCAAGCGCTCGACCGACGATGTGGCAGCCGAAATGTCGAGGGTGAAGCAGTATTGGCCGGAGGTAAAGGAATTCTTCTTCGACGACGACACGTTTAACATTCAGAAGGCTCGCACGATCGAACTCTGCGCCAAGCTGAAGCCGCTCGGACTTACCTGGTCCTGCACCTCACGCGTCACCACCGATTATGAAACGCTCAAGGCCATGAAAGAAGCCGGCTGCCGCCTGCTGATTGTGGGGTACGAATCGGGCGATCCGCAAATTCTCAAGAACATCAAGAAAGGCGCCACTATTGAGCGCGCCCGCCAGTTCACCAAAGACTGCCACAAGCTTGGACTCGTCATCCACGGCGACTTCATCATGGGCTTGCCCGGCGAAACCCGCGAGACCATCAACAACACCATTAAATTCGCCAAGGAACTCGATGTCGAAACCATCCAGGTTTCCGTAGCTCACGCCTATCCCGGCACCGAACTTTATGACTATGCCGTAAAGAACGGATTTATTGTCGGAAGCAACAAAATGGTCGACGAGGGCGGGCACCAGCTTGCCCACATTCAATATCCCGGTCTGCCCGCTGATGAGATTCTGGCGTCAGTGCATCGTTTCTACGACGAATATTATTTCCGCCCCAAAGCTGTCTTCCGTATCCTGAAGAAAGCGGCATTCGATAGCAGCGAGCGCAAGCGGCTCTATCGTGAGGCCAAGACGTTCATGAAGCTGCGCGCCCAACGAAACAAGATGGTCAAGAAGCACGAAGGTGAAGGGGAAGCCGCAGCCGAGCCGGCGAAGGCGTAGCACGCGGAACATGTCACCTGCGTTCAGAACTGAAACGTTTTCCATGTGTCTCTGTGGTGAAGATGACCCTAAGTGACCCCCCGCAAATACCTCATCCTCGCCGGTGTCACGCTCTTCGCCTCGGCTGGAGATGCCATGCTCTCCCACGGCATGAAACAAATCGGCAGCATCTCTACTCATCACTTGCTTAGCATTGTCCCAGCCATCCTCAATCCCTGGGTCGCTGCCGGAATTCTTCTTCTGCTGGCATTTTTCGCCGCGTACACTACGGCCCTTTCTTGGGCCGACCTGACCTATGTTCTTCCCGCAACTTCGCTTGGTTATGTGTTGCTCGCTCTAATCGCCATGTTCGTTCTGCACGAGCACGTCAGCCCGTCGCGCTGGCTGGGCATTACGCTTATCACCGGCGGGGTGGGATTTGTTGCCGGCGGACCAGAGATTACCACACATCAAAAACCTGAACTCCATGGCGAGGGCGCCGGCCCTACCCGCATCGACGCGCCAGCCCCGCGAGTTCAACCATGACCCTGAACTCACTTTCAGTCGTACATTGTTATCCATCATGAAATCTCTGTACACGTGGTTCGGTATCATCGCTATCGTTCTAACCTCCGTTATCGGGGACGTTCTCATCTCCCGGGCCATGAAACAAGTGGGCGACGTGGGCAAATTGTGGCGCCAGGCCGGCTTGTTCACCGTCATCCGGCGAACGCTCAGCAGCCCCAATTTTCTCCTTGCCATCAGCGCCATGGCAGTTGCTTTTTTCAGTCTGCTGTTTGCCCTTTCGTGGGGAGACGTGAGCCTTGTCGCTCCCGCCGCCGCTTCCCTTACATTCATCGGCAACGCGATTGCAGCAAAGATATTTCTTCACGAAAAGGTTGATCGCCGCCGCTGGATTGCAGCCGTCCTCGTAGCCGCAGGTGTCGCGCTTCTGGCTGGCTAACCGCCGGAGTGCACGCTCTTCTGCCGTCCTCCGGCGCCTCGGCGGCCATGTGCTCATGCCACAGACAACTTCGTCGGTTACGCAATCGTCCACCAAAATCTGGTAGGTTGATAGTGCAAGGCGAGAGACACTGCCTGCCGAGTTGAACTAACGAATCCTCAGGCAACAGCTAATCAGGAAAAACATCCAACTCCCGATGAAACTGAATCGACCGCCGCAACAGCTATCGCTTTTGAGCACCGACCTTGTCCGAACACTGGCAACGCTGGCCTTGTTCTTACTGGTAACTGCGGGTTCGTGGGCGCAGGCATCCAAACAGCCTTCATCTTCGCGACCCTCCCCCCAGCCACCGGCGCAACCCGGAGAGAACCTTTTGCCTCCGCTGCAATTGGATGGTAACGCGGTTTTGCACCATCTGAACGAGGTTATCAGTTGGTACCGCCATGCCACTACCGGCATTCGCTCTGTGGGACTGCCCAGTGACACCATCTACCAGGACAACACCCGCGATCTCAGCGGTGAGGCCGTCCGTCTCGCTTTCCAATCAGCCAAGGCAGAAAGCCTGCTGATCTCCGAGCAGCAGAAAGCCAGTGGCGTAACTCAGTCCCCAGACAACACTCAACAGCAGAATCTAGCGGGAATGGAGGCCAAAACTTCCTCGCAGATCACGCAGCTCCAGTCACAAGTTGAATCCCTGAGCGCCCGAATCTCAAAAACACCTGCGTCCAGAAAAGAAACTCTGCTTTCTCAGCGCGACGCGCTCCAGGGACAACTGGATCTGCAAAAGGCCCTGCTCGATGCCCTTCAGAAGATGTCGAAGTTCATCGAAACCAGCAATGAGACTTCAGGCGGCCTTGAGGGCAGCATCAACCAGCTCGCCAAGTCGATTCCTGAGGTCTTGGGCTCTTCTGCGAACCCGCAAAAAGCAACGCCCGCACCCGCGCAAAACAGAACAGCGCTCTCCAACTCGGGAGGCCTGATCAGCGAAACGATGACCCTCTACGACTATATGAGCGTGGAACGTCAGATTGAGCAAATCGCCAGCGAAACCGACACTCTTCGGGATGTCGGTGACCGCCTGCGCAATCCGCTTCGTGCGGCTTTACGAGCAACCATTCAGGAAAGTCAGGCGCTTGGCAATCAGCAAAACGCCACTACTCCCCAACAGATTCAGACCGAACGCCAGCAATTTCAGGAACTCACGCAGCGCTTCAAGCAGCTCTCCGACGCGATGCTGCCGCTTAGCCAGGAGACGATCGTCCTCAACGATAGCCGAACCAACCTTGACGAGTGGCGCAACTCGATCACTCGTGAATCGAAATTTGTTTTGCGCTCTCTAATGGTTCGCATAGTCGGAATCGTTATCGCTCTTGCCATCATCCTTATCCTTTCCGAAATCTGGCGCCGCATCAGCTTCCGCTACATCGGTGACCCTCGCCGTCGCCGCCAGTTCCTGGTAATGCGCCGCATCGTTATCGGCTTCCTCTTTGTCATTGTGCTGATTCTCGGCTTCGTGAGCGAATTCAGCTCGCTCGCCACGTTTGGCGGATTCATTACCGCTGGCATTGCTGTCGCCTTGCAGGCTATTATTCTGTCCGTGGCTGCCTATTTCTTCATCATTGGCCGTTATGGCATCAGCGTCGGCGACCGCATCAGCGTAGCCGGAATCACGGGCGATGTCGTCGATATCGGCCTCGTCCGCCTCTACCTCATGGAACTTGCCGGCACCGGCCTCGACTTCTACCCCACTGGTCGCATCGTGGTCTTCTCCAACTCCGTTCTCTTCCAGGCTGGAACGCCGCTGTTCAAGCAGATTCCCGGAACTGAGTATGCCTGGCATGAAGTCGCCATCACGATCGCCCCCAACGGCAACCATAAAGCCGCGCAGGAAAAACTGGTTGCCACCGTCAACTCCGTCTATTCGCAATACAAGACCCATATCGATCGCCAGCACGCGAGTATCGAACGCAGGGTTGACATCCAGATAGACGTTCCTCGCCCCGAAGCCCGCTTGCAATTCGCCGATGCCGGACTCGAACTGCTCGTCCGCTATCCGGTGGAAATCCGCCAAGCGCCGGACATCGACGAGAAAATGACGAGAAAAGTTTTGGAGCTGGTCGAGACCGACGCAGAGTTGAAAGGAATGGTCGCGGGAAATCCTAAAATCCGCTCCGCTGTGAAAGGATGACAGCCTAAAGCGGAGTCAGTTAACGTTTGCAACACGGGCAGCGCGGCTCAGTTCACAACTGAGGAATCATCGCTGCACCTTCAAATAAAGCAGGGTCCCCTGCGAGCGTACTCTGGAGGCAATGATTTGTTTTGGCTGCCCCCCAGGGATTCGAACCCCGATATGCTGATCCAGAGTCACAATATCTAAGTTACGCATCTGATTGACGAAAAAGACACTTACAGTATAACTACCTATTTATCAATGACATATTGAGATTTCGCCCGACATTGACTGACGCTCGACGTAGTACAATACACCTGTAAGTGTTGACAAATTGTTGACAGGAGGGCGCTATGTCGAGAGTCACTGGGAAGATCACTGAGGAATTCGTCAAGAAGCTCAAGCCACCCGCGAACGGGCAGCACATCGAATGGGACGACAAAGTTCCCGGCTTCGGTGTACGCATCAATTCCGGCGGCTCCATTGCATTCGTTCTGAATTACTCGCTGCATAAGAAGAGACGGCGATTCAAGATCGGGCGCTATCCAGCATGGAGCGCGACTGCCGCGCGAGAACGGGCTAAAGAGCTGGCTGTGGGAGTGGACAAGGGCGACGATCCACGAGAGCAAAGACGCCAGCTCGATTCGGAGCCGACATTTGAAGACTTGGCCAAGCAATATCTCAAATACGCCGAGAGCCACAAACGACCGACCAGCTTACGCAACGACGACAGCAACATCAAAAGACTTCGTCCACAGTGGGGGCCAGTTCTGCTCAAAGCGATCAGGCAGCGAGACATCGAAGCTATACATCGGGACCTCAGAGCCACGCCTTACCGCGCCAATCGCGTGCTCTCGTTGCTCTCGCATATGTTTGCGAAGGCGGTAGAGTGGGATCTACTAGATGCAAGCCCGCTAAAGAAGGGAATTGCTAAGCGCCTGCGTTTTCCCGAAGAACCGAATCAGCGCTGGCTGACGGCGGAAGAACAGGGGCGTCTCAACAAAGCGCTGGATGAATATAGCGACCAACGCGCCGCCGATGTCATTCGCTTGCTCTTGCTGACTGGTTCACGCGAGGGCGAAGCGCTGCAAGCGGATTGGAGTCAATTCGATCTAAAGCGCGGCGTGTGGGTCAAACCCAGTCACGCCACAAAGCAGCGCCGCACAGAGAATCTACCGCTTTCTGACAAAGCGATCGCCCTGCTCAAAAGACTTGGGCCGAAGAAAAGCGGGCCACTGTTTCCCGGTGCGGACGGTGATGCTCGCGTCACAATACGGCGACCGTGGGTGCAGGTGCTACGCGCGGCAGGTCTGGCGCAAGCTGTCGAGCGCCAGGGCAAGCGCCGTAAGATCACGCGCTATAAGCCCACAGTCCGATTGCATGACCTACGTCACACGTTCGCCAGCGAGCTGGTCAACAAGGGAGTCAGTCTGCATCTGGTCGGTCGTCTGCTCGGGCACACACAGCCCTCGACCACGGCACGCTATGCGCACGCAAGCCAAGAGGCTTTGCGCGCCGCAGCGAATCAGTTCGGGGGCACAAGATGAAGCTATCCGACTGGCGGCTGGGCGATTATCAGAGGCGGCGTATTGCGGCGGCGCTGCCCCTCCGAAAAGGCGTGTCTCTAGCTCGCGTGCTGAATCAGGTGCAAGCGGCTGCGCGAAAGTACCTGCGGGAGTATGACGCGAACGAATCGAAATTCAAGGACATCGAGCTAATCGACCGTCGCAGCGGGAAGCTGGCGCTGAAGTTCGAGCGAAGACGCCACAAATCGAGGGGGCGCGTTCGCAGAGTGGCAATGCGCGCCTACATCACTGCGCTAGTGCCGATCTATGAGAACGCGACAGGTAAGCGAGTCGGGCGACGTTACGACGCCTATCGAGAGAAGGAAACGCCACATCCATTTCTAGCGGCTTGCGTGAAAGCTGTCGGCAAACGCTACCCGTCGCGCATCATTCAGGAAGTGCTTGCGGCAAAAAAAGTCCCTGAATTCCCGCGCCCGGAATGTCACAGTGAGAAACCTTGTAGGGGTTAAAAGACTCTAATCAGTGGATGTCTTCAGTACACTGTCCGTAGTGTGAAACGATCACTGTCGCTAGAGCACGACTATATGTGAGAATGGTTAAAGCCCGCCCACAGGAATTGCGCCGTTCGCTTTCACAGAAAGTTTATACGTGTGCTGCATTGACGGTAACTTTAGTTCGAGTATAATCGCGCGTTAGCGAACGAGTGCGTCGTAAACCGTGTCGCCGATGCGAAGTGAGCGAATGCTTCTGCGTTTGTTGCCGAAGATATCCGTGTACCAGAAGATGGTCGCAATGGTGCTTGGTGGTGTACCGCGGTCGCGATATCGAGTGCCTTCTTCGTATTCAGCAAGTTCTGAATGGAACGTATCTTCAGGCTTACGGCGACGGAACGGGATGATTGGTTTCGGATCGCATTGCGAGAGAATGCTGTCGAAGTCGTGTTGATTATAGAGATTGTCAAGCATGGTCTGGCTGCAATCAGGAACATGCTTTGGTTTGTCAGGGAGGTTCGCCATGATCACGAAAAATGATGTTGTTACACTCGTTAAAACTTATCTTCAGACGAATGATTTAACCGCGTTCTCACATTCGTTCGCCGAATTGTTCTACGACATTGACCAAACCGGCGATGACGAAGCAATTCAACTTGCCAATGAGCTCGAAGGATTATTGGCCGCAATGACGGCTGGCGTAGCCAATGCCGCCGAGTTTTCCAATGTACTAAAAGCACTAATCAACGCTCCGGCGGTAACAGTGGTCGTAAAAGAGATGCCAGTCTCCGAAGGTCAAGTCATCCTCGCATTCTTCACCGCTGCGGCGGCGGGGTCGGGGGGTGCAACGGTGACATTTGAACACGTTGATACTGCATCCTCAGCGGGATTCTTGTTAACAGTTGACCCTCAAGCTCTACCTCAAACCAGTACAGACCTTCCTCTGTTACAACCAATGCCAGCGGCGTTATGAACCCTGGCCCGCGTTCATCGCCTTCGAACAACGCCGACGATTCGACAGTTTGTAGCCTCTTGCCGGTAGGCGTTATTGGAGTAACTTTGATTGGATGACTTTCGTTGCGT
>JASHQM010000036.1 GCA_030039165.1 Candidatus Sulfotelmatobacter sp. | reverse complement strand
ACCGACGGCAACCAGATCGTTTTCCTCGCTACGCACGAAGGCATGGCCATCCGCTTCGACGAAAGCCACGTCAGGCCCATGGGCCGCGCCGCCTATGGAGTCTGGGGAGTTGATTTGGAAAAGGGCGATTATGTCGTCGGCATGACGGTTACGCCGAAACCCGGCGCAGCGCCTGTGAAGACGGCCGAGGACGCTGCGGAAGTAGAAGCCGCCGACTTGACCGCCGCCGGCAACCTAATCCTCTCCGTAACCGAGAACGGCTTCGGCAAGCGCACTCCCGCCGACGAATACCGCCTCACTAATCGCGGAGGCAAAGGCGTCATTAATCTGAAGACAACCGAGCGGGTTGGCAAAGTTGTCAGCATAGCCCTTGTCGATGAAGACTCGCAGGTCATGCTGATCAGCCAGTACGGCAAAATCATTCGCATGGATTCAAAGACCATCCGCGAATCCGGCCGCAACGCACAAGGCGTGCGCCTGCTGCAAATGGAGCCAGGCGACCGCGTAGCCGCAGCAGTTGTGATCGCGCCAGAAGAAGAAGCCAACGGCAACGGAGGCCCGTTGATTCAGTAAGTATGGCGGATATGGTGCGGCCAGCATGTGCCTTGTCACCCTGAGCTGAGCGCTGGATCTATGTAATTCGGGTGTCCCTGTGAGCGCAATCAAAATCCTAGCCGCGCAGACGACATCCCGGAAAACACGGCGCGACTTACGCAACGCGAACCGCTTTTTCACTATCATTCCGTAGATGCCGATATCGCGCCCCACAAAGAGGTGATCGTTCAGTCTTCCGCTCAGGCGGAGACGCAGAAAAAGCGGAAGCATCGCACTCGCAGGGCGATCCATTTAGAACCGACGAACCGGCCCAGCGTCGTTTGCGGATGATTCCCGCCTTTTTGCCGGTTATCTGCATGGTATTTCACAATGTGCGCCGGACCAGCCGTAAGCCTAGGAAAACTCGCGCCTGCCGACAGGGGGCTGCTTACAATATGAAATTAGCCCATTTGGGCTAATGACGATGGGCTATTCCGAAGATTAGAGCTTGACAAGTCCTAATCTTGTGTCACCATAGGGTCGCTCTCTTCCCCGTACGCCGTGTACGGACAGATTCGCTTGTTTCCAACTCCCCCAAGGAACATTTGCCGTTTTTCTCTGGGCACAGGCGAGTATTGGTTGCCATAAACCGATCCCGCCCCCGGGGAATTGTTTCTCGCATTGCGAGAACGAAGAACGGTCGCTGCGCAATCGAACACACTGTGGGTTTGCTATATCTGTTTGAGTCGTTCCTGGGGCTCCGTAATTAATTTTGTCGCGACGATTTTAACTTGCGTCCGTCTCGAGAAAAGGGGACAGCAAAGTGCATACTGCGCCAGCTCGGCCTGGTCTGATTGTTGTGGACGCCTCCTTGAGTGTAGTCGGCTCGAATACTGAGGCGGTTCGCATCCTTACGTTCCCGGACGTTCCGGAAAAGGTACAGCGTCCCGAGGCCTGGCTGTCCAATAAAGTCCGTTCCATTTTCGTGGAAAAGCGACCGCCTTTTCGGGTGATGAACGAATTTCGTTCGGCCAAACGAACCTATTCTTGCCGGTCATTTCCGCTGGAGATTTTGGAGCGAGTAAACGGCAACGGGAACGGCAACCATCAGAAGCACGCCTCAGCGCCTTCTCCGGGATGGCTTGTCCTCATGCTGGAAAGAGCCAGCAATGAGGCGATTACCATCGCGGAGCTTTCCGAGCGCTTTGGTTTGACCGTGCGCGAACAGGAAACGGTGAAATATTTGCTCGAAGGCCTGACCAGCAAAGAAATCGCCGAGCGCATGAAGATCAGCCCCAATACGGTTAAGGCTTTCATCCGCCTGGTGATGGTCAAACTGAATGTCTCCACTCGTTCGGGAATCATCGGAAAAATCGTGGGCTGGAAGGCTGGCCTCGGCCTGGAAACCAACGGCAACGGCGGTTCCCACCGGTATTAGTGCGATCGGGTTAATGCTCTTAGCCGCCACTTGGCCAGCACAAAATAATCTGCCCGCCTGAACGCCGCAAAGCTGGTCGTATCCCACTCATTACATTGTGCAGGGTTGTTGTGAGCGAAGAGCTCCCATGTGCGCCATGGCACGGATCCCGACTCTGATCCCGGGCAAATTTCAGACGCCCGGAGGCGGGGATTTTTCAAGCACCATAGACAAAGGTTCGCTGCCCGTGCCGGCATCGGGCGTTGAGTTTTCGCGGCGGGTTCCGCGCTTTGGAGGATGGTCGCCGCTGCTCGGACTGCGTAAATGATGTACATCCAGCCAATACGCTTTCGAGTTTGGATCAAAAAGAAGCCGCCAGTACAAATGGCCATTAGTTGACGCCAATGCTTGCAGCACCAAGTCGCGGGCGGGAGCTGCACCGCCGCCGAGCTGAACCTGTGTGCTGTCCAGTATCCTCTTTGGGGTGATCCCGATATTTACGTCGACGCCCTTTTTTTCGGCAATGGCATGGCATATCAGACTTAGGGTTTCCGAGACGCTTCTATTACCAGCAGGAATGGTGACTGGCGCATCGAGTATGGCATCCTCTTTCAGCCATTCACCTTTGTCGTCTCGGGCTGCCGAGCCGACCGCGACGAACATATCCGGGCCTACCTTTTTCAATGTGAATTGTCCAGGGTTGTTGCTCTTGTTGTAGCTGTCGACAGCGAGTTGCAGAACCTTTTCCTCGTCCGGCTTCTTGGCTCGAAACTGAAAGCTGAACTGGCCGCCTGCTGGAAGAGTTTGTTCCCCTTGCTTGGATACTCTCAGCTCTGTTTTGGAAGTAAACCGGGGATCCTCATAACTGACCACCCAGCTATACTCCTGCGTGAGGGCGTCAAGCGCTTGAGCTAGCGGGCGAGGACCATTGACAAGGACCTTCATTGATCCGTGCGATTTTGTAATCTCCGGTTGTTTTGGAGATGGACTCTTGGCGGAGGGCGCCTGCGAAAAAGCGGGTGATAAGAGAAAAAGCAAAAGACAGCGAATGACCGTGCGTTTCGTTATACCCATGAGCAGCTCCCCGAATTGGAGAAGATACCAACTATCAAATTCAGAAACAAGAGCCCTGTCGAACCCGGTTAGATCAGCATCCGATCGATACTCAGACCGATGGCTTTGCGCCGGCAAAGTTTGCGAGAGCATCGGGTAGTGCCGGGGACAGCCTAAATATTTATCTTCGCCCTCAAGATGCAGCTTAGTGCAATTGGATTAATGCTCTTGGGGGTTGCCTGTATTGTATTTTCCTATAGAGTTCGCTGTACGCCAGCAAAACCGGGCAATTCCTCCCCCTGTGCTCGGAGGCGTACGTGTAGGAGGAATAGAGATGCGTCGAATCACGTTTCTGGTGGTTTGTATTTTAGCAGTCTGCCTCTGTGCGGGGTCTGCCTTCGCCAGCGGGCCGTACCCCGACACGATGAAGGTCGACTACTTCCTTGACTATGGCGGGGGCGAGTATTACGCAACCCTGGAACTAACCAACACTGGCTACAGTGGTGGCAACATTTGCGCCGATATTTTTGTGTATGACCCAACCGAGGAGCAGACGGAGTGCTGCAGCTGCCTGCTCACGCCCAACGATCTGCGTACCATCAGCGTTGTCACAGATCTAAACTCGAATCCACTCACGGGCAATGTGCCCTCGAGCGGAAACATCCGCATCGTATCTGCTGAGACCACGGGCGGCTCCTGTCCGCTGCCTTACACGGGCATCACGCCAGTGAGCTATACGCTGCGCGCCTGGGCAACGCACATCCAGACGAGCGACGACTACGTGCTGACCGAGGCAGCCAGCCAGGATGCCACTCTGAGCAGCGCCGAACTCAAAGCGCTCCAGAACGGCTGTTACGCGATTCACCTCGACGGCAGCGGCTCCGGCCAGTGCAGCTGCGGTTCGGGAGATTAAAGCGTTTCCGGCATGAGACCGTCCACAGCCGAAACCCGGCTGTGGAACGGCCTCAAGGATTGTTCTCCCGCGGCGCCGCCCACCAGTGAGATCCGCCTCTGTCACTGGGAGGTGCACTTTTCGCTATTCTGTTGAGTCTCGCGAAAGCGAACTTTCATCTGCCCTTCTTTAAGTTTTAAATCTTAGTTTCCTCTACAAGAAGCAATTGGAGCGCCCGGGTGGCCAACGGTAAGCGTTCCGAGGAACTCGGCTGTACTTAATTCGATTGGAGTAGTGCCCTTGGAGATTGTCGAGGGAGTGATTTCCGATAAAGTAGCCCGTGCGCCATCAAAACCGGGCAATTCCTCCCCCCCGTGCTCGGCGGCGTCAATCTAAGGAGGAATTCAAATGCGTCGAATCACAACCCTAGTAGTGTGTCTTCTGGCAGTCTGCCTCTGTGCCGGGTCCGCGTTGGCAGCGTCTACCACGTATCCCGACACGATGAAGGTCGACTACTTCCTCGATTATGGCGGCTGTGTCGTTGGCTCCGCTGATCCCTACGCCACTCTGGAACTGACCAACACTGGCTACAGCGGTGGCAACATTTGCGCCGACATTTTTGTGTACGATCCTCAGGAAGAGCAGACGGAGTGCTGCAGCTGCCTGCTCACGCCCAACGATCTGCGTACCATCAACATCGAGACAAATCTAAACTCGAACCCCCTGACGGGCACCTCACCCTCGAGTGGGTCGATCCGCATCGTATCTGCTCAGACCACCGGCGGCGCATGCCCTCTGCCGTACACGGGTATCACTCCGGTGAGCTATACGCTGCGCGCTTGGGCAACGCACATCCAGACCAGCTACGACGATGTTCTTACGGAGACAGCCAGTCAGGATGCCACGCTGAGCAGCGCCGAACTGCAAGCACTCCAGAACGGCTGCTTCGCGATTAATCTGGACGGCAGCGGCCATGGCCAGTGCAGCTGCGGTACCGGAGACTAAAGCGTTTCCAGCTTGAGACCGTCCACAGCCCAGTATCGGCTGTGGAACGGCCTCAAGAAGTTCACCAGGGGATTACGCAGTAAATCTGGCCCTGCTTGGCCGGGAAACGCCAGGATTTCGCGATGGTAAACGCTTCAGCTTTGCGCCGCGAACCTCCACCCGCAGTTCTTTTCCTTCCACAGAAGTTTTTGGAGCGCCTAGGCGAAGTATCCGTCGGATCCGATCGTTCATGCCGGTACTAATTCCATTGGAGTAGTGCTCTTGGAGATTGTCGCGGCCGGGATTTTCTATAAAGTAGGCGCTGCGCCATCAAGCTGGGCGGCTCCTCCCCTTCGCTCGGCGGGATAACAACTAAGGAGGGATCTCAATGCGTCGAATCACAACCCTGGTAGTGTGTACCCTGGCGGTTTGTCTCTGTGCCGGGTCCGCCTTCGCCAGTGGGCCATATACCGACTCGATGAAGGTCGATTATTTTCTAGACTATGGCGATTACGCTACTCTGGAGCTGACCAACACCGGGTACAGCGGCGGCAACATTTGCGCCGACATTTACGTGTATGACCCAACCGAGGAGCAGACGGAGTGCTGCAGCTGCCTGCTTACGCCCAACGATTTGCGTACCATCAACATCTACACAAATCTGAACTCCAACCCACTCATCGGCACGTCGGAGGTGAGCGGCACAATTCGCATCGTCTCTGCGGAGCCGACCAAGTCAAACCAGTGCCCACTGCCCTACACGCAAGTCACGCCGGAAAGCACGACTCTGCGCGCTTGGGTAACGCACATCCAAACGAGCTACGACGATGTCCTTACCGAGACAGCCAGCCAGGATGCTACTTTGAGCAGCGCGGAACTTAGCGCTCTCGAGAACGGCTGCTTCGCGATTAACTTGGACGGCAGCGGCTCTGGCGTTTGCACTTGCGGTTCGGGAGACTAAAGCGTTTCCAGCTTGAGGCCGTCCACAGCCGATATTCGGCTATGGACGGCCTCAAGAATTGGCGAGAAGCATCCGCCAGTCAAAACCTGCCTTTTCTGTGTCGGGAAACACGATGATTTCCCGATGGTAATCGGCCCAGCTAGCGAAACATACCTGTCTTCTTTTTTTCTAGACATAGAGACCCCTTAGAGCACCCCGTGCGCCCATGCGGGAAGAGCCGGTAAACCTATGCCGGTATTAGTCCGATTGGAGTAGTGCCCTTGGAGATTGTCGAGACAAGGATTTCATATAGAGTATGCCCTGCGCCAGCAAACCGGGCGATCCCTCCCCTACGCTCGGGGGCGTAACTCCAAGGAGGACTCTAAATGCGTCGAATCACAACACTAGTAGTGTGTACCCTGGCAGTCTGCCTCTGTGCCGGATACGCGTTGGCAGCGTCTACTACGTATCCCGACACGATGAAGGTCGACTATTTCCTCGACTATGGCGGGACCGATGGTTTCGCCACCCTGGAACTGACCAACACTGGCTACAGCGGTGGCAACATTTGCGCCGACATTTTTGTGTATGACCCAACCGAGGAGCAGACGGAGTGCTGCAGCTGCCTGCTCACGCCCAACGATCTGCGTACCATCAACATCGAGACAAATCTAAACTCGAACCCCCTGACGGGCACGGCGCCCTCGAGTGGGTCGATCCGCATCGTATCTGCTGAGACCACCGGCGGCGCATGCCCCCTGCCGTACACGGGCATTACTCCGGTGAGCTATACGCTGCGCGCCTGGGCAACGCACATCCAGACCAGCTACGACGATGTTCTTACGGAGACAGCCAGTCAGGATGCCACGCTGAGCAGCGCTGAACTCAAAGCACTCCAGAACGGCTGCTTCGCGATTAATCTGGACGGCAGCGGCTCTGGCCAGTGCAGCTGCGGTTCGGGAGACTAGGGCTCAGTAGCGCGGAAACTCCGGATTGCGGCTAAACAGGCTGCGGTCCGCATCTGAGAACCGGTTCGCCAGAAGGCGAGGGCATCCGCTTTCTGGCGCACACTGGATTTGAATTTTTCTTGCTAAATCATCAATGAGAGGGGAGATCTCATGTCTGTTTCAAGCACGTTAGTAAAACTCGGATTAAGCGCAGCTCTGGCGCTGTCGAGCGCGGGATTTATTGTCGCCCAGAACGCCACAGAAACGGTGGCGGAGGTGGGCGGAGTCAAAATAAGCATGGCCGAACTTGAACAGGACGAGTCATCGAAGCTTTTGTCAGCGCGCTATACGTATTACCAGGCGGAAACCAAAGCGTTGAACGATCTTGTTGACAAGCGTCTTCTGGAGCAGAAAGCGAAAAGCGAAAACCTGACGGTAGATCAGTTGATTGATCGCGATATTAAATCGAAAGTACAAGACCCCACCGACGACCAGATGAAGGCTTTCTACGAGGGATTAGACACGGACCAGCCTTTCGAGGCAGTGCGCGATAAAATTCTCGAAAAAATTCGGGATGTGCGTACTAAGAGAGTACGCGCGGAATATATCAAGGAACTACGCGCCGCGACTACCGTGTACATTTCGTTGGCGCCCCCATCAACGAAAGTGGACACCCAAGGCGCGGAAATGCTCGGACCTGCGAATGCCCCCATTAAACTGGTAGAATTCGCGGACTACGAGTGTCCGTATTGCCAGAAGGTTGCGGCCGATGTGGAGAAGCTGCAGGCTGACATGGCAGACAAGATCGATCTTATCTACAAGGATTTCCCCTTGCCGATGCACGCAAAGGCCGAAAAAGCTGCGGAAGCTTCCCGTTGCGCCGGGAAACAGGGCAAATTCTGGGAATTTCACGATGAGTTATTCCGTCGCAAAGAACTGGACATTGATCAGATGAAGGGACTGGCGAGAGCACTGAAAATGGATGAAGTTGCGTTCGATAAGTGCCTCGACTCAGGCGAAGAAGCCACAAATGTGGACAAAGACCGCAAAGAGGGACAGCACCTGGGGCTCACCGGTACGCCGAGCTTCTTTATCAATGGCCATTTTCTTAGCGGCGCTTTGGACTATGCAACACTGCGCCAAGTCGTAGAGCAACAACTGGGAGCTCAGATTCCTGCCCAGAGTAGTACGGACGCTTCTTCTGCAAGCAAGATGGCTTGCAAAGCACCATCTCCCCCGGGCTTGTGAGATGCCCTCTCCCCCATCGACAAGCCCAATGTAGGGCCCGAACACAGAGCTTCGGGCCCTTGCATTCTTTCGGCCATACGGCATGGAGCCCTTAGGCTTCGTCCCTATGTTTAGGCCATATGGGGTATTGCCAAGGTATTAGGCATAACGATATTTTCAACCCGCTTTCAGATCACACGCTGTTCCCCCGATTCTGAAGGCCAAAGACTCCCCCGAACGAGTGTCTCCCCCCAATCTTATGTCCGCGAGAGCGTGGGCATCGTTTCTGCGCAGCCGGAGGAGGTTACATGTTGGGATCCCGTCTTTCAACCATTGTGTTCTGCCTGTTTTCGGGAACTTTGCTTGCCCAGTCGGCTCAATTCCTAGAGGCGCCTCAATATGCGACCGGCAAAAACCCTCAAGCTGCAGCGGTGGGGGATTTCAACGGTGACGGAATCCCGGACCTTGCGATCGTCAATGCCAGCAGCAACACGGTCAGTGTCTTATTGGGGAAGGGTAATGGCACTTTCAGCCCCAAAGTTGACTACGCAACCGGAAGTACACCCGTAGGCATTGCAGTGGGCGATTTCATCAACAACGGAAATTTGGATCTCGCGATAACAAATTCGGGCAGTAACACGGTGAGCATTTTGCTCGGCAATGGCAACGGTACGTTCCAATCCAAGAAGGACTTCGCTACCGGCAACGGCCCACGAGGAATCGCGGTCGGGGATTTTAACCAAGATGGCTATCCCGATTTGGTAGTGACAAATGTCACGGACTCAACTGTGGGAGTGTTGCTGAACAGTGGCAGTAACAATCTCAGCTTCAAGAGCATGGTGGCTTACAGCACGCAGGCCAACCCATATGCAATAGCGGTGGGGGATTTCACGGGCAGCGGAATTTTGGATCTGGCGGTTGCCAACAACCTCAGCAGTATCAATCAATCCCAAACCGTCAGCGTCCTGCTGGGGAACGGCGACGGCACTTTTCAGACTCAAGTGACAGAGTTCTCGGCAGGAAACAATCCCGTTTCGATAGCCATTGCCGACCTTAATGGCGACGGCATCCCCGACATCGTGGTCGCAGACCAGCAAGATAACGCGATCAGTGTGCTGCTGGGTACGGGGACTGGTTTCCAGCGGAACGTCGAATACGCCACCGCAGAATCTCCTGCATCGGTTGCCATTGTTGACCTTGATGGCGACGGGAAACTAGATGTGGCGGTCGCAGACAGCAACGGCAACACCGTGACCGTGTTGTGGGGAGTTGGCGACGGCACTTTCCAGGGCTACTCCAATTGCGGAACAGGTAACCTTCCGGTGGCTGTTGTAGCCGGCGACTTCAATGGAACTGCTACCCCAGATTTGGCTGTAGTCAATTCTGCCGACAACAGCGTGAGCGTGGTGGTATATACGGGGCAGGAGACGTTCCAGTCCCGCATGGACTACCCCGCAGGCACGGTTCCTTCTGCGTCAGCAAATCCTAGTCCTTACTCGATTGCGACCGGTGACTTCAACGGAGATGGAATTCCAGACTTGGCGATAACGAGCAGTAGTTGTCCCGGTTATCCGAACTGCAATCCAGGCACGATTGCGATCCTTCTGGGTAATGGCAATGGGACCTTCCAAGGGCCCAGTGTTTTCTCCACCGGTCCAGAGACTGATCCTCAGGGTGTCGCGGTGGGGAATTTCGGAAACAATGTCGCCGACGTAGCCGTGGCGAATTATTCGACCAACACTGTCGGTGTCATGGTGGGCGCGGGAAATGGCACCCTTACCTCCTTGGTTACCTATGCCGTAGAAGGAGGCCCAACAACAGTGGCAACTGCCGATTTAAGAGGCGTTGGGATCCAGGACCTGGTCGTCACGAACTCTCTAAGCAACGCAGTCAGTGTCCTCCTGGGGAATGGTGATACAACTTTCAATCCGGCCACGAATTACCAGGTGGGTAATACTCCTGTGGCGGTTGCCATTGGCGACTTCAACGGGGATAACATCCCCGATCTGGCAGTAGTGAACCAGACAGATAACCCGCCCACGGTAGGCATTTTATTGGGGAAAGGCGACGGCACATTTGATCAGTCGACCTACAAGTCGTACTCCGTCGGGAGTGGAGGCAATCCAACAGCAATAACAACCGGAAATTTCAGCGGCAATGGGATTCTGGATCTGGCTGTCGCTGACTCTGCCAAACATCAAGTCAAGATTCTCATGGGAAATGGCGATGGCACATTTCAGAAAGTGCAAGCCTATGCGGCTGGCACAAGTCCCTCTTCGATTGTGATGGCGGATTTCAACGGCGATGGCAAGCTGGACTTGGCGCTTACCGGGCCGCCCCTGGGAAGTTCTGCAGGCAACGTTGTAAGTTTACTGCTTGGCAATGGCGACGGCACGTTCGGCTCCGCCACCGTTCCTTACACTTTGTTCGGTGTGGGATACCTGTCTTATGCCGCGGTGGTTGGGGACTTCAATGGCGATGGGAAACCTGATGTGGCAGTGGCGACCGGAGGAAGCGACACCGTCAGTGTGTTGCTGAATGCGCAAGGCACCGTCGTCAGCACTTCGTCTTCAGCCAATCCTTCAAGCTTTGGCCAGTCCGTAACATTTACGACGACGGTATCAGCGACCACCAACACCGGGATATTGCCGACCGGAACCGTGACCCTCATGAACGGTGCCACAACGCTGGGGTCCGGAACTCTGGTTTCAGGACAAGCCTCGGTGACTACTACCGCCCTGCCGGTAGGCACTGATACGGTGTCGGCTGTTTACTCCGGTGACAGCAATTATCAACCAAACACGATCACGTTAACCCAGACGGTCCAAAAGGGAACGCCGGGAGCGGCGGTGAGTTCGTCTCAGAACCCGGCAACGATCAATCAGTCGGTGACCTTCACAGCTACGCTGAGCTGGAGCGGGACAGTACCGCCCACGGGCAGCGTAAGCTTCCTCGATGGGACCACGAATCTTGGATCTTCATCAGTGAACGCCAGCGGAGTGGCGACCCTCTCGATTTCCACGCTGAATGTGGGAACCCACAACATCACCGCCTCTTATGGGGGCGATGGGAACTTCAACCCGGGCACTTCGGGCGTTCTGAACCAGACGGTACAGGCAGGGAACACCACGACTGCGCTGACTTCATCGCTGAATCCTTCGACCGAGAGTGCGTCGGTTACCTTTACGGCCACGGTAAGTTCGTTGACCGGAATCATGCCGACAGGAACTGTGAAGTTTATGGACGGAACTTCCACACTCGGGAGTTCGGCAGTGAATGCGAGTGGAGTGGCCACGTTCACTACGGCGGCATTGAGTACGGGCACGAACAACATCACTGCGCTATACAGCGGCGACAACGATTCCGACGCCAGTACTTCGGTTGTGATCAGCCAGGTGGTGCAAAGAGCAAATACGAGTCTGGCATTGAGTGCGCCCACTTCGGCGAACCTGAATCAGAGCGTCACCTTTACGGCAACCTTGACCTCCGGTTCTCCGGGCACACCCACGGGCACGGTTACCTTCCTCAATGGATCAAGTACGCTGGGCAGCGCGGCTGTGAGTGCGAGCGGCATCGCCAGCTTCTCCACTTCCGCCTTAGCTGCTGGCGGGCACACGATTTCCGCAGAGTACAGCGGCGACAACAACTTCAACAGCGCATCGCAATCCATAAATCTCACGGTAGTGGCACCCAACTTCAGCCTGTCAGCCAGCGCCCCATCGCCTTCTACGGTCGCGCCTGGAGCCTCAACCAAGGCGACGGTCACGATTACGCCGTCGGGCGGACTGGATCCTTCGACGCTTACGCTGAGTTGCAGCATCACTCCGGCCGTAAGCTCGCCCGCGACATGCTCGTTTGGAGCGATCTCGATCACAAACAATATCGGCACTGCAACATTGACGATTGCGACGGCCGGTTCCCAATCAGCCTTCGCGGCGCCTCTGGGTAACCATGATGGAGGGATGCGGTTTGCGCTTGGGCTGATGATTCCGGCCATGCTGTTGAGCGGTGCGGGCCTGAGAAAGCTGAACAAGCGAAAGCTGTTAAACCTATGCTTTGCAGCCGTGCTGATGGGCGCGTTCCTGTTCGTTACCGCATGCGGCAGCGGTAGCGGGAGTGGCAATACTACTCCGCCGCCGAGCGGAACCTCCGCCGGCACATATACTGTGACGGTTAGCGGAACTGCTGACGGGATCACGCAAAAAGCGCCGAGCGTGACGTTTGCGGTGCAGTGAGGCGGCCAGAGAGCGGATGTCTGGTGGCGTTGGTTGCCAGATCAAACAATCCTTATCTGTCCGTCCAACAGAACTCTATCGAATCCCTCGAAACCGGCCTTCGAGATTGCCCGTGCGATACCACGCCGGTCTCACACGTACGCTGAGCCTGCTGACGCCTCTCCGACTGCTTCGACTTGGACGGCGGCCGACTCGTTTTCAAGCCATCCGGGCACCGCTCGATGGCAACATTTCATCAACCACACCCGTCCCTGGCCCGGACGATCATTAGTTAGGCAAGATTTTGATTGGCAGTCCGGTGAGGAAGACTGCCACCAGCTCGGCACCCGCATACCGCGCAATAATTGGGGCGCTTTTTCAGTACTGTGTCGGGAGTTTGCTTGAACGACATTCTCCCTTGTGCCATCCTTCCCTTCGCGAGCCTCCGTAGAAATTTATACTTCTTTGTGGGATCGGTTCACAGGAGTATGCCTAATAGGGTCATTCTCATCAGACTGCCCCACTGCCGACTATGGAAAAGGGAGCAGATGGTCATTTACGTAATGTTTCGACACGTGTATACGGGTAAGATAAAACATGGTCACGGAGGCTTGCTAGTTTTCTAATGCAGCCGAATTCTGTCACGCTTACATATGTAATCACATTGGAAGACATGGAGGGGGAATCGCTCATTGAGCCTGAAGACGACCTCAACTGTTTCATTGCAATTTCGTGCGAATGGGCAAGCACCATTTGGGAGGAACTTTCAAGATAGGAACCCGCAGATTCCGCAGGCCGGGCACACGATATCCGTGGGTATCGGTAAACCCCTCTCGACCATCTTTGGGCGACGGTTGCTCCATCTCTTCGTGCAGGATAGGGCGGTTCCGAAGGGTGTGCGTTTGCAATCAGGGCTCGCC
>JASHQM010000035.1 GCA_030039165.1 Candidatus Sulfotelmatobacter sp. | reverse complement strand
TGGTCCGCAAGCCCGGATATATCGACGAAACTACCACCGCCCAGTTCACCCTCGGCCAGACGGTCAGCTTCACGCCTGCTCTGCGCGCCCTTGGCAACGCCGACGACATCCGCACCGCGGGAAAATTCAAGAAACTCTTCGGCGGCAAGGATGCTCAGGGCATGGGCGCGGTCAGCGTCAGGACCCAACCCAAAGGCGCGCAGGTCGCCGTTAATGAGCACATGCTCGATAAAACTTCTCCCGTCGAGTTCATGCTCGATCCCGGCAACTACATCATCGACATCACCATGACCGGCTATCTTCCCATCCACAAAGTGATCAGCGTCGATAAAGGCGGCAAAGCCGTCATCGACGAAGTCATGCAGCACGAGTAGACCGGAAGAAAATCGTCTTAAATTATTAACGATGTCATTGCGAACCGCGACGAAGGAGCGGTGAGGAACCTGCTTTTCGCGCGCGGAGAGATGTGGGATCCATGCCCTCGATGCCGTGTGCGCCAGCGCGCATGTGACTGTGGCGCGTGTTCCTGTCCTCGTCTGGAGGATCGCCCAGACCTTGCCCGGCATTTCAGCGCCGCGTAGCCTCACCACTGCGCACCCCATCCCGCTAAGCCGAGCCGTCAGATGTTTTGTGAGCTACAATGTCGGGGGCGTAAAAAAGTGATGTGCCGCTTTTTATTACTGGTCCTGTTTGCAGCCAGTGTGGCTCACTCGCAGGACACCATTTCCGTCGACGCGGTTTCTGCGATGCCCGTGTGCGGACAAAAGACTTCTCCGGCCGAAGGTCCTTGTGCGACGGCGCCAAAACCGTTGAGCGAAATCAGCCCCTTTTATCCCGAGAAAGCCCGGCAGGAGCGTAAGGAAGGGACCGTCGTCCTAAAGCTAACGATAAACAAGGACGGGGCGGTAAGCGACGTACACGTAGTCAATGGAATCGAGAAGGACATCGATCAGGCCGCAGTGGAAGCGGTGGGCCAATGGAAGTTCAGCCCTGGCACATATCAGGGGAACCCCGTTGATGTGGAACTCTCTGTGTCGGTCAACTTCCGGCTGACTGCGACTCCGCAGCAATCTTCTCCAAACGAGAACCTGCAAGCACGACAAGAGACCGCTCAGAATATTCGCAACTTATACTCCGACGCTAACGAGGCCTACAGTCGCGGGGATTACGCGACATCGGCGAACCTGCTGCGCAGGATCACCTCGATGCAACCGCAAGGCGGCTACGCGTGGAACCAGCTGGGGCGTGCGCTGCTTGCGATGAACGAATTGGACGCCGCTGCGCAGGCATTGGAAACGGCAATTCAGAAGGATCCCGCCACGCGAGATGCCTACAATAACCTCGGCCTGGTCTATTGGCGACAGGGGAAATACGAAGAGGCGGCAACAGAATTCCGCAGGCAAATAGTAGTCAACCCCGACGACCACTATTCCCACCGCAACCTCGGCATGATGTTGCATGATCAGCACCGGTGCGGCGAAGCCATGCCGGAGCTCCAGAAGGGGCTCTTGCTCACGCCCAACCACGCGGGAAGCATGGTCGCCGAAGGCGAATGCGATATCGACCTCGGAAATCAGGCCAAGGGCATCTCCGAACTGGAGCAGGCGACGAGCATTTCCTCTGCACCCGACATTTTCAATAGTGCCGCTTACGCCTTGGCAAAGCGAAATATCGAGATCAGCATGGCGGAAAAATGGTCAGATGCGTGCCTGACCATCGAAAAGACGCATTTCCAGTACGTCCCGCTCGATCACCTGACACCCGAGCAACTCAGCTACGTCTATTCCATGTCGGCATACTGGGACACCCGCGGCTGGATTTATTTCCTGCGCGGCGACAACACCGCTGCCCGGTCCTACGTGGAAGCATCCTGGTCGCTGTTAGCAGATCCGAGTGTGGGGGACCACCTCGGCCATATCTATGAGAAGTTGGGCCGACCAGCGGACGCGGCCAAACTCTACGCGATGGCAGTCGCCTCCGCTGACCTGCAAGCGAGAGCAGAGACTGATGCGGACGACCTGGGAGATGCGAGGAAACAACTGACAAAGCTCGTACCGGGGAACCTCGACAGGGAGATCAGGCAAGCGCACGCGGACCTGAGTAACAAGAACGTGATGCTTATCGCAAACGTGGGCGGACTGAGTGCCACCGCAGACTTCGCTGTACGGATTTCGCCGGGTGCGAAACCGCCAGAGTTTCATTGGCTGAGCGGAGACAAGGCCCTCGGGAAATTCACTGACTCATTGCAAGCGGCCAAGCTGCCGGTTTTCGTCCCAGAGTCTTCCGCCGTGTCGGCGCCACTGCGCGGGAAGCTGACCTGCCATAGCGAGGAGCCTAGCTGCCGCTTCGTCTTCTTGAGCGCGGAGGAGGCTGTAAATGTCGCACAGAATGAGATGGCCTTGGCAGGCGCCACGACGGCCACTACGACGACCCACGATCCTAACGTCTACGACAATGTTGCCATGGGTATGCGCATTGCTCTACCCGATGAGTGGAAAATGGTCAAAGATGACCCCGGATCATTCAGTAAGCCGTGGAATGTCATGTTTGGCAAGTCGAACTCGGCGGCGATGTTCATGCTGACGAAGGAGCGTTTCGAGGGTCCGATGGAACTCTACCTGAAGGCGCTCGACTCATATTTCTCCAAGCAAACAGACTTTAAACTCGCGGGTGAAGAAATGGTGAAGCGGGATGGGCTAACCGGTAAGCGCTGGGATGTGAGTTGGAACCAAAACGGAATCCTTTTCTCCGCCGTGATGGAGATGTTCGGCGTGGGGGATGATTACTACCGCGTCACGGCGCTCGCACCAAGCGAGGTATACGACCGATATGCGGAAACGTTCGAAAACGTACTCCATTCGGTACAATTCCCTATGCTGCACGCCGATCCGCGCCTCCTCGATCCCGCCAAGTGAATACGTCATTGTGGCTGACGCCATCTTCTGGGCCGAGGGGCGACGGGATATTCTAGCGACCCGTTCCAGGGAGATTTTCCGGACGCCGGCCCAAACCTCACCGTCGGTTTCTCGAAGGCCCAGTTTTCCACAGCCTGATTGTGATTTCTGACCTTGCCTTCCACAGGCTCAGTTCCTGAGCATTATCTTGTTTCACGAAATATGATCTCGCGCCACCACTTGCGTCTTGCTACGGCCCTGCCGCTGGCACTTTCACAGCTAGCCTTCGCCGCCTCCGCCAAGCCTCACGTGATTACCCTCGGCAGATGGACGACGGTGCAGCTCCACGACAATGCTGAGGACAAACATCTGCCGCTTAAAGTTCGCCCGCTCCTGGTCGATGCAAAGATGAAGGAATTTACACTCGGACCGGTACACGATGTCACCGACCGCCTATTTGTTGTGCAACGTGCTCTTCGCTTGAATGACAGCCTCCCCCAAGAGCCAGCCTCCGCGCCTCGTTGGCAGTGGCAGCGCGGAGGCTGGCTGCTCGTCGACCGCTATACTGGCCACGTCTCCGCCGTAAATCTTCCCGACTTCGACGCGACATATTCGGAAGCAAGCTGGTATCGCGATTACGCCGCGTATTGCGGTGTCTCTGATGACGGCAAGAAAACGTATACCATTGTTGCCCAGATCGGCCGCCGCAAGCCGGTTCTGAAAAAAACGCTGACACCCGAAAAAGCTCGCACGGAAACCGCTCCAGAAATAAAGGATTCAGCACCGGATTCCACCTGCCCGGCCCCGGCTTGGCAACGGGATCCCGCCCGCGTGACGTTCGAACCCGCAGCCCTCCCCAAGGCAACGTTCGCCATCCGCGGGCGCATTGTGGGCGTAATCACAGAAGACGAGGAGGAAGAAGAAGCGTCAAAGTGAAAGTGAATCGCGCACGCGGCAGCGAGAGTTGAGTCGACTGGGAGCGTTCGTCAGCTATTAACCAACCACCGACGGCGACGAGGAATTTTACCCCGCTTCTACTACCTGAATCGCTTCAGCGGCCTTCTTCTCTTTCACTTCTGCGCTGGTCACCAGAATGACCGACAGCACCACAATCACGCTTCCCATCACGATGAATCGGTCGACGCGCTCGTGCAGAACGAGCCAGCCCAGAAACACGGCCACCACAGGATTCACATATGCGTATGTCGACACTTTCGACGTCGGCACGTGCCCCAGCAGCCAGATATATGCGGTATATCCGATCCACGATCCGCACACCACCAGGTACATGACTGCGCCGAGGCTCGGAACTGTCCATACAACGTGTGAGAAGTCGCCCACAAGCCACGCGAACAAAGTGTTCGTCGCGCCCGCGGTGGTCACTTGCCAGCCAGTCGCGCTGAATACGTCCATACCCGATTGCCAGCGCTTGGCCAGCACCGATCCCAG